>NZ_JBVJCB010000001.1:835696-1143599 GCF_055589025.1 Streptomyces sp. NPDC041968 | reverse complement strand
GCGGCGCCATCGGCGTCGGCCTCTTCCTGGGCGCCGGGGCCAACATCGCCAAGGCCGGCCCCAGCATCATCCTCATGTACGCCCTCGCGGGCGTGATCATCTTCTTCATCATGCGGGCGCTCGGCGAGCTGCTCCTCTACCGACCGGTCTCCGGCTCCTTCGCCGAGTACTCGCGCGAGTTCCTCGGCCCCTTCTTCGGTTACTTCACCGGCTGGACGTACTGGCTGATGTGGGTGGTCACCGGCATGGCGGAACTCACCGCCGCCGCCATCTACATCCACTACTGGTTCCCGGACATCCCGCAGTGGGTCTCCGCCCTGGTCTTCCTGGTCCTGCTGTTCGTGGCCAACCTGATCTCGGTGAAGCTGTTCGGCGAGATCGAGTTCTGGTTCTCGATGGTCAAGGTCACCGCCATCATCGGCATGATCGTCATCGGTGTCGGCGTCCTCACCCTCGGCTTCAGCCAGGCCGGCGACACCGCCGCCGTCTCCAACCTGTGGGAGTTCGACGGCTTCTTCCCCAAGGGCATCGGCTCGTCCCTGATGACCCTCCAGGGCGTCATGTTCGCCTACCTCGCCGTCGAGCTGGTCGGCGTCACCGCCGGTGAGTCCGAGAACCCGGAGAAGACCCTCCCCAAGGCGATCAACACCCTGCCCTGGCGCATCGCGCTGTTCTACGTCGGCGCCCTCACCGTCATCCTGGCCGTGGTCAAGTGGACCGAGTTCGCCGAGGGCGTCAGCCCCTTCGTGAAGGCCTTCACGGTCATCGGCATCCCGGCCGGCGCGGGCATCGTGAACTTCGTCGTGCTCACCGCCGCCCTGTCGTCCTGCAACTCCGGCATGTACTCCACGGGCCGCATGCTGCGCTCCCTGGCGGACAACGGCGAGGCCCCGAAGATCTTCAACCGGCTGTCGTCGACCAAGACCCCGGCCATCGGCATCGGCGTCTCGGTGATCTTCATGGGCATCGGCGTGGTCCTCAACTACGTCGTCCCGGAGAAGGCCTTCGGCTACGTCACCTCCATCGCCACCGCCGCCGGCATCTGGACCTGGCTGATGATCCTGATCAGCCACGTCCTCTACCGCCGCAAGGTCGTCGCGGGCCGCCTGCCCGCCTCCTCCTTCCCGGCGCCGGGCGGCTCGGTCTGCTCCTACGTCGCCATCGCCTTCCTGCTCTTCGTCACCTGCCTGATCGCCCTCGACGCCGACGCCCGCGTCTGCCTCTACGTGATGGCCGGCTGGGCCGTCGCGCTCGGTATCGGCTGGGCCGTGCTCAAGAGCCGCAACCCGGAGATCACCGAGCGGCGCGACGAGCCGGAGATGGAGAAGATCGTCTGACGGCCACCCCGGCCGACAGACTCCGACCAGCGCGTTCGCGCGCACCGAGGACGTCCGGCCGCACGGGGTGCTCGTGGCACCCCAGCGCGGCCGCCGCTCAGGATGTCCGGCATACGGGCCGGTCCGTACCACCCATCGGTACGGACCGGCCCTCTGCTTATCCTGGCCGCATGCTGACCATCACCCAGGCCCTGTACGACCAGATCGTCGCCCACGCGCGCGAGGACCACCCCGACGAGGCGTGCGGCGTGGTGGCCGGGCCGGTGGGCGAGGGCCGCCCCGAGCGGTTCGTCCCGATGCTGAACGCCGCGCGCTCCCCGACCTTCTACGAGTTCGACTCCCAGGACCTGCTGAAGCTGTACCGCGAGATGGACGACCGCGACGAGGAGCCGGTGGTCATCTACCACTCCCACACCGCCACCGAGGCCTACCCCTCCCGCACCGACATCACCTACGCCAACGAACCCGGCGCCCACTACGTCCTGGTCTCCACGGCGGACACCGACGGCGCCGGCGACTTCCAGTTCCGGTCGTTCCGGATCCTGGAAGGCGAGGTGACGGAGGAGGAGGTCAAGGTCGTGGAGGCGTACTGATCCCGGGTGCGTCCCGCATGGCGGATGAATCATGTCCGCAGGGTGAGATCACACTCCGGGGGCCGGACCGGGAATCGATACGATGAGCCCATGGTTCTTCTCGACGTGAGCGAAAAGGCGCCGGGCACGCTGCTCGTGGCGCGCCTGCACGTCGACCTGTGCAGGCTGAACAGCGCCATCTGTTGACTTCCGCCGCCGCCGTACGGCCGTGAGCCGCGGCGGGCTGCCGCGTGCCGCCGCGCGCCTGACCGAACCCACGACACCTTCCGACAGGAGCCCTCAGCCATGGCCATCGAGGTCCGCATCCCGACCATCCTCCGCCAGTACACCGACGGCCAGAAGGCGGTGGAGGGCAACGGGGACACCCTCGCCAAGCTCTTCGCCGACCTGGAGACCCGGCACGCGGGCATCCAGGCCCGGATCGTGGACGGGGAGCAGCTGCGCCGCTTCGTCAACGTCTACCTGAACGACGAGGACGTCCGCTTCCTCGACGGCATCGACACCAAGCTGACCGACGGCGACAGCATCACGATCCTGCCGGCCGTGGCCGGCGGTATGGCCTGATCGGGATGCGTTACGACTCCCCGCTGGCCGCGGTGGGCAACACCCCTCTGGTGCGCCTGCCGCGGCTCTCGCCGTCCGACGACGTCCGCATCTGGGCCAAGCTGGAGGACCGCAACCCGACCGGCTCGATCAAGGACCGCCCCGCGCTCCACATGATCGAGCAGGCCGAGAAGGACGGCCGCCTCACCGCGGGCTGCACGATCCTGGAACCCACCAGCGGCAACACCGGTATCTCCCTCGCCATGGCCGCCCGGCTCAAGGGCTACCGGATCGTCTGCGTGATGCCCGAGAACACCTCGCAGGAACGCCGGGACCTGCTCGCCATGTGGGGCGCGGAGATCATCTCCTCGCCGGCCGCGGGCGGCTCCAACACCGCCGTGCGCGTCGCGAAGGAACTCTCCGCCGAGCACCCGGACTGGGTGATGCTCTACCAGTACGGCAACCCGGACAACGCCGGCGCCCACTACGCCGGCACCGGCCCCGAGATCCTCGCCGACCTGCCGTCCCTCACTCACTTCGTGGCCGGCCTCGGCACCACGGGCACCCTGATGGGCGTCGGCCGCTACCTGCGCGAGCACAAGCCGGACGTGAAGATCGTCGCCGCCGAACCGCGCTACGACGACCTGGTGTACGGGCTGCGCAACCTCGACGAGGGCTTCGTACCCGAGCTGTACGACGCCTCCGTCCTCACCACCCGCTTCTCGGTGGGCTCCGCCGACGCGGTCACCCGCACCCGCGAACTCCTCCAGCAGGAGGGCATCTTCGCGGGCGTCTCCACCGGCGCCGCCCTGCACGCCGCGATCGGCGTCGGGAAGAAGGCGGTGAAGGCCGGCGAGAGCGCGGACATCGTCTTCGTCGTCGCCGACGGCGGCTGGAAGTACCTCTCCACCGGCGTCTACACGGCCGCCACCACCGAGGAAGCCATCGAGACCCTCCAGGGCCAGCTCTGGGCCTGAGGCGTCACCGGGCGAGGTGGCGTACCCGGTTCCTCACCGGGCCAGGTGACGGACCTGGTCCCACAGGGCCCGGTCCACCTCGCCCACCCGGCGCCGGAAGTCCCGCACCGGTACCCGGCGCAGCTCGTCGGTCTCCAGGAAGCTCGTCCGCCCCCGCGCGTCCCCGACCGAGCCCGGCGGCAGGGTGATCACCCCGGCCCGCCCTTCCCGGTGCCGCGTGGTGATCTTCGCGACGAGCGCGCGCCGCCCGTGCACCGAGATCACCAGACACGGCCGGTCCTTCGCGCCCCCGGTGTCCTCGTACGGCACGTTCGCCCACCAGATCTCCGCGGGCCGGGGCCGGGCCACCCGTCCCCGGGGCCCCGTCGGCCGCCCCGGCGGACGCCGGCTGCCGTCCGGCCGAGGGGGCGGCCGCCGCCCGCGGCCCCAGCCGTCGACGACCGTGGCGACGAGTGCGAGCAGTACCACCGCCGCGAGGGCGAGCCACCAGGACCTGTCCATGCGACGACCGTACCGGCGCGCACCACCACCGCGCGCCCCCTCGATGGCCTCACGCGCCCCACGTCCAGCCGAACCGGTGACACCGCAGGTGAGTTCGCCCACAACGGCCCCTGGCGGAGGAGCGACCACAGGTTTTGCGCCTTACGCTCGACAAACCGCACGACCCCCGTCTCTCCACACGCGCCAGCGGAGGTTTCTGCTTCATGAAGCTCACCGTCGTCGGCTGCTCGGGGTCGTTCCCGTCCGCGGAATCGGCCTGCTCGAGCTACCTCGTCGAGGCCGACGGCTTCCGGCTGCTCCTCGACATGGGCAATGGTGCCCTCGGCGAGCTGCAGCGCCACTGCGGTCTCTACGACCTCGACGCGATCTTCCTCAGCCACCTGCACGCCGACCACTGCATCGACATGTGCGCCTACTTCGTGGCGCGCTACTACCGGCACGAGGGCGGCCGCTGCGACCCCCTCCCGGTCTACGGACCCGAGGGCACCGAGCACCGGCTCACCACCGCCTACGCCGACACCCCCACCGCCTCGTCCATGAGCGAGGTCTTCGACTTCCACACGGTCAAGCCGTCCACCTTCGAGGTCGGCCCCTTCACCGTGCACACCGAGCGCGTCGCGCACCCCGTGGAGGCCTACGCCATCCGCGTCGAGCACGACGGCAGGTCGCTGACCTACTCCGGCGACACGGGCGTCACCCCCGTGCTGGACGAACTCGCCCGCGACACCGACCTGTTCCTGTGCGAGGCCGCGTTCACGCACGGCAAGGAGAACATCCCCGACCTGCACCTCAACGGCCGCGAGGCGGGCGAGACCGCCGCCCGCGCCGGCGCCCGCAGTCTGGTCCTCACCCACATCCCGCCGTGGACCGACCCCCGGGTCAACCTCGCCGACGCGCGCGAGGTCTACGACGGACGGGTCGAGGTCGCCGCCGCGGGCGCGGTGTACGAGATCTGACGCACGACGACGGAGGCGGGCCCGGTCACCTGGACCGGGCCCGCCTCCGTGCGAGACGCGTGCGGGGCTACTTGCCCTCCGCCTTCTGCAGCTCGGCGATCTCCTCGTCCGACTCGCGGCCGGGCGTCGGCAGGTTGAACTTCGTGATCGCGAACCGGAAGACCACGTAGTAGACCGCCGCGAAGCACAGGCCGACCAGGGCCAGGCCCCACGGGTTGCTCGCGATGCCCAGGTTCAGGAAGAAGTCGACCGCGCCGGCCGAGAAGCCGAAGCCGTCCTTCATGCCCAGCGCCCAGGTCAGCGCCATCGAGACACCCGTGAGCACCGCGTGGATGGCGTACAGCACCGGCGCGATGAACATGAAGGTGAACTCGATCGGCTCGGTCACACCGGTGACGAAGGACGTCAGCGCGAGCGAGAACATCATGCCGCCCACGACCTTGCGGCGCTCGGGACGGGCGCAGTGCACGATCGCCAGGCAGGCGGCCGGCAGCGCGAACATCATGATCGGGAAGAAGCCCGTCATGAACTGGCCCGCGGACGGGTCACCGGCCAGGAAGCGGGCGATGTCGCCGCTCTTGCCCTCGTACGAGCCCGCCTGGAACCAGGGGAAGGAGTTCAGCAGGTGGTGCATGCCGATCGGGATCAGCGCGCGGTTGGCGACACCGAAGATGCCCGCGCCGACGGCACCGGAGCCGACCAGCCACTCACCGAAGTTGTGCAGGGCGGTGCCGAGCACCGGCCAGATGTAACCGAAGACGATGCCGAGGACCAGGCCCGCGAAGGCCGACAGGATCGGGACCAGCCGGCGGCCGCCGAAGAAGCCCGCCCAGTCGGGCAGCTTGGTGCGGTAGAAGCGCTGGTAGAGCAGCGCCACCACGATGCCCATGACCACACCGCCGAGGACCTTGGCGTCCACCGGCGCGTCGGTCATGACGACCTTGCCGTCGACGGCCTGCGCCACCTGCGGGAGGTTCTTGTCGGTGAACGTGGCCAGTACGTTCTTGAAGACCAGGTAGCCGACGACGGCCGCGAGCGCCGTGGAGCCGTCCGACTTCTTGGCGAAGCCGATGGCGATGCCCACCGCGAACAGCAGCGCCATGTTGTCGAGGATGGCGTTGCCGCCCGCCGCCATGAACCCGGCGATCTTCGTCAGGAACGTGGGGAACTCCGGGCGGCCCAGCATGTCGGTGTTGCCGAGGCGCACCAGCAGGGCGGCGGCGGGCAGCACCGCGACCGGCAGCATCAGGCTGCGGCCGATGCGCTGCAGCACAGCCATCACACCGGCGCCCTTCTTCTTCTCTGCCGCGGGCGCGGCGCTGGGCGTGGTCACAACATCCTCCAGGGGGACAGGGCGCGCCGCCCGGTCGCACGGGAAGGAAGAGGACGGCGTCGTCGCAGGTCTAAACCACTCAGTGGTGTAGACCTGTTGTAGCACGATGAAGGCCGTGTAAGGAACCCGCTGTTCCGCGACCGCGGCACTACACGCAGTACCGGATCCAGCCCCCCGCCCCCACCCTGCGCGAAGGCATGCCGAAGGCCCCCGGACCAGGTCCGGGGGCCTTGGAAGACCACGCCCGAAAGCCTACGCGACGCTAGCCCTTCGCCACGTCCTCCACCTCGTCCTCCGGCTCCCGCCCCGGCGTCTTCAGATCGAACTTCGTGATCGCGAACCGGAAGATCGCGTAGTACACCACCGCGAAGCACAGGCCGATCGGAATGATCAGCCACGGCTTCGTCGCCAGGTTCCAGTTGATGACGTAGTCGATCAGCCCCGCCGAGAAACTGAACCCGTCCTTCACCCCCAGCGCCCACGTCACCGCCATCGACACACCCGTCAGCACCGCGTGCACCGCGTACAGCAACGGCGCGATGAACAGGAACGAGTACTCCAGCGGTTCCGTGATCCCGGTCACGAACGACGTCAGCGCCACCGACAGCATCAGGCCGCCGACCTCCTTGCGGCGGTGCGGCTTCGCGCAGTGCGTGATCGCCAGCGCCGCCGCCGGCAGCGCGAACATCATGATCGGGAAGAAGCCCGTCGTGAACTGCCCCGCCGTCGGGTCGCCCGCCAGGAACATGTTGATGTCACCGTGCACCACCGTGCCGTCCGGCTTCGTGTACGAACCGAACTGGAACCACATCGGCACGTTCAGGAACTGGTGCAGGCCGATCACCAGCAACGCCCGGTTCGCCACGCCGAAGATGCCCGAGCCCCACGCGCCCAGACCGTTCAGCCAGTCGCTGAAGCTCTCCAGCGCACTGCCGATCGGCGGCCACACCCACAGGCACAGCGCCGCGAACACGATCGCCGCGAACGCCATGATGATCGGCACCAGCCGGCGCCCGTTGAAGAAGCCCAGCCAGTCGACCAGCCTCGTGCGGTGGAAGCGCTGCCAGAAGTACGCCGCCAGCAACCCGATCACGATGCCGCCGAAGACGCCCGGATTCTGGTACGTGAACGCCGTCACCGTCTCCGACCCGTCGGTGAGCCGACAGCCGATCTGGGGGATCGCCTCCGCCCCCTCCGGGCAGTCCTCCGGGAACTGCCGCAGCACGTTCCAGTAGACGAGGAACCCCGCCACCGCCGCCAGCGCCGTCGAACCGTCCGCCTTCTTGGCCATGCCGATGGCCACGCCCACGCAGAACAGCAGCGGCAGCCCCAGCGAACCGTCGAGCAGCGCACCGCCCGCACCGGTCATCACCTTCGAGACGTTCGTCCAGCCCAGACCGTCGTCGCCGAAGACGTCCGGCTGCCCCAGCCGGTTGAGGATGCCCGCGGCGGGCAGAACCGCGATGGGCAACTGAAGACTGCGCCCCATCTTCTGCAAGCCCTGGAACAACGTGTTCCAGCGGGCGCGAGCGGGACTGACCGCGCTGTCGGCACTCATCCGGTCTCCATCCGGTCGCCGGTACACTGGTGTAGACCAGTTGACGGTCGGTTCCGCCGCCGTGACGCCATCATTCGGTACACCACCTCCGATGGCTCGCGAAGATGGGCCAACTGTGGGTTACTGCGACAAAGCGGTCCGGATCAGGGAGAAGGAACATGGCCAGCAAGGCTGAGAAGATCGTCGCCGGCCTCGGCGGCATCGACAACATCGACGAGATCGAAGGCTGCATCACCCGCCTCCGTACCGAGGTCAACGACCCCGCGCTGGTCGACGAAGCCGCCCTCAAGGCCGCCGGCGCCCACGGCGTCGTCAAGATGGGCACCGCCATCCAGGTCGTCATCGGCACCGACGCCGACCCGCTCGCGGCCGAGATCGAAGACATGATGTAAGCGCCCCACCGGCGCACCCAGGGGCCCTTCCCGCCGAGCACCACCGGAAGGGCCCCTCCCCATGTCCCGCTAGGCTCACCCGCATGTCACGCATCGACGGCCGCACCCCCCAGCAGCTCCGCCCCGTCACCATCGAACGCGGCTGGAGCAAGCACGCCGAAGGCTCCGTCCTCGTCTCCTTCGGCGACACCAAGGTCCTCTGCAACGCCTCCGTCACCGAAGGCGTCCCCCGCTGGCGCAAGGGCAGCGGCGAAGGCTGGGTCACCGCCGAGTACGCCATGCTGCCCCGCGCCACCAACACCCGCGGCGACCGCGAGTCCGTCAAGGGCCGCATCGGCGGCCGCACCCACGAGATCAGCCGCCTCATCGGCCGCTCCCTGCGCGCCGTCATCGACTACAAGGCGCTCGGCGAGAACACCATCGTCCTCGACTGCGACGTCCTCCAGGCCGACGGCGGCACCCGCACCGCCGCCATCACCGGCGCCTACGTCGCCCTCGCCGACGCCATCACCTGGGCCCAGACCACCAAGAAGCTCATCAGGCCCAGCCGCAAGCCCCTCACCGGCACCGTCTCCGCCGTCTCCGTCGGCATCGTCGACGGCACCCCGCTCCTCGACCTCCGCTACGAGGAAGACGTCCGCGCCGACACCGACATGAACGTCGTCTGCACCGGCGACGGCCGCTTCGTCGAGGTCCAGGGCACCGCCGAGGCCGAGCCCTTCGACCGCGCCGAACTCAACGCCCTCCTCGACCTCGCCGCCGGCGGCTGCGCCGAACTGGCCGACCTCCAGCGCAAGGCACTCGACGCGACCCTCGAAAGGTAAAGAGCGCACCAAGGGCGCATCAAGAACGGCGGCCCGGACGCGCAACTCCACCGCCCACCACCGCGTCACTAGCAGTACAGCGACACAGCGACACAGCGACACAGGAGTTCCCCGGGCGTACGGCCGCACCCGCCGTACGCCCGACGCCGCACCGCACGCACACGGGCCGCCCGGCCCTGTCCCAGGGGAGGACCGAGACCCATGGCCGCGAGCCGCCACCGCCGCCTTCGCCGCACCACCGTCGCCGCCGCAGCCGTGGCGACCTTCGCCCTGACGGCCGGACTCACCACCGGCTGCGACGCCGTCGACAAGGCCCTCGACTGCGTCCAGACCGCCGACGCCATCGCCGACAGCGTCACCGCCCTCCAACAGGCCGTCGAGAACGCGTCCAACGACCCGACGCAGCTCCAGGAATCCCTCACCTCCATAGACCAGAACCTCGACAAGATCGGCGACAAGACCGAGAACACGGACGTGGAAAAGGCCGTCGACGACCTCGGCAAGGCCGTCGACAACGTCCGCACCTCGGTCGAGAACGGCGACGAGACCCCCGACCTCAGCCCCGTCACCGACGCGGCGGGCGAACTGACCAAGGTCTGCACGCCGTAGCGGGAGCGGGTGCGAGCGGACCGGCGGACGCCCGGGATACTGACCCCATGACCCGCCTGATCCTCGCCACCCGCAACGCCGGAAAGATCACCGAACTCAACGCCATCCTCGCCGACGCGGGCCTGCCCCACGACCTCGTCGGCGCGGACGCCTACCCGGAGATCCCCGACGTCAGGGAAACCGGCGTCACCTTCGCCGAGAACGCCCTCCTCAAGGCCCACGCCCTCGCCCGCGCCACCGGCCACCCCGCCGTCGCCGACGACTCCGGCCTCTGCGTCGACGTCCTCAACGGCGCGCCCGGCATCTTCTCCGCCCGCTGGGCCGGCCGCCACGGCGACGACAAGGCCAACCTCGACCTCCTCCTCGCCCAGATCGGCGACATCGCCGACGAGCACCGCGGCGCCCACTTCGCCTGCGCGGCCGCCCTGGCCCTGCCCGACGGCACGGAACGCGTCGTCGAGGGCCAACTCCGCGGCACCCTCCGCCACACCCCGGCCGGCACGGGCGGCTTCGGCTACGACCCGATCCTCCAGCCGGACGGCGAGACCCGCACCTGCGCGGAACTGACCGCGGACGAGAAGAACGCCATCAGCCACCGAGGCAAGGCCTTCCGCGCACTGGTACCGGCGGTACGGGAGCTGTTGGGCTGAAAGCGGGGGAGGGGCCTCCCCGTCGGGGGCCCCTCCTGCATGTGCGGCCGGTGGGACTCGAACCCACACGGGTGTGAACCCACTGGGACCTAAACCCAGCATGACTGCCAAATTCCATCACGGCCGCTCAAAAACGGTCATCGTGCTCGACCGACGGTGGTCAGTCTACGGGCGGCACGGCCCCCTGGGCGAGGGGCGCCTTGTTCTTCCGCCGGCACCAGGTCTCCGTGAGGGCGTGACAGTTGGGGCAGAGATAGCGCAGATTCCGGGCACGGTTGTCCCGCCAGTCGCCGTTGACGTGGTCGATCTGCAAGGTGACGGGTCGTCCCAGCCACTCCCCGGTGTTGCCGCACGTCTCGCACGCGTACGGCACACCGAGCTCGCTCAGGGCCCGGTGGAGCTGCGTCCTGTTCGTCCGTCCTGCACTCGGCGGCAGGACGGCGAGTACCCGGCGGGCGAGGGGCTCGGGCGCGGGGCGTTCCGGTCGAGCCCAGGACCTGCGGGTGAAGTGACTCGTGTCGAGACCGAGCCGAGCGGATGCTCTGCGGACACGCCTGTGGTTGGTGCCGTTGACCTCCAGCCCGAGATGCCGCTGGACATCCGCGTAACTCGACGCGTGCTCGACCGCGTGGCGCAAGTCCTCCTCGGGAACAGCCACTCGCCGGTGGGAGAAGTGGCCTGTCTCGACGCCTTGATCGCGCAGCATCCGCCGGAGGGCAGCGCGAGAGCGGCCGTCGTCCGGGATGCCGAGGGTCCGAGCCACACCACGGATGCTCGTCGCCGTCGCGGCTGCCGCGTCCAGCTCCTCCGACGTGAAAGGCAAGTGCGGTTCGGGGCCTCTGAACCCGGGGAAATGGCTACTTCGCGGAGCGAGGACGAGGATGCGGCAGCCTCCGCGATGGCGGCGTCCGGATACTTGCGCCACGGGCTGAGCTTGCCGAAGTGGCTGGTGCTGAGGTCGTACGCGGCGACCTTCTCCTGCAGTACCCGGCGCTGCCCGCCGCTCACGCGAAGCCCCAGCCGCCGCGCCAGATCGGCCCAGTTGCGGGCCTCGGCAACGGCTTCTGCGAGCCGCTCCCGCGTGTACGTGCTGTTCCCCATGGCCCCGTCCCCTCCGTATCCCGACCACGCGTACGTAGCCTCGTACGGAGTAACGAACCGTTTATCGGACAGTCGCGCGCGGAAAGCGGAAGGGCCCGTACCGGACGCTTCCGGTACGGGCCCGTCGGCAGGAGGGTCAGATGCCCAGGTCCTTGATGATCTTGGCTACGTGGCCCGTCGCGCGGACGTTGTACAGGGCGCGTTCGACCTTGCCCTGTTCGTCGACGACGATCGTGGAGCGGATGACGCCCATGTACGTCTTGCCGTAGTTCTTCTTCTCGCCGAAGGCGCCGTAGGCGTCCAGGACCTTCTTGTCCGGGTCGGCGAGGAGGGTGACCTTCAGGGACTCCGTGTCGCGGAACCTGGCCAGCTTCTCCGGCTTGTCGGGGGAGATGCCGATCACGTCGTACCCGGCGCCGGCCAGCAGCTCCAGGTTGTCCGTGAAGTCGCAGGCCTGCTTGGTGCAGCCGGGGGTAAGGGCAGCAGGGTAGAAGTAGACGATGACCTTGCGGCCCTCGTGGTCCGACAGGGACACCTCGTTGCCGTCGGCGTCCGGGAGGGTGAAGGCGGGGGCCGGGTCCCCGGGCTGGAGTCGCTCGCTCATCGATCCAGCGTAACGGGGGGTCCTGACAGTGCGGAGGACCGAGTAGCTGACAGACTGTCCGGGACAGTGTCAGAAGACAGCGGAGGCGTACGGTGGCGGACACGTCGGACAGCAGGACCCCGGCGCAGATCGAGGCGGACATCAAGCGCCGCCGCGAGGTGCTGGCCGAGACCCTCGACGAGCTCGGCATGCGGGTGCACCCGAAGACGATCGTGGGCGATGCGAAGGCCAAGGTCGCTTCCAGCGTCGACCACACCCTCGGGCGGGCCTATGTCGGGGTCAATCGTGTGGTCAGCGATGTGAAGTCGCAGTTCGTGGACGAGAAGGGCGCACCGCGGATGGAGCGCGTCCTGCCCGTCGCGCTCGTGGTCGTCGGCGTCGTGGGGCTGCTGGCCCTGGGCGGTACCCGGCGGCGCGGGCGCTGAGCCGGGGCAGGTAGGTTCAGGGCGTGAGCGACAGGAAGAACGAGCACGGTTCCCCGGACGACAAGCTGCCCATCCGGATGCTGCACGACCGCGTACTCGTGCGGCAGGACGCCGGTGAGGGTGAGCGGCGTTCGGGGGGCGGCATCCTGATCCCCGCCACGGCGGCGGTCGGCCGGCGGCTGGCCTGGGCCGCGGTCGTCGCGGTGGGGCAGAACGTACGGACCGTGGAGCCGGGCGACCGGGTGCTGTACGACCCGGAGGACCGCGCGGAGGTCGAGGTGCGGGGCGTCGGCTATGTGCTGATGCGCGAGCGCGACCTGCACGCGGTGGCCGCGGACCGGTTCGAGGGGTCGGAGGATTCGACCGGGTTGTACCTCTGAACCGGCGGTAGGGAACGGACCGGAGGGGCTGGTGATCGAGGTCACCGGCCCCTCCGGTCCGTTTTTGCTAGGTTGGAGGGACCCCGACGAGACGCGCCGTACCGGGCTGAAGGAAAAGACGACGCACCCCGTTCAGTTCGTTCACGGAGGTGCCTGTCATGGCCTGGGTTCTGCTGCTCGTCGCCGGTCTGCTCGAGGTCGGCTGGTCGATCGGGATGAAGTACACGGACGGTTTCACCCGTCTCGTCCCCAGTCTGCTCACCGGTGCCGGGATCGTCGCCAGCATGGTCCTGCTGTCGTACGCGGCCCGGACGCTGCCCATCGGTACGGCCTACGGCGTGTGGGTGGGCATCGGCGCGGCCGGTGCGGCGGTGCTCGGCATGGTGGTGCTGGGTGAGCCGGTCACCGCCGCCCGGATCTTCTTCATCTGTCTGCTGCTGGTCGCCGTCGTGGGCCTGAAGGCGACCTCGGGTCACTGACGCCCGGCGACGCCGACTGCTCGGCGCTCACTGGCGCCGGGGGGTGATGGGGATGCCGGCGACCGTCCCGGTATCCGGGTCCCCGCCGCCCGCGCCGCTGGTGTCCCCGCCGCCCTCGGTGGTGCCGCCGTTCGAGGAGTCGTCCCCACCGCCGTCGCCGCCGCCCGTGGGGCCCGGTTCGGTGCTGGCGCCGCCCGTGGTGGGGCCCCCGGTGGACGGGTCGCCGGTGCCGGTGTTCCCGGTGTCGCCCGGCGGGGTGCTGCCGCCGCCGGTGGTGCCCGGGGTCTCGTCGCCGGTGTCCTCGTCGCCGGTCGAGCCCTCGTCCGGGTCGCCGCTGCCGCTCTCGTCGCCGGAGCCCGGTTCGTCGGAGGCCTCGCCGGAGGGGGCCTCGGTGACGTCGGCGCCGGTCATGAGCTGGAGGTCGAAGTCGGTGACCGGTTCGCCCTTCAGGGCGTCGCGGGTGTACTGGCCCCAGATCTCCGCGGGTGCGCCGCCGCCGTTGATGCGGGCGAGGCCCATGGCGCCGTACAGGGACTTGTGGGCGGCGGTCTTCGGGTCCTGGCCCATCACCGAGATGACGGTGGCGAGCTCGGGGGTGTAGCCGGCGAACCAGGCGGCGGTGTCCTCCTCGGCGGTGCCGGTCTTGCCGGCCGCGGGGCGTCCCGCGGCCTGGGCGGCGGTGGCGGTGCCGTTCTGGACGACGCTGCGCAGGACGGAGGTGGTGGTGTCGGCGGCTTCGCGGCTGACGGCCTGGCGCTCGCGCCGCTCGGGCAGCTCGACCTCCTGCTTGCCGTCCTTCATGACCTTCTCGACCAGCGTGTAGGTGCCGTGCCTGCCGTGGTTGGCGAGGGTCGCGTAGGCCTCCGCCATGTCGAGGGGGCTGGCGGTGGCCACGCCGAGGGCGATGGAGGGGGAGGGGGTCAGTTCGGGGGTGTTCTTGGAGAGGCCGAGGTCGATCGCGGTCTGCTGGACCTTGTCGGAGCCGACGTCGACGGCCATCTGCGCGTAGACGGCGTTGACGGACTTGTCGGTGGCCTCCCGGACGGTCACGTCGCCGTAGTCGTGGTGGTCCTCGTTCTCCGGGGCGTAGCGGCCGCCGCTCCAGCCCTGTACGGGGCGTTCGCTGGTGCCGTCGTAGATCGTGTTGGGGTTGATCATGCGGCCGTCCTGCGTCTCGGAGTGGTTCTCGACGGCCGAGGTGAAGACGAAGGGCTTGAAGGTGGAGCCGACCTGGAAGTCGCGGCGGACGGCGTTGGGTGTGTACTGCTTGACGTAGTCGATGCCGTTGTACATCGCGACGACCTTGCCGGTCCGCGGGTCGACGGAGGCGCCGCCGGCCCGGACGTAGCTGTCGACCTTGCGGTCCTTGTCCAGCTTGGACATCAGCTTGTCGTCGACGGCCTTCACGAAGGCGTCCTGCTTGTCCTTCTGGAGGGTGGTGGTGATGCGGTAACCGCCGCGGCCGAGTTCCTCCTCGTCGACGATGCCGTTCTGGATCAGCTCGTCGCGGACGATGTTGACGACGTAGCCGCGCTGGCCGGACATGCCGGTGGAGATGGTGGACTTCTTGGGGGCGGGGAACTTCGCGGCGGCGCGTTCGGCGGGGCTGAGCCAGCCCTTGGCGACCATGCCGTCCAGGACGTAGTTCCAGCGGGCCTCGGCGGCGGGCCGGTTCTCGGGGTGGGCGACGACGTCGTACTGGCTGGGCGCGTTGAGCAGGGAGGCGAGGTAGGCGCCCTGGGCGGCGGTGAGGTCCTTGGCGTCGATGCCGTAGTAGGCCTGGGCGGCGGACTGGATGCCGTAGGCGCCGCGGCCGAAGAAGCTGGTGTTGAGGTAGCCCTCGAGGATGTCGCTCTTGCTCTTCTCCCGGTCGAGCTTGATCGAGATGAAGAACTCCTTCACCTTGCGGGTGACGGTCTGCTCCTGGGCGAGGTAGTAGTTCTTGACGTACTGCTGGGTGATGGTGGAGCCGGACTGCTTGCCCTTGCCGGTGGCGGTGTTCCAGCCGGCCCGCACCATCGCCCCGGGGTCGATGGCGGACTCGGTGTAGAAGTCGCGGTCCTCGGCGGCCAGGACGGCGTGCTGGGCTTCCTTGGAGATGCGGGCGAGGCCGACGTTCTCGCGGTTGACCTCGCCGTCGCGGGCGAGGACGCTGCCGTCGGCGTACAGGTAGACGTTGGACTGCTTGAGGGCGAGCGCGTTGGCGGCCGGGATGTGCACCAGGGAGTAGCCGAGGAAGAAGCCACCGACGATCAGGAGGAGGCCGACGACGCAGGCGCCGAGCGCGATGCGCCAGGTCGGGATCAGCCGGCGCCAACCGGTGCGCCGGGGGCGCTTCGGCTTCTTCGGCATCCCCGGGCCGTCGGTCCCCGGGGAGCCGGCCGCCTGTGGCTCTCTGGGGGCCCAGCCCTGGTTCGGCTGCTGCGGCTGCGGCTCGTCGCTCATCTCGTGCACGGACTCCTGTTTCGCGTCGTACGGTCTTCTCCCGCACGGCCTTGTCAACGCTTCTGCGCCCTGTGGCGCCCCTGATGCCGGTGACGCCCTCTGAAGAAGACTCTCGCACCGGGCGTTCCGTTCCCACTCGACGGCACACCCGTGAAAATCCGTGGCACGGGCGGTCGGCGTCGCACTAGGCTCCTGCGCTTCGGTGCCGGTCGGGGGGAGTGCGGTGGGCGTGGGCTCGGGGCGGTTGTACGTGGCCGTCGCGGCGGGGGGATTCCGACGGTACGCGACGTATCGGGTGGCCACCGCCGCCGGGGTGTTCACCAACACGGTCTTCGGGCTGGTGCTGGTGTACACGTACCTGGCCCTGTGGGACGAGAAACCGCAGCTCGGTGGTTACGACCAGGCGCAGGCGGTGACGTTCGTGTGGCTGGGGCAGGCCCTGCTGGCGGCGCTGGCGATCGGGGGCGGCGGTTTCGAGGACGAGCTGATGGAGCGCGTCCGTACGGGTGATGTCGCGGTGGATCTGTACCGGCCGGTGGATCTTCAGCTGTGGTGGCTGGCGGCGGACGTGGGGCGGGCGCTGTTCCAGTTGGTGGCGCGGGGGGTGGTGCCGTTGGTGTTCGGTTCGTTGTTCTTCCCGGTGGAGCTGCCCGGTGAGGTGTCCGTGTGGGCGGCGTTCCTGGTGTCGGTGGTGCTGGCGATGCTGGTGGGTTTCGCATTGCGCTATCTGGTGGCGCTCTCGGCGTTCTGGCTGCTGGACGGCACGGGGGTGAAGCAGATGGGGTGGATCGTGGGGCTGTTCTGCTCGGGGATGCTGCTGCCGCTGAACGTGTTCCCGGGTGAGCTGGGCGAGGTCGTGCGCATGCTGCCGTGGTCGTCGCTGCTCCAGGCGCCGGCGGACGTGCTGCTGGGGGGGGCCGGGGCGGTGGGGACGTTCGTCTTCCAGGCGGGGTGGGCGGTGGCGCTGCTGGCGGTGGGGCGGCTGGTGCAGTCGGCGGCGACGCGGCGGGTGGTGGTGCAGGGTGGCTGAGACGGCGCACGCGGACGGTCGGGGCCGGGTCGCGGAGGGGCTGCGGGTGTACGGCCTGATCGTGACGATGTGGGTGCGGTCGACGATGGCGTACCGGACGTCCTTCGTGCTGACGGCGCTCGGGAACTTCGCGGTGACGGCGCTGGACTTCGTGGCGATCCTGCTGATGTTCTCCCAGGTCGACGCGTTGGGCGGCTGGTCGCTGGCGGAGGTGGCGCTGCTGTACGGGCTGTCCGGTGTGTCCTTCGGGCTGGCCGACCTGGCGATCGGTTCGATGGAGCGGCTGGGCCGCCGGGTGCGGGACGGCACCCTGGACACGTTGCTGGTGCGTCCGGTGCCGGTGCTGGCGCAGGTGGCGGCGGACCGCTTCGGGTTGCGCCGGCTGGGCCGGGTGGTGCAGGGGCTGCTGGTGCTGGGGTACGCGCTGGCGGTCGTGGACGTCGACTGGTCGGTGGCGAAGCTGCTGCTGATACCGGTGATGCTGCTGAGCGGGGCGGCGATCTTCTGCGCCGTGTTCGTGGCGGCGGCGGCGTTCCAGTTCGTGGCGCAGGACGCCTCGGAGGTGTCGAACGCCTTCACCTACGGCGGGACGACGATGCTGCAGTATCCGCCGACGGTGTTCGCGCTGGACCTGGTGCGGGGGGTGACGTTCGTGGTGCCGTTGGCCTTCGTGAACTGGCTGCCGGCGTGCTACGTGCTGGGGCGGCCGTATCCGCTGGACCTGCCCCGGTGGGTGGCGTTCGCGTCGCCGCTGGTGGCCGTGGCGTGCTGCGCGCTGGCGGGGCAGGCCTGGCGGGCGGGGCTTCGTTCGTACCGGAGTACGGGGAGTTGAGGGCGTTGGCACAGGCGGTGGACGGCGTGGGGTCCGAGGCGGGCTACATCGAGCTGGTCGGGGTGGAGAAGGTCTTCGACGTGCGCAGGAGGACCGGTTTCCTGAAGCGGGAGCGGCGGCGGGTGCGGGCCGTGGACGGGCTGTCGTTCTCCGTGGCGCGCGGCGAGATGGTCGGCTACATCGGCCCGAACGGTGCCGGGAAGTCGACGACGATCAAGATGCTGACGGGCATCCTGACGCCGAGCGGTGGCCGGCTGCGGGTGGCCGGCATCGATCCGTCCCGGGAGCGGACGCGGCTGGCGCGCCGTATCGGGGTGGTGTTCGGGCAGCGGACGACGCTGTGGTGGGACCTGCCGCTGATCGACTCCTACCGGCTGGTGCACCGCATGTACCGCATCCCGGACGCCCGCTACCGCGAGAACCTGGACCGGTGCGTGGAACTCCTCCAGCTGGAGGAGCTGCTGGACGTGCCGGTGCGGCAGCTGTCGCTGGGGCAGCGGATGCGCGGCGACATCGCGGCGGCGCTGCTGCACGACCCGGAGGTGCTGTACCTGGACGAGCCGACGATCGGCCTGGACGTGGTCTCCAAGGCCAAGGTGCGGGGCTTCCTGCGGGACCTGAACGCGGAGCGCGGCACCACGGTGCTGCTGACGACGCACGATCTTCAGGACATCGAGCAGCTGTGCTCCCGGGTGATGGTGATCGACCACGGGCGGCTGATGTACGACGGTCCGCTCGCCGGGCTGCACGAGGCGGGGGAGAGCGAGCGCACCCTGGTGGTGGACCTGGAGCGGGAGTTGCCGCCGGTCGTGGTGGACGCGCCCGCGCGGGTGGTGCGGGTGGAGGGGCCGCGGCAGTGGCTGGCCTTCCCGGCGTCGGCGTCGGCGGCGGGGCTGGTGGCGCGGATCGCGGCGGAGTATCCCCTGGTGGACCTGTCGGTGCGGGAGCCGGACATCGAGTCGGTGATCGCCAAGATGTACGCGGAACGTTCGAGCGCGTAGTTTCCGGCGCGGTGACCTCGTAGGCTGCTGTACATGACCGACGACGCCCCGGAACTCCGCGCATCCGACGCCGACCGTGAACGAGTCGCCGAGGTCCTCAGGGACGCCCTCGCCGAGGGGCGCCTGGACATGACCGAGTTCGAGGAGCGGCTGGACGCCACGTACAGCGCCCGTACCTACGGGGAGCTGGCGCCGATCACCAGGGACCTGCCGGTCGGCGGGGGAGTCGTGACGCCCAAGGTGTCGATGACCAAGGAGCCGGCGGCGGACGGGGACTGGGCGGGCCGGGTCACCGGTGGCGAGGGGTCGTCGTCGTGGGCGGTGGCCGTGATGTCCGGGTTCCAGCGCAAGGGGCGCTGGACGGTGCCCAAGCGGTTCAACTCCTTCGCCTTCTGGGGCGGCGGGGAGATCGATCTGCGGGACGCGTACTTCGCCGAGCACGAGGTCGTGATCAACTGCGTGGCGATCATGGGCGGGGTCGACGTGATCGTGCCGCCGGGGGTCGAGGTGCTGGTCCGCGGGGTCGGCGTCATGGGCGACTTCGACCACCGGGAGTCCGGCGTGCCGGGCGAGGCGGGGGCGCCGCGCGTGATCGTGACCGGCTTCGCCTTCTGGGGCGGCGTCGGCGTCCGCCGCAAGCTGACGCGGGCGGAGAAGCTGCGGGCCCGGGAGGAGCGCCGGCAGGAGAAGCTGGACCGCAGGGCCGAGCGCGGGGAGGTGCACTCCTCCACCCGGGAGGAGCTGGCGGACGCCCACCACAGCATGATCGAGGGACACCGGGACATGGTGCGCGGGCTCCGCGACGAGCGCCGCGAGGAGCGTGAACTGCGCCGCGAGGAGCGGGACCGCCGCAGGCGGGACGAGGACTGAACCGCGTGCCGCGTCCGGCGGCCGGCGCGCGGGCCGGTCACAGCTGGATGGGCGCGGCGCCCTTCAGGTCGTCCAGGTCCAGGGTCCGGCCCATGCGCGCGTAGCCCTGGTCGCTGGGGTGCAGGTGGTCACCGCTGTCGTACTGGGCGCGCAGCCGGCGCGGGTCGTAGGGGTCGCGCAGGGCCTTGTCGAAGTCGACGACCGTGTCGAAGACGCGGCCCGAGCGGATCTCCTCGTTGATCTCCTGCCGCATCGTCTCGCGGGCCGGCGTGTGGCCGGCATGGCCGCCGAACGGCGTGATCGTCCCGCCGACTACCTTCAGCCCCCGGGCGTGGGCCTGGCCGGTCAGGGTGCGCAGGCCTTCGAGGACGCGGTCGCGGTCGGCGAGTTGCGGGCTGTGCAGGATGTCGTTGACGCCGATGAGGATGACGACGACCTTGGGGTTGGTGCGGCCCAGTACGTCCCGTTCGAACCGGCTCAGCGCGCTGGGGTTGTCGGCGGGCCGGCCGGACCTGCTGGTCAGGATGCGGTTGCCGCTGATCCCCTGGTTGACAACGCTGTAGCGGGGGGTGTCCCGCCCGCCCTGGGCCGCGTCGTGCAGGCGCTCGGCGAGGACGTCGGTCCAGCGGTGGTTGGCGTTGGTCTCGGAGCCGAGGCCGTCGGTGATCGAGTCGCCGAAGGCGACGACGGTGCCCTCGGCCTCGTGGCTCAGCACGTCCAGCGCGGTCAGGTAGCGCCAGTACCGGGTCTCGGTGGTGTAGGCGACGGCCGTGACGTCGGAGGCGCGGTCGCCCTCGGCGAGGTAGCTGATCTGCTGCGCGCGCGGGTGGTAGGTGACCGGGCCGGAGGGCACCGGGGAGTACGTGGTGACCAGGACGTCCGCGCCGTACGGGACGGCGAGGCGGGCGATGTCGCTCATCACCTGTCCGCCCGGCGGGATGACGACCCGGGGGCTGCCGGCGAAGGTGAGCCGGCGCATGGTGTCGGCGAGCGCGGCGGCGGTGTCGGGGCCCGCGGCCAGGGCGACCGAGGCGTGCGTGATGGTCAGCGGGGACTGCCCGTACAGGTTGGACAGGGTGATCCGGGCGCTGGTACCGCCGATGCTCGGGTGCACGACGTTGCGCACCGACAGGCCCGCCATGCCGGTGGTCTCGGTGCCCGGCTCGGCCGCCGCCGGTGCCGTGGACCAGGCGCCGACCCAGGTCCCGGTGGAGGCGGGGGCGGCCTCGCCCCCCGGGAAACGCCCGCCGGCGACCGGTGGGGTGCGGTCCCCGGTGCCGTCGTCGGCGGACGCGCCGACGTATATGGCCGCGGAGATCGCCACTATCAGGGTGACGATCGCCGCGAGCAGGGCACGGTGCTGGGTGGGAGGTGCCCCCGTACCTCCGTCACGACCCCGGGTCATGCTGTGCTGTTCTCCTCGGGCGAGGGGAGCCCGAGGCTCCGGTCCGATGACCCCATGATGCGTCATGGGTCGGGGAAAGGCCGTACGACCCCCGGGCGTTCCCCCTCCCGGACAGACGCCGGGAACTTGTGTTCCGTTCCGGGAGTCGGTCAGGAAGGGACAATGTGTGCGGGACGCAACAGTGAACGGTGGAGCGGATGGACAGCAGTGAAGCGGGACTTCCGGGTGGTTCCGGCGACACGGGCGGTACCGGCGGTACCGGTGCCACCGGGACGGGCGCGGGGACGGGCGTGCGGCCTCCCGTGACGGCCGGAGCCACGGCCTCGGGAGCCTCCGGTGCCCCCGGCGCTCCCGGTGCCTTCCGCGACCGGGCGATGACGTCCTTCAGCCCGGCCGACGAGGAGAAGCGCCGCGGCGTGCGCCGCATGAAGCTCACCGCCACCGGCCTGCTGCTCTTCGTCGCCGTGGTCTACGTGCTGGCAGAGTGGGCCGCCCACCGGGGCGCGGGCGCCTGGGCCGGCTACGTCGCCGCCGCCGCCGAGGCCGGCATGGTCGGCGCGCTCGCCGACTGGTTCGCGGTCACGGCCCTCTTCCGCCACCCGCTGGGCCTGCCCATCCCGCACACGGCGATCATCCCGAAGAAGAAGGACCAGCTCGGCGTCTCGCTCGGCGAGTTCGTGGGCGAGAACTTCCTCTCCGAGGACGTCGTACGGCAGCGGCTGCGCGCGGTCGGCATCGGCAGCCGGCTCGGCGCCTGGCTCGCCGTGCCCGAACACGCCGACCGGGTG
The DNA here is from genome assembly GCF_055589025.1 of Streptomyces sp. NPDC041968. Taxonomy (NCBI): domain Bacteria; kingdom Bacillati; phylum Actinomycetota; class Actinomycetes; order Kitasatosporales; family Streptomycetaceae; genus Streptomyces; species Streptomyces sp. NPDC041968. Next base: position 1,121,966 of record NZ_JBVJCB010000001.1, on the reverse strand, counting down.
ACGGCGGAGCTGTCCGCCGCCCTGCGCGGCGCCCTCACCGTGCTGCGCGACTCCGACGTGCAGGCGGTGGTGGGGGAGGCGATCACCCGGCGCGCCGACGCCCAGGAGATCGCCCCCGGCATCGGCAAGCTGCTGGACCGCATCGTCACCGACGGCGGTCACAAGAGGGCCGTCGACCTGATCGTCTCCCGCGCGCACGACTGGCTGGTCCTGCACGGCGACTCCGTGATGGACGCCGTACAGGGCGGGGCACCCGGGTGGACGCCCCGGTTCGTCGACAAGCGGGTCGGCGAGCGCGTCTACAAGGAACTGCTGCGCTTCGTCACCGAGATGCGGGACATGCCCGCCCACCCGGCGCGCGGCGCCCTCGACCGCTTCCTCGCCGACTTCGCCTCCGACCTCCAGTCCGACACGGACACCCGCGCGCGCGTGGAGCGGCTGAAGACCGAGGTGCTGGGGCGCGGCGAGGTCCAGGACCTGATCGCGTCCGCCTGGACGGCCGTACGATCCATGATCGTCTCCGCGGCGGAGGACGAGCGCAGCGAACTGCGCCTGCGGGTCCGGGCCTCGCTGCTGTCGCTGGGCGCCCGGATGGCCTCCGACCCCAAGGTGCAGGGCAAGGTCGACGGCTGGGTCGAGGGGGCCGCGGTGTACGTGGTCACCACCTACCGCCGCGAGATCACCTCCCTGATCACGGACACCGTGGCGGGCTGGGACGCCGAGCACACCACGAAGAAGATCGAGGCGAACATCGGCCGCGACCTCCAGTTCATCCGCATCAACGGCACGGTCGTCGGCTCGCTCGCCGGGCTGCTGATCTACACGGTCTCCCGCATCCTGGGGGCGTAGGGCTGCCGCTGCGGGCGGCCCCGCGGCCTCCCGGCGCGGCGGGCGTGTTCCTCCCGGTGCAGGGCACAAGGGAGGCGTTCGCTCGACGGAGAGGGAGCCATGACAGCAGAATCGTCGTCGGCCTCGGTGCCCAACCCGACCGGTACGGTCACCACGGCCGTCCCCGCCCGCCTGGACCGGCTGCCCTGGTCACGGTGGCACTGGATGATCGTGATCGGCCTGGGCACCGTCTGGATCCTGGACGGCCTGGAAGTCACGATCGTCGGCAACGTGGCCGGACGCATCGCCGAGGACGGCAGCGGACTGGACATCAGCTCCGCCCAGATCACCGGCCTCGCCGCCGCCCTGTACGTGGCGGGCGCGTGCTGCGGGGCCCTGTTCTTCGGCTGGCTGACCGACCGCTACGGCCGCAAGAAGCTGTTCATCACGACCCTGGTCGTGTACCTGGCGGCGACCGCGCTGACGGCCCTGTCCTTCGAGTCCTGGTGGTTCTTCCTCTTCCGCTTCCTCACCGGCTTCGGCATCGGCGGCGAGTACGCGGCGATCAACTCCGCGATCGACGAGCTGATCCCGTCCAAGTACCGCGGCCGGGTCGACCTCATCATCAACGGCAGCTACTGGCTCGGCGCGATCGGCGGCTCCCTGCTGTCCATCGTCATGCTGGACACCGACATCTTCCCCAAGGACCTCGGCTGGCGACTCAGCTTCGCGCTCGGCGTCGTCCTCGGCCTGGTCATCCTCCTGGTCCGCCGGCACGTACCGGAGAGCCCGCGCTGGCAGTTCATCCACGGCCAGGGCGAGAAGGCCGACACCCTCGTCTCCTCCGTCGAACGGGAGATCGAGGAGGAGAAGGGCGAGAAGCTCCCCCCGCCGGCCGGTGAGATCACCATCCACCAGCGCAAGAGCATCGGCTTCGGCCTCATCGCCAAGACCGTCTTCGGCCGCTACCCGCGCCGCGCGGTCCTCGGCCTCTCCCTCTTCATCGGCCAGGCCTTCCTCTACAACGCCATCACCTTCGGCTTCGGCGCCATCCTCATCACCTTCTTCGACGTGCCGACCGGCAGCACCGGCTACTACTTCGCCGTCATCGCTGCGGGCAACTTCATGGGCCCGCTGCTCCTCGGCCACCTCTTCGACACGGTCGGCCGCCGCATCATGATCTCCAGCACCTACCTGCTCTCCGGCATCCTGCTCTTCGGCACGGCCTACCTCTTCGACCGCGGCTCGCTCACGGCGACGACGATGACGGCCTGCTGGTGCGTGGTGCTGTTCTTCGCGTCGGCGGGCGCCTCCAGCGCCTACCTGACCGTCTCCGAGATCTTCCCCATGGAGACCCGCGCGATGGCCATCGCCTTCTTCTACGCCCTCGGCACCGCCGCCGGTGGTATCAGCGGCCCGCTGCTCTTCGCCGACCTCACCGAGTCCGGGGTGGTCGCCGACACGGTCCTCGCCTTCCAGATCGGCGCCGGGCTGATGTGCGCGGCCGGCCTGGTGGCGGCGTTCCTCGCCGTGAAGGCGGAACGGCGCTCGCTGGAGGACATCGCGGAGCCGCTGTCCTCGGTGGGGGCGGGGTCGGGCGGACCGTCCGGGTCGGGCGAAACATCCGGCTCCGGGGCGGCGAAGGCGTAGCGTCGGCCCACCGACCGTCAGGAGCCGCCCGATGACCGTCCGCCGCATCGTCCCCAACCACCAGGTCGAGTCCGAGGAGCAGCTCACGGCGAGCCGCGCCTTCTACGGCCTGCTGGGCTTCGAGGAGGTCATGAGCATGGGCTGGGTGACGACCCTGGCCTCCCCGGCCAACCCCACCGCCCAGATCAGCTTCTTCACCGAGGAGCGCACCGCGCCCGTCGTCCCCGACCTGAGCGTGGAGGTCGAGGACGTCGACGCGGTCCACGCCCAGGTACTCGCCTCGGGCGCCGAGATCGTACGGGAGCCGCGGGACGAGGAGTGGGGCGTGCGGCGCTTCTTCGTCCGGGCCCCCGACGGGCGGGTGGTGAACGTCCTCACGCACCTGCCGTAACTCCGAGGGCTTCCCGGTCTCAGTCCCGCCGGTCGGCGACCGCCCAGGAGGCGAGTGCCACGGCACCGGCCACACCGAGGACGGCGGGCCACGCGCCCACCTTCTTGGCCAGCGGGTGGGAACCGGCGAAACCGGCCACGTACGCGGCCGTCAGCGCCCCGGCCGCCCGCCCGCCGGCCCGCTCCCGCCACTGCTGTGCCGCGGCCGCTCCGGCGACGGCGAGCACGGCCCCGCCGAGCTGCCGCTTCCTCGTCCAGCGGGCCACGCCGTACCCGCCGACGAGTCCGCTCGCGGCGACCACCGCGCTGGGTACCTTCGCCATGTCTGCCTCCTGCTCCTGTCGTTGCCGCACCGGGTACCGGGGCTTGCTGCCGCGCCGGGTACCGGCACCGAGGCTAATCCTCGACGAGGGCGGCGCTCGTGCCGGGGGCAGCGGGCACGGCGCACACGCCGGGGTGCGTCCGGGACGGCGACGGCCCACACCCGGCTGCCGGCCGACTCGCGCCGAACGGCTGAGACACGTCCGCGGCCCGTATCCGCCCGGTCACGTCCGCGCCCGTACCTCGTTGTAGCGGTGTACGCCCCCGCGCGGCGACGGCCCGACGGCTTCCGGCACGCAGCGCACGCCCACCCGACACACGCACACCAGCCCACGCCGACAACACCCGCCGCCTCCTACGCCCCCCACGCCCCCCACGCCGAAGGAACGGATGCACCATGAACGCTCGTCTCGACATCTTCGCCAACCCGCTCGCGGGCAAGTTCCTGCGCCACATCAACTCGGCCGGCAAGATCCTGACGGACTCGACGCTGCCGGCCGCGACCCAGGAACTGGTGAAGATCCGCGCCAGCCAGATCAACGGCTGCGGCCTCTGCCTCGACATGCACACCAAGGACGCCGTGGAAGCGGGTGAGACCGCGCCGCGCCTCCACCTGATCGCGGCCTGGCGGGAGGCGAAGGTGTTCACCGACGCCGAGCGCGCCGCCCTGGAACTGACCGAGCAGGGCACCCGCCTCGCCGACGCCGCGGGCGGCGTCACCGACGAGGCCTGGGCGAACGCGGCCGCGCACCACGACGAGGACCAGCTGGCCGCGCTGGTCGGGCTGATCGCCCTCATCAACGTGTACAACCGCGTGAACGCCATCACCCGGCAGCCCGCGGGTGACTACCAGCCGGGCATGTTCGGCTGACGGCCCCCCACGAATCGGCTGACGCCTCCACGAATCGGCTGACGCCCTTCACGACTCGGCGGGCGGCTCCCCCGGCGCGCGAACGGGCCGTCATCCGACCCCAACACCCCACGCACACCTGGGCGTCGACGTCACCCTTCTCACACCGTCCCGACGCCGGCGGCGCTAGGTTGGTGTCCGGATCACAGACGTCGACCCCGAGGAGACCCTGCCGTGCCGGACACCCACTCCGACCTCGCGGCCACCGAGGAGATACGGGCCAGGATCGACACCGCCACACCGCACTCGGCCCGCTTCTGGAACTACTTCGTCGGCGGCAAGGACCACTACGAGGTCGACCGCGAGATCGGGGACCAGATCAAGGAGATCTTCCCCGGCCTCGTCGACGTGGCCCTCGCCAGCCGGCTCTTCCTGGGCCGTGCCGTCCGGCACCTGGTCGCGGAGCACGGCATCCGCCAGTTCCTGGACATCGGCACCGGCCTGCCCACCGCCGACAACACCCACGAGGTGGCCCAGCGCGTGGCCCCCGACGCCCGGATCGTGTACGTCGACAACGACCCGATCGTGCTGGCCCACGCGGGCGCGCTGCTCACCAGCACCCCCGAGGGCAGGACCGCCTACCTGGACGCCGACCTCTACGACCCCGAGACCGTCCTGGAAGCCGCCGCCGGCACCCTCGACTTCTCCCGGCCGATCGCCCTGATCATCCTCAACACCCTCGGCCATGTCGCCGACCACGACCAGGCACGCGACCTGGTCCGCCACCTGGTGGCCGGCCTCCCGTCGGGCAGCCACCTCGTCATCAGCGACAGCACCGCGACGAGCGAGGGCATGATCGCCGCCTCCGCCGCGTACAACGCCAGCGGCGCGACGCCCTACTACGTCCGGGACGTCGAGGACATCGCCGCCTTCTTCGAGGGCCTCGACCTGCTCGCCCCGGGCGTCGTACGGGTCACGGAGTGGCGCCCGGACCCGGACACCCCGGAAGCGGTCGCCGTCGACGCGTACTGCGGGGTGGCGCGCAAGCCCTGACGCGGTGCGCCGCGCCTCCCCGTCACCCCGAGGCCAGTTGCTCCGCGATCTCCGCGATCCAGGAGGCCGTCTTCGCCGGGTCGTCGAGGCTCTCCGCCCACGCCTCCGGCTCCAGCTTGTGGTGGGCGGGGCCCGCCTTCAGCGCGACGAGGAGGGCCCTGGCGGACTCCCGCATCTCGGCCGTGGTGGCGTGGCTCCCGGGGACGGCGGGGCCCGCCGCCAGGTCGTAGATCCTGCGTGCCATGGCCTGCCGCTCGCCCTTCGACACCTTCTTCCAGAACTTCAGGGCGTGTTTCAGCGAGTCGGTGCGGGACGCGGCCTCCGCGGGGTCCTCGCCGCGCGGCGTCCAGCGGTCGGGGTGGCGGGCCTCTTCGTAGCGCTTCGTACCCGCGCGGCCGGCCTTGTAGGCGGTGACGCCGAGGAGGAGGCCGGCCCCGGCGGCGGCGAGGCCCCAGCCGACCGGGTTGCTCGCCAGCCCGGCCCCTCCCGCCGTGGCGGCGACCGCCGTCACGATGCCGGCCGCGGCCTTGGTGGGCTCGGCCACCGCGGTCACGGCGTCCTTGCCCATCTTGTAGCGCTGCTTCTTGGTCGCGTACCCGTGCACCGTGTTCAGGGTCTCCACGTCCTCCTCGGCGTGCTGAAGCCTCTGGGCGGCGTCCCGGGCGCCGTCCATCGCCTCCGAGGCCGCGTCGAGCGCCTCGGAGACGCCGTCGAGCCCGTCCTCGCGACCCCGGTCCCAGTACGCGTCCAGCGCTACGTACGCCCTGGCCGCGGCCCAGTTGGCCGCCTGGCGCTCCTCGTCCAGCCGGGCCAGCGACGTCTCGTGGACCAGGTTCGGGTCCCCGAGGTTCTTCAAATCCTTGTACTTGCCGGACGTCCTCCCGACGCGGACCGCCGCACGGGCGCCCTTCACCAGGCCGACGACCCCGCTGGCGACTCCACTCGCCTCGGACGCCAGCGCGGCCCCCGCGGCCCTGTGGAGCTTGGTCGCCTCCTTGGCGCCCGCGACGACGTAGCTACCCGAACTGGCGGCGCCGACGACCGCGTCGGCGCCCTTCATCCTGGACCTCCGGTCGGTCCTGTGGTGGTCGGCCCCCGGCTCGTGTCCCTTGGCCTCCTTCCTCGACTTGACCGCGTCCATACCGCTGACCACGGTCCCGGCGGCCTCGGTGAGGAAGTTGCCCGACGCGGCGGAGGTCCCCGAGGCGGCGGCGGAGTGCTTGAGCCCGTCGTTGACCGTGGCGGCGGCCTGCTGGGTGAAACCCGCGTTGGTGGGCACCTGGACGCCCTTGATGAAGGTGTCGATGGGTTCGAGATTCTTCTTGAACCGGTCGAGGTACCCGGCGATGACGTCCCGGTAGTTCCTCTTCGCCCGCGCGGCCGCGGCATCCCCCTCCGACGCCTTCCCACCCGCCGCCGCGCCCCTGGCCCGCTGCACCGCCGCGGTCGCGGCCCGGTTACCGACGCCGGCCTGCAACTCCAGCAGGGCATGCTCGGCCGAGGTCGCGGACGTACCCCCGGCCCGGCTCCGCTCCTGCCGCTGCCGGGCCGAGACCAGGACGGCTGCGGACGGCCGTGCCGGGGTGCGGTGGGCCGGGGTGCTCATGGGACACGCCTCTCCTGGACCGAGCCGGGCGAGGCGAAGGTAGCCGGGCGTGGCCAACGGGAGGGGTACGGCGGAGAAACTCGGCGCGGACACCGCGGCACGCGTTGAAAGGGAGCCGAGCCGGTCTGCCCCATCCGTGCGGTGGGACACCGTCGCGTCAGGCGCCCGTGCTACGGCGTTCCCTCCCTCCCCTGGACAGTCCTCACGACGCGATCAACGGGAGTGGAGGCATGCCCGGGTGCAACAACTGCTGTCCCTTGCTGTCCACTCGTAGGGTGAAGGCGTCCGGCCCAGGACGGCCCGCGGCGTCGAAAGCGTCGACGACCTGCTCGATCCGCTCCCACAACCGCAGCGGCCCGCCCTCCCGCACCTCCCATGTGTCACCGTCCATCGTGAGCGCGGCGGAGGAGCCGGAGACGACGTCGACCAGATGCAGGATCCCGTCGATGGTGACCAGCTGAGCGTCCGGCACCGCGCTTTGGGTGAGAAACCGCAGATGAAAAGCCTCTTCGGTCGCAGCCGTGAGCCGCTCCGGGGCGTGCCGCGCCGACCGGGGCGCTTCGGGTAGACCCGCGGCCCAGTCAGCCGGATTTCCGTACGCCGGTGCCGCGTGTGTCCGCGCGGCCGTGAAGGAGATGGTGCCTGGCAGCAGGGGACCCTCGGCGGTGCCGTCCGCGGCGACGGTGAGAAGGACGCGAGCACTGCCGTACAGCCACCCCGACAAGGGGAGCAGGATCTTTCCGCCTGGCCGCGTCTGCCTCAGTAGGGCGGAGGGAACGGCGCGGACGGAGCAGGCGGCCACGATCCGGTCGAACCAGGCTTCGGGCCAGTACCCGTACAGCCCGTCCGCCCGTGCCAGAGTCGGCGTGTAGCCACAGCCGTACAGCGCGTCGGCCGCCGTCTCCAGCCTGTCGGGATCGATTTCGACGCTGGTCACGTGGGACGACCCAAGCCGTTCACAGGCGAGCGCCGTCGAGTACCCGGCCCCCGTCCCGACCTCCAGGACCGTGTGTCCCTCGGCGACGTCGGCGTCCGACCACATATGCAGCGCCAGGGAAGGCAGCGTGGACGAGAAGGTAGGTGTTCCTCCACGCCGGACGGTGGGGTTCTTCCAATCGGTCTTCTCGCCGTCGATCTGGGTGATCAACGTGGTGTCCGAGTACGAGCTCGCCAGCCAGCGCCCGTAGTCGAGGTCGGGGGTGACCGGATCCCACACCGTCAGTCCCTGCTCATCGCGTGCGACAGCAGGCAGGTAGAAGCCGGGTACGAAGGCGTGGCGGGGCACCCCTTCTGCGACCGCCTGCCAGGCAGGCGCGAGCGGAGTCCCGGTTTCAGCGAAGGCCCTCACCATCGCGTGCCGCAGCGCGGCGGCGTCGTTGTCGAGGTCGGCGGGCATCGTCATGCTGTGCCACATCCTTCCGCGCTCAGAATGTCGGCGAACGCGTCGGTGATCGTCGGTGCGCCCAGACGTGCCCGCCCGTCACGCACCAGGGCGGTGATTGCTCGCGGGGCGCACAGATCGCCTTCGTACCGTGGCGGGACGACCCAGTACGTGCCAGGTGGCTGCTGGCGGTCGATGCGCGGAACCCCCAGGTAGGTGCCGTGACCGAGACAGACCGCGATGTCCTCGTACGCCCATACGAGAGCGGCGTGCGCCTGGATCAGCGCGTAGTACGTTCCGCCTGCCACTCGGCGGTCGTAAATGATCGACCCGCCGAGCAACTCGCCCAGAGTCACCGCCACGCGGTTCCTGTTCTGAGACCGGACAGCGGCGTGAACCACGCGGGCGGGCAAGCGCACAGCCCCGAACCGCTCGCCCAGGGGCAGTAGCGCGACGCTCTGGGTCGCCCACTCCCGCCGCGCCCGTTCCGGATCTGGGTCACTACGGGCGAGCCACTCGGAGATGACTCGATCGAGAGCGTCCTGTGTGTACACCGGGGCCTCCTGGACTCCGTCACGGTGAGGTACAGCGTCTAAGACTCCTCACCGGACGGTTCCGGAACTAGGGCTTCTAGAGGCCTCTGAGGGGGCCTTGACAGGACGTCGATGACAACCTGAGGGTGACGGGACGTCTCCTACCGGACTTATGTGGGAAGCTCGGCGTAGTCGTCAGCAGGAGGTCCCGTGTCCAGGCCGACAGGAAACATTCGGCTCAAGGCCGCACGCGTAGCCGCCGGGTTCAACTCACAGCAGGGCCTGGCCGACGCCCTTACGGAACATGCGCAGAGCATGGGCATCCGCGGCTTGTCCATCGGCGTACGACAGGTCCGTCGCTGGGAGTCGGACAACCCTCCGTGGCCGCAGCCGGACTGCCAGCGCGTCCTGGTGCACCTGTTGGGTCAGAGCTTGGAGGCACTCGGATTCGCTCCGCCGTGGGGAGCAAACGGCCCGAAGCCCGACCCTGTGCGTCGCACGCTGGACGTCGGGGGAGCCACGTTCCTGGGACGGGCGGTGACACCCGGTCGAGGAGGTGCGGCTTTTCAACCGACCACCGTCGGAACCGACTTCCAGGCGGTGACCAGGTCTCATCGTCGGCTCTACTGGTCGGTCGCGCCGGCCACACTGCACCCTGCCGTCCTGGCGCACGCGACGCTGGGCTGCGCCCTGCTCCCGGAGACGGCGAGTCCCACACGCGCTGTGATCGCGGCAGCGCTGGCGGAGACGTATCTCCTGGCGGGTCGGATCGAATTCTTCGACATGCGCGAGCCGAGCATGGCACACGAGACTCTTCTCCTCGCCCTCCAAGCGGCGGGCGAAGCCGACGACCCGATGCTTGGGTCGGCGATCATCGCGCACATGGCCTTCATCCCCGGTTGGGCCGGAGACCGCGACGCAGCCCTGGACCGCATGATCGCGGCACGCACCTACGCACGGCGAGCCGCGGCGTCGGCCGAGTTCCTGGCCTGGTTGGACGCCGTCGAGGCCGAGTGTGAGACCAGGTGCGGTGACACTCGCACCGCCCTGCATCTGATCCGCCATGCGGAGGACGTCCTGAAGGACGGTAACGAACACCCATCACCCGAGTGGATGGACTGGTTCTCCCCGGCCAGACTCGCGGCCTTCAAGGGCAACACCCACCTGCTCGCGGGCCACCTCCCGCAGGCCCGCGAGGCCCTGCTGGGGGCCCTTGAGGCCATGACACCAAGCGATGCCAAACAACGGACCGTCGTATATGGCGACTTGGCGTCGGTCGAGGTCGCGGCCGGAAACCCTGAGCAGGCCTGCTCATACGCTGGAAAGGCTCTCGATCAACTGGCCATCACGTGGTACGCGACGGGCATGGATCGCGTACGCGAAGTCCGTCGCGCGCTCACCTCTCACCAACATGAGCGCTGCGTCCGCGACCTGGACGACCGACTGTACGACTGGTCGACGACGGTCAGCGCTCTGAGCCGTTGAAGAGGGCGATCGCGTCGCTGAGTCCAGCGAGACTCTCGATGCGGAAGGTCGGCAGCTCCCGTGCCTCGGCGCTGTGCCACTGGATGGTGGCCCAAGGACCACGGCGCACGAGTGCGGTGTGCAGTCCCGCTTCGCGGGCCGGCCGGACGTCGTTGTCACAGCGATCGCCGACGTAGAGGATCTCACCGACGTCGAAAGGTGCCGCGTCGGCGACTCGCTTGAAGAACTCGGGGTCGGGCTTACTGGCGCCCCAGTCGTCGGACGTGCCGATCAGGTCGACGTCTGCGCAGAAGAGGTCGCGCAGGATCCGCCCTGCGCGGACGGTCTGGTTTCCCGCGATACCAAGCCACAGCCCATCAGCGCGAAGTCGCCGAAGGCACGCTCGGACGTCGTCGTACAGGTCGTCCTCGCCGAAGGTCTCCGCCTGCCCGGCGGCGGCCCTCTTCTCTCGCTCTTCGTAGAGGTCGAACCCAGGTCGAAACTCCTGGAAGACGTCGCGGTAGTCGCGGCCCTGAGCGATCACGGCGCCGAACATCGCGTGGAAGGTGTGCCGCGGCACCCCGAGCCAGTCCGCCCACGTCCCGTACTCCCGGGTCTCGTCCACGAGACACTCACCGACGTCGAAGACCACTGCGCGAATCATGGGGGCAGGGTACCGAGTGGTGCGTGGTGACACCGAGGGCGTCACCTCCAGCTAGCTAAGCGCCCGCATGGGCTTGTTGAGTCGAGCAGTGTAGGTACGACTAGTAGGCAGATCATTTGGCGCTTGTGGACTCCAACGGGCCTTTGATCGATACACTCCGAGGCATGACTGACCTGGACGAATATGTTGACGAGTCTGGCGAGGACGAGCAGGACCTCTCGGCTTGGGACGATGACGAGGCCGCGACGACGACGGTCGACTGGACAGTCGAAACAGTCGTGAGCCAGATGCGCAAGGGTCGCATCGACCTCAACCCGAGCTTCCAGCGCCGTGACGCATGGACGAAGGTCGCCAAGTCCAGATACATAGAGTCGTTGGTTCAGCGTTACCCAGTGCCGCAGATTGTCCTGGCGGAGGATCAAACGACGCCGGGTCGGTACATGGTGATTGATGGTAAGCAACGCCTCCTTGCGATCCGTCAGTTCTGCGCGGACCCGGCCGATCCTAGAGACGCCGATTGGCTGGCCGAACGTCTGAAGCTCACTGGACTGACGGAAACGAAGCAACTTAATGGCATAACTTATGACGTGATGCAGGAAGATTTTCCGGTCGAATCCGTTCGGTTTGAGAACGCCACTATCAGAGCCGTCCTGCTGCGTAAGTGGCACAGTCAGGACTTCCTTTACACAGTGTTCTATCGACTTAACTCGGGAAGTCTGAAATTGTCTCCGCAGGAACTGCGGCAGGCGCTTTTTCCAGGCGACTTCATGGACTTCGTCGATGAGCGTTCTGGGTCTAGCGTTGCACTCCGCGCGCTCTTGAACAAGAGCAAACCTGATCGTCGTATGGTCGATGCGGAACTGCTGCTCCGATTTCTTGCCTTCCACTGTGGAGTTCAGCCCTACGAAGGCAACCTGAAGAACTTCCTCGACGGTACGGCGAGAATCCTGACCAAATCTTGGAGTGCGGATTCGGGCGAAGGTGTCCGACGCGCCGCTGATGCGTTGGACGTCGCAATCGAAGCAACGCGTGAGGTTTTTGGTGATGACGCCTGTCGTAAGTACTCGCGTGGTCGCTTCGAGCGGTCGTTCAACAGGGCCATCTTCGACGTCCAGATGCACTTCATGGTCGATGCGGAGTTGCGGCAGTGGCAGTTGGAGCACGGGGACGACGTTAAGGCGGCTTTCCAGCTTCTGTGCGAAGAGGACCGAGCGTTCGTCGACGCGGTCAGCAGTACGACCAAGACACCGCTTGCGGTCAGGACGCGATTTGGTGCGTGGGGGCAGCGACTACACGCCCTGTCAGGCCTTGAGGCAAATCTGCCGCGTAGCGTGATCGTGCTGCCTGAGGTGTCCTGAACATGGCTGAGTGGGAAGCTGTCGCCCCCCTTGAGGCCAATGTTCTCGCTGTCGCCCGCGAGCTGCGCATGCTGACAGACGAAGGTGCTCTTGCGGACGATCCGGTCGAGATGACGGACGAGTACTTCGACGACGTCCGCGTGCGCGTGCGGGCGTTCCTGATCCTGTGTAGTTCAGAGCTGGAGGAGTTTGTCGAGTCTCAGTGCTTGGAGTATCTGGCTCGATGGGCTCGCGACGACAACAGTATGATGCAGCATCACTGCCTGCACGCGCTCACGATCCATTTCCGTCGGAATATCGGTAATCTGTTGGAAGGGCAAGGATATTTCGTTGACTTCTATGCCTCGCCTGCCCAGGTGAGGAAGATGAAGCCAGTGGGAGCCAAAGCTAAACAGGCGGACCTGTACGACGTTCCAATATTGAACCGAAAGACTCTGATCGGGCGAGTTAGTAACTGGTACAGAGATGATGTCGTGGGTGCCAGCCACGGAATCTCTGACATGGATCTTTGCCGTCTTCTTGAGCCGTTGGGATTCAGTAAGGTGTTGGTGCGCGAGGAATGTGCGAATCTCGTCTCCGCGCTCCGAAGTCTGGCCGCTGGACGGGGAGAGGCCGCCCACAGGTCGACGACTGCCGGTAAGTACCCGTTCCAGAGTCTTCCTAGCCCGATCTACCAGCAGATGTCCGTGGGGGATGCTTGGGCTAGGTGGGATGCGGTCAGAGACTCTCTCGGTGAACTCCGAGACCTCCTGGATCGGTCACTTTCGGCGGCTGATTAGCTGGCTGCGATGGCCGAGTACATCCACACGTCGGCCGGTAGTGGGTGTTCGAGGTGCCAGGTGATCGCCATCGGCTTGCTGCCGGTGTGCTGCACGTAGGTCGCCGGGCCGAGGAGCGTCCACGGCTGGGATTTTCCTATGTCTGTGTTCTTATAGCGGCGCATGAATAGCAGGACATGGCTGCCGCGACGCGCGTGCTGCTGGTAGCGCAGCCCCGTGAGCGAGTCGGCTGACGTCGCGTTCTGGGACTCCCAGTGGAAGAGCGTCGGGCTCACCGCGTAGTCCTTGTAGCGAATAGTGGGGGAGAAGTCCTTTTCGTTCTTCTCGAGGGTGACGAGGAGCGCGTCCGTCTGGAGCTCCTCGACCCACTGCACGCCCTGCGCGAAGGACCTCGGCATCTGTCCACCGAAGCGTGCGACGCCGAGCGCGGCCAGGATCTCCGACCGGTTGTACGCACTGTGGACCTTCAGCGGGACCTGACTGAAATGGCCGGACAGCGGGATCGGAAAGTGGTCCGCCTGCTCGATCACGTACGACAGCACCTGTCGGAGTTCATCCCGAAGCGCTCGCTGTGGGCGTAGGGCGGCGAGGCCCTCCTGGAAACTCGTGAAACCGCCGGCGTTGTCCCACAGATTGAAGAACAGCATGCGGGCGTAGGCCTGGTCGGTCGCTCCGAGTGCCTCGTACGGTGGGGCATCGTCTTCCAGGAGACGCGAGTAGCTCTGTGCACGCTGGGGGTCGTCGACGTGCAGAAAGGCGTGGACCCGCCTCAGTAGTGCCGTCTCACCCGGCGAAGCGGGTTCGGTGGGCAGCCCTGCTCGACGGAGGACGCTCGTCCAGGAGTTGTCACTCTTGTACAGCTCCTTGATCTCTCGGCGGCTTTCCCGGAGGTAGTCGGCGAGACGTGGGGTGCTGTATTCCTTGACCTCCTTCGCCAGCGTCTTCACCGTGGCCCCCAGCTGGGTCCTGATGTTGTCGAGGATCAGATCCTTCGCCTTGCCCTCCAGGAGAATCTGACAGCCGGACGGCAACTGCGGAAAGTCGCGTTCGATGTTGTCGACCAGCCGGTTCCGCGACAGGTTGGTCAGAGCCCGGAACTGCTCCTCGAAGCGGAACTCGGCTCGGTGCTGCCCGATGAAGTCGAGGACGGTAAGCACTGGCTTCGTCTGGGTTCGCCGCAGCCCTCGCCCCAGCTGCTGGAGGAAGACCGTCGCACTGTTCGTGGGCCGCAACAGAAGCAGGGTGTCGACGTCCGGGATGTCGAGCCCTTCGTTGAACAGGTCCACTGAAAAAATCACTTGCAGCTTGCCGCTGCGCAGGTCGGACAGCGCCCCGGCCCGTACGTCGGCAGGCGAGTCGCTGTCGAGCGCGACGGCCTGGAAGTTGGCCTTGCGGAAGAAGTCCGCCATGAAGTGGGCGTGCGCCTTGGTGACGCAGAATCCGAGCGCCCGCATGGTGCCCGGGTCGGAGACCTTGTCCCGGATCTGTTTGACGACGATCCGGGCCCGGGCGTCGTTGCCCGTGAAGAGGTTGCCGAGCTCTTGATCCGCATAGGAGCCCTTTTGCCAATGGAGGCCGGTCAGGTCCGTGCCGTCAGGGATTCCGAAGTAGTGGAAGGGGCACAGCAGGTCGTTCTCCAGTGCCTCCCAGAGTCTCATTTCGGCGGCGATACGCCCCTCGAAGAACTCGTCCTGGACGTTACGACCGTCCATCCGCTCCGGAGTGGCGGTAAGGCCCAACAGTTCCTTCGGCGTGAAGTGGTCTATCACCCGCCGATAGGTGGAGGCCGTCGCATGGTGGAACTCGTCGATGACGATGATGTCGAAGTGGTCGGGAGCCAACTGCTCCAGTCTCTGGACGTTGAGCGACTGGACGCTGGCGAAGACGTGGTTCCACTCTCGCGGGTCCGCGCCGCCGTGCAGCAGCTCACCGAACGAGGCGTCGTCCAGCACCTCGCGGTAGGTACGCAAGGACTGCCTGAGGATCTCCTTGCGGTGGGCCACGAACAGCAACCTCGGCCGAGGGCCCGTCGATTCCCGGTTCAGGCGTCGGTAGTCGAGCGCGGCCATCACCGTCTTTCCGGTACCGGTAGCCGCTACCAACAAGTTGCGGTGCCGTCCACGGAGGTTGCGCTCGATGTGGAGTCGCTCCAGCATGTCCCGCTGGTGAGGGAAGGGACGTACCTCAAGGCCGGAGAGGTTGATCTTCAGGTCGCTGGGCGATGTGGTCCCGCGCGCCTGGGCCAGTGCCCCGTCGAGGCGCTGACCGTGGCGGTCCGGGTCGTACGTCTCGAAGGCCGCGTCATTCCAGTACGCGTCGAAGGTCGCCTCGAACTTGTCCAGTACCGCAGGTGTGGCCACCGACGACAGGCGGACGTTCCACTCCAGGCCATCGAGCAGCGCCGCACGGGAGAGGTTGGAGCTGCCGATGTACGCGGTGTCGAACCCTGTCCTGCGACGGAAGAGCCAAGCCTTGGCGTGCAGCCGGGTTGAGCGGATCTCGTAGTTGACCTTCACGGTGGCGCCGAATTCGCGAACGAGCCGGTCGAGCGCGTGGCGGTCTGTGGCGCCCATGTACGTGGTGGTGATGACCCGGATCGACACACCGCGTTCCTTTGCGGCGCGCAGGGAGTCCTCCAGAACCCGGATGCCGTACCACTTCACGAACGCGCAGAGCAGGTCGATACGGTCTGCGGTGGCCAACTCGGCCCTCAGCTCCGATCCGAGGCTGAGGTCCTCCGGCGAGTTGGTGAGCAAGGACGTGTCAGAGAGCGGCGTGAGCGGACGGATCGCGTAGGCCCCGGGAGCCTCCTGCTCCGCCAAGGCCAGCAACTGACGAGGTCCCTCGACGATGGAGCTGACGGGCTCGAGGCCACTCTGCTCGCCCGTACCTGCGGCCAGCGACTCGAGTATGCGGTTCGCGAAGGGAACCCGCTGGGCGGCCGGGAGTTGGCTGAGGCGACGGGTCACCATGTCACCGATGTGCCGAGCCAGCACATGGGGCGAGGACTCCGCGCTGACCTCTGCGTCGACGGCCTTCCAGCCAGCGGCCTCTAGCCGCTCCAGCTCGCCGTGCACGCTGTCCGTGATGAGCTGCTCGTAGACCCCCGCGACCGGTTGCCCCGGTACCCCCGCTTCTCCCACCACGCCCCCTCGATCATCATGCCGACGTGGTTCAGTTCTAACAGGAGGCACTGACAGCCAGCTACGCCTTTGGTGACGGGCCGGGGTGCTCGCGGTGTGGGGCACAGCGGATGAGCAGAGCGTGAACACTTGTCCGGCAAGTGTTCACGCTCCTCCCTGGTCGGCACTTCGGCGGTCGGGCCGCGTCGTATGCGCTCGCGCTGCTCAGCCCCGCGACCCGTCCCCCAGGAACCCCTCCAACCCGTCCAGCAGCATCCCGCTGCCCTGTTCCGCCATGTCCCGCTCCTCTGCCGTCTCGCAGGTCTGGGTGAGGGTGATGACCGTGTTGCGGGGGCCCTCTTCCGTGAGGGTCATGGTCATCAGGGTCGGGTCGGGTCGGCCGGGGATGTCCATGCCGGTGACGAGGCGGCGGTTCTCGGTGACCTCGGCGTAGGTGCCGGTGAGGGGGAACTCGGCGCCGTCGGGGGTGATCACCGTGGACTTCCAGGCGCCGCCCGGCCGGACGTCCATGGCGACGGAGCCGGGGGCGGCGTGGGCCCACTGGGCGTACTGGTCGGGGGTGGTCCAGGCCTGCCAGACCCGCGCCGCGGGGGCGTCCAGGGTGCGGGTCAGGGTGTAGGTGAAGCCGCTCGCCGGGGTGGAGGTCTGCTCGGTGCTCATGTCGTCCGGTCTCCTCGGGTCGACGCCCCGCGTGTTCCGTAGGGCTGGTGCTCCGGTAGACGTCCGCCGGCGCGGATTCTCATCGGTCCGTGGCGGTGTCCCCTCCGTGGCACTGGGCGTACGGCCGCTGGGAGCCGCACCAGCACGCCGCCCCGCGCTGCGGCGGCCACGCCACCGCGCGGCCGCGGGCCGCCAGGGTCGTCGCGTACTGGGGGAGGAGGGACGGGTCGGACGGGGCCGCGCCCTCCGACGCCGCGAAGGCCTCGTAGGACGGGACGGTGCCGCGGACCACGCCCAGGTTGGGGGTGCCGGACGAGGCCAGTTCGCGCAGGGCCGCCTCTATCGTCGACAGGTGCTCCTCGTAGGACGGGTACTCGGCGGCCAGGGGCGGGTACGCCTCGACGAGTTCCGTCAGTTCGTCCGCCGGCCAGTGGAGCATCGCGACCGGGAAGGGGCGGGAGAGGGCCTCGCGGTAGGCGCCGAGTTCGGCGCGCAGGCGGGAGATCTCCGCCTGGAGGTCCGCCGGGTTGTCCGAGCCCAGCGACCAGACGCGCTTCGGGTCGTGCAGCTCGTCCAGGGAGACCGGCATGGTGTGGAGGGTGTCGGCCAGGGCGTCCCACTCGTCGTGGGCCAGGCCCAGCATGCGGCGGACGCGGTGGCGGCCGTAGAGGAGGGGGTGTGTCGAGTACGGGGGCTCCGCCACGTCCGTCAGGAGCAGGCGGGCGCCCTCCGTGAACGTCTCGTGGGCCGCCTCCAGCTCGTCGTGGGCCTCCAGGGCCTCGGCCACGATCACCCAGGGGGCGGGGTCGCGCGGCGCCGCCGTGCGGACGCCGTCGATGATCGCCCTCGCCTCGGCCTCGTGGTCGTACTCCCACAGGTTCGAGGCCTTGAGGGCACGGATCAGGGACGGGTTCTCCAGCGCGGAGGCCCCGGAGGCGGAGGCCAGCAGGCGGTCGTAGAGCTTGGTGGCGGCGGGGCGGTCGCCGGACAGTTCCAGGTGGGCCGCGGCGCGCAGGAGCAGTGCTTCGGCGTCCTCGGGGTAGAGGCCGGCGGTCCGTTCCAGGCGGGCCGCCTCGGCGGTGTGGTCGACGTTTTCGGCGGGCGTGTCGGGGCGCATGGATGACACCGTACTGCCGAGAGGTGACGAAGGTGAGGTATCCGCAGGCCAGGGGCTCGGGCAGGCAGCGCGGCCGTGCGGACGCCCCACCCGGGGGCCGGTGACAGGTCCGGATCCGCTCACGTCCGGGACCGCAAGGTGCCGCCCGCTCAGCCCCGTTCCCGCAGCACCGCCACGAGTATGCCCGCCGCCACCGCCAACCCCGCCGACACCCACAGCGCCACGTCGGTGCCGCGGCCGGGGCTCCCCGTCGACGTCACCAGGGCGATGGTCAGCGCGACCCCGGCGCACGAGCCGATGTAACGGAACGTCTGCTGGGCGCCCGAGCCCATCGCGGCCCGCGCCGCCGGTACCGACTCCACCGCGAGCAGGGGCAGCGCCGCGTTCAGCAGGCCGCTCCCGACGCCGGCCAGGACCAGGCCGGGCAGCATCCGGCCCCAGGAGCCCGCGTCGACCGCGCCGAGCATCGCCAGGGCACCCGCCGCGTGCAGGGCGAAGCCGACGGCCAGTTGCCCCCGTGGGGGGAGACGGTGGGCGAGCCGGCGGGCCTGGAGCGCCACCGTGAAGGAGAGGCCGGACCAGAGCAGGAACAGCCAGGCGGTGTCCATCGGGGACAGCCCGAGCGCCCGCTGGAGCAGCGCCGGCAGATAGCTGAAGAGACCGATCACCGAGAGGCCCATGAACAGGCCGCCCGCGGAGGACGCATGGCACTGGGCAAGGACTATGCGGCGCAGGAGTGCTCGATCGCCCGCGCGCTGAAGGTGGTCGGCGAGCGGTGGACCCTGCTCGTGATCCGCGACGCGCTCTACGGCGTCCGGCGCTACAACGACTTCCTGGTCCACCTCGGCATCCCGCGCGCCGTCCTGGCCAACCGCCTCCAGACGCTCACCGCCGAGGGCATCCTGGAGAAGCGCCGCTACCAGCAGTCGCCGCCGCGGGACGAGTACGTCGTCACCGAGCGCGGCATCGCCCTGTGGCCCGCCCTGCGCGCGCTCGGGATCTGGGGGCGCGAGCAGCTCGGCGGCGAGCCCATGCGCACGTTCTGGCACGCCGACTGCGGCACCGAACTCGACCCGCACGGTGTCTGCCCGGCCTGCGGGACCACCGTCGCCGTCCGCGACATCGACATGGAGCCCGGCCCCGGTCTCGACCCGGACCCGGCGGACCCGGTCAGCCGGGCGCTGCTCGGACGGCGGCGGCTGCTCCGGCCGATCGAGGTCGAGCAGCCCTCGCGGACCGCTCCGGCGCAGGAGCGGGCGCCGCGGTAGGTCCTGTATAACTGGGGACGACTGGGCCCCATGCGTGGGAGAGGAAGGGGTGGCCGATGACCCGGAACCGGGCCGTCCTGCGCCCCCTGCTCGTGCTGCTGCTCGTGCTCCTCCCCGTCGCCCTCGTCGACGTCGGCAGCCTCTCCGTCACCGTCGCGCTCGCCGCGACCGCCGCGGTCGGGTCCGCGCTCGCCGTCTGCGCCGTCATCGCCGCCCGCTGCGCGCCCGCCGTGCCGCGCACCCGGGTCCGCACGGCCCTCAGGGACCGGGACCTGCGTACGGCCTTCCTGCCCCAACGCGACCCCGACGCCCCCGGCCGCCGCCGGCCCCGAGCGCCCGGGCGCGCCCTCCCGGCGACCGCCGCGTAGGGCACCCCTTCCACACGAGGCAACCCCGCGCGGGTCGTGTCGTCATGCCGTCTTCCCACCCCGGCACGACGAGACCCCCGGAGGGCTCACCCATGTCCGTCTTCGCCAGCCTGGTCGATCACCTGGCCGACCTGCTCCAGCCGCTGTTCGGCGCCTCCGCCGCGGCCGCCGCCATCGTCCTGTTCACCGCGCTCGTACGGCTCCTCGTCCATCCGCTGTCCCGGGCCGCCGCGCGCGGACAGAAGGCGCGTACCGCGCTGCAGCCGAAGGTCGCCGAACTGCGCCGCAAGCACGCGAAGAACCCCGAGAAGCTGCAGCGGGCCGTACTCGAACTGCACGCCGAGGAGAAGGTGTCGCCGCTGTCGGGCTGCCTGCCGAGCCTGTGCCAGGTGCCCGCCTTTTTCCTGCTCTACCACCTGTTCTCCAGCTCCTCGGTCGGCGGACAGGCCAACGAACTGCTCTCGCACCGACTCCTCGCCGCCCCGCTGGGCGGGCGGTGGGCCGACGCGCTCGGTGACGGCGGGATGACCGGCGGCGCCGGGCTCGTGTACGTCGTGCTGTTCGCGGTCGTCGCCGCCGTCGCCACCTTCAGCTACCGGCTCACCAAGCGGACGATGGCCGACCGGCCGCTGCTGCCCGCCGGGGACGGGGAGGCGGTGCCGGGGGTCGGCGCGATCACCAGGGTCATGCCGTTCCTGTCCTTCTTCACGCTCGTCACCGTGGCCGTGGTGCCGCTGGCCGCCGCGCTGTACGTCGTCACCAGCACGACGTGGAGCGCCGTCGAGCGGGCCTTCCTGTACCGGTGAGGCGTACGGGTGCGGCAGGGGCGCACGGCCTGGCTACGGTCCAGTACGTGAACGGGGTATTGCGGAGTGGACCCCGACCTTGGACGATCGACCAGTCCTCCGATGGTTGTCGCGTCACTGCCGCACCCAGGTCGCACCTCGTCGGCGGGCTGCCCGAGACCGAGGAGTTGGGGATCATGAAGCTGTTGCGAGTCGGTACGGCGGGGTCGGAGCGACCCGCGCTGCTCGACGCCGACGGGACCCTGCGAGACCTGTCGGGCGTGGTGACGGACATCGACGGGGCGCTGCTCGGCGACGACGCCGCGCTCGGCCGGGTACGGGCCGCCGCCGAAGCGGGTGAGCTGCCCGTCCTGGACGGAACCGGGCTGCGCGTCGGACCGCCCGTGGGGCGCATCGGCAAGATCGTGTGCATCGGGCTCAACTACCACGACCACGCTCAGGAGACCGGGGCCCAGCCGCCCGCCGAACCCGTCGTCTTCTTCAAGGCGCCGGACACGGTGGTCGGGCCGGACGACACCGTGCTCGTGCCGCGCGGCTCCGTCAAGACCGACTGGGAGGTGGAGCTGGCGGTCGTGATCGGCCGTACGGCCCGCTACCTGGAGTCGGCCGAGGCGGGCCTCGCGTGTGTCGCGGGGTACGCGGTGGCGCACGACGTGTCCGAGCGGGAGTTCCAGATCGAGCGGGGCGGGACCTGGGACAAGGGCAAGAACTGCGAGACCTTCAACCCGCTGGGCCCCTGGCTGGTGACCGCCGACGAGGTGCCCGACCCGCAGCGGCTGTCGCTGCGGCTGTGGGTGAACGGGGAGCTGAAGCAGGACGGGACGACCGCGGACCAGATCTTCCCGGTGGGGGAGGTCGTGCGGTACGTCAGCCAGTTCATGGTGCTCAGGCCCGGTGACGTCATCAACACCGGGACGCCGGCGGGGGTGGCGATGGGGCAGCCCGAGCCCAAGCCGTACCTGCGGGCGGGGGACGTCGTGGAGCTGGAGGTCGAGGGGCTGGGGCGGCAGCGGCAGTCGCTCAAGAACGCGTAGGCGCTCCGCTGGGGGCGGGGGGACTCGGTGCGTTGTCGGCCGCGGGTTGAGGTGGGCCGGTCGCGCAGTTCCCCGCGCCCCTTGGCGGTGTGCGGTGTGTTGTCGGCTGCGGGTGGGGTGTGGCTGGTCGCGCCGTTCCCCGCGCCCCTGAGGGGCGCCTGCCTCACGCCAGTAGGGAAGCCAGGCGGCGCCAGCCCTCACGAGGGATCAGCGTCATGTCGTCCTCCACCACCTGGAGGGCCACGTGGTCGGCGCCCGCGTCGAGGAAGGCGTCGATGCGGGCGCGGATCGTGTCCTCGTCGCCCCACGCGAACACGGCGTCGATCAGGCGGTCGCTGCCGCCGCCGGCGACGTCGGCCTCGGTGAAGCCGAGGTTGAGGAAGTTCTTGGTGTAGTTCGGCAGCTCCAGGTACCGGGCGAGGTACGCGCGCGCCGTCGCGCGGGCGGCGGCCGGGTCGGAGGAGAGGACCACCTTGAACTCCGGCGCCAGCAGCGGCCCCTCGCCGAGCCGTTCACGGGCCTGCGCGGTGTGCTCGGGGGTGACCAGGTACGGGATCGCGCCCGCGGCCCGGTCCCGGGACAGCTCCAGCATCTTCGGGCCGAGCGCCGCCAGCACCCGGTGGTCGGACCGCAGGCCCGCCCGGTCCAGGCCGTCGAGGTACTCGACCATCCTGGAGTAGGGGCGGTTGTAGCCCTCGACCCGGGGACCGTGGCTCACCCCGAGGCCGAGCAGGAAGCGGCCGGGGTGGGCCACCTCCAGCTCCGCGAAGCTCGCCGCCGTCGCGGAGGGATCGTGCTCCCAGATGCTCTGGATGCTGGTCCCGAGGACGATCCGCGAGGTCGCCTCGATCAGCGGGGCGGCGTCCGCGGCGGAGGTGTTGCCGCCCAGCCACACGGCACCGAACCCGAGCTGCTCCAACTCGGCGGCGGCCTCGGTGCGTTCGGCGTCGCTCGTCGCGGACCCGGAGCGCAGTTGCACGCTCCACGCGCCGTACCGTCCGACCGATTCCTTCAGAGAAGCCGTCGCCTCGTTCATCGGTTCGCGATCCCTTCGGTGAGCACTGCGATCATCGTGGGTACCTGCCTGCCAACCACAGGCACCCATCGGTGATTCCCGGAGTACGCCGTCCGGGGCCGACCGCGGCCGAGCGGGCTACTCGCCCAGGAACCGCTCCAGCGCCTCCACCACCATCCGGTGGTCCTCCACCTGCGGCAACCCGGACACCGTGACCGAGCCGATCACACCGACGCCGGCCACGGTGATCGGGAAGGAGCCGCCGTGCGCCGCGTACGTGTCGGCGTCGAGCCGCGAGGACTCCTCGAACGTCGTGCCCTTGGCCCGGAAGCGAGAGCCGACCAGGTAGGACGCGGAGCCGTACCGCTCCACCACCCGTCGCTTGCGGGCGATCCAGGCGTCGTTGTCGGGGGTCGAGCCGGGCAGGGCCGCGTGGAAGAGCTGCTGGCTGGCGCGGTGGATGTCGATGGCGACCGGCGCCCCGCGTTCGCGGGCCAGCTCGACGAGGAGCGAGCCGAGCGCCCAGGCGTCGTCGTGCGTGAACCGGCGGAAGACCAGGAGGCGTTCCTGCTCCTCCAGCTCCTCCACCGTCGGGACGGGCTTCTCGGAACTCACAGCGCCACCACCACTCCCTCGCGGGCGGACCGGCGGGCCGCCTCCAGAACGTCCAGGGCGGCAGCCGCCTCGCGGGCGCCGACCGGGTTCGGGCCGCCCTCCAGCAGCGCCTTCGCCACCGCCGCGTAGTAGGCGGGGTAGTCGCCCGGCACGGTCGCCGTCACGTTTCCGCCGCCGGTCGTCGGGGACTCCCCGGCGCCCACGCGGCCCCACAGCGACTCGTCCTCCTCGCCCCAGCCCGGGCCGGGCCGCTTGCCCTCGCGCAGCGCCGCCTCCTGCGGGTCGAGGCCGTGCTTGACGTAACCGGCCTGGGAGCCCAGGACGCTGAAGCGGGGGCCGAGCTGGGCGGCGGTGGAGGAGACGTACAGGTGGGAGCGGACGCCGTTCGCGTGCGTGAGGGCGATGAACGTGTCGTCGTCCGCCTCCGCGCCCACGCGCCGGACGATCGACTCGGCGTAGACCTGCGTGGCCGGGCCGAAGAGGACGAGGGCCTGGTCGACGACGTGGCTGCCGAGGTCGTAGAGGAGACCTCCGATCTCTGCCGGGTCGCCGGACTCGCGCCAGCCGCCCTTCGGCTTCGGCCGCCAGCGCTCGAAGCGGGACTCGAAGCGCCACACGTCGCCCAGCGCGTCCTCGGCGATGAGCCGCCGCAGGGTGAGGAAGTCGTTGTCCCAGCGGCGGTTCTGGAAGACGGAGAGCAGCAGACCGCGCTCCTCCGCCAGCGCCGCGAGCTCCCGCGCCTCGGCCGCCGTGCCCGCCACCGGCTTGTCCACCACGACCGGCAGACCGGCCTCCAGGGCCCTCGTCGCGAGCGGTACGTGCGTCTTGTTCGGGGACGCGACGACGACCAGGTCCAGCTCGCCGGCCCGGTCGAACAGCTCGTCGGGCGTGGCGACGGTCCGCACGTCCGGGAACTCGGCGCGGGCCTGCTGCTGCCGGTCCGGGTTCGAGGTGACCACCGTGTCCAGGGCCAGGCCCTCGGTGGCGGCGATCAGCGGGGCGTGGAAGACGGAGCCCGCGAGGCCGTAGCCGACCAGGCCGACGCGCAGCGGGGACCTGCCGGGAGGAGTACCAGTCATGCCTCCTACTTTCGCAACGGAGTTGCCAAAGTGCAAGCGCCGGTGACAATGGGGGCGTGGACAGGACGAACGGTGGAGGTGCGAGGGCCGGCGCGCGGGTCACCGGTGGTGGTGGCGTGGGCGTCGCGGGTGGGGGCGGCGTGCGGGGTGCGGTGGGCGGGGCCCAGCCGCGCGCCCCGCGCAGTCCCAACGCCGCCCTGGTGCTCGACCTGCTGCGCACCGCCGGCGCCGAGGGCATCAGCCGGCTGGAACTCGCCGAGCGGACCGGGCTCACCCCGCAGGCGGTCAGCAAGATCACCGCACGCCTCCGGGAGGACGGCCTGGCCGCCGAGGCCGGGCGTCGTGCGTCCACGGGCGGCAAGCCGCGGACGGTACTGCGCCTGGTGCCGGAGGCCGGCCACGCGCTCGGCGTCCACCTGGACCGGGACGAGTTGCGGGCGGTGCTGGTCGATCTGGACGGCACCGTGCTGGGGGAGCGGCGTTCCCCGCTGGACCTGGGCGCGGGGGCGGAAGCGGTGCTGGAGGGCGTGGCGGGGGCGGTCCGCACGTTGGTCGCGGACACCCTGGGGCCGCCCGAAGGGACTGCCGCCCACGCGCCCACCCTCCTCGGTCTCGGTGTCGCCCTCCCCGGGCCGCTCGACCACGTCCGGGGCGTGCTGCACCGGGTCACCGGTTTCCCGAAGTGGGACGGCTTCCCCCTGCGCGACGCGCTGGTGCGGCGGCTCGGTGTGCCGGTCGTCGTCGACAAGGACACCAACGCGGCGGCCCTGGGCCTCGCGGTCGGTGGAGAGGGGCCCGGCGGAGGCGGCTCCTTCGCCTATCTGCACCTCGGTACGGGACTGGGCGCCGGGCTCGTGATCGGCGGCGGGGTGCACCGGGGCGCCCGGACGGGTGCCGGGGAGTTCGGGCACCAGGTCGTCCAGCTGGACGGGCCGCCCTGCACCTGCGGCGCCCGCGGCTGCATAGAGGCGCTGTGCCTCGGGGCCGTCGCCCGCGGTGACGTCACGGAGGCGGCCCGGGTGCTGGGAGCGGGCGCCGCGAACCTCGCCGGGCTGCTGGACATCGACCTGGTCCTGCTCGGCGGCCGTACCGTCGCCGCCGCGCCGGAGGCCTTCGTCGGCGGGGTCGGTGCCGTCCTCGCCGCCCGCGCCCGGCGGGAGGGCGGTCACGGCGGCGCCGTACCGGTGCGGATGGCGCCCGGCGGGGTGCGCGGGGTCGCGGAGGGCGCGGCGCAGCTGCTGCTCGCGCCGCTGTTCGGGCGGGGGGACGCCTGACGTGCCGCCCGGCGCTCGGGCGTGAGGTGTGAGGCGTGGCGCGGAACGGGGGGCGAGGGACGCGGCACCCAGGACCAGGACCAGGGACGGAGACGGTCCGGTCCGGGCCGTGTGGGCCCGGGCCGGACCGACCGTCGTTCACGGCGTGCCGGCGGCGTTCACGAACCGACGGCGCACGCGTCCCCGTTGAGCGTGAACCGGGGCGGTGGTGACGCGTCGCCGGTGTGCGCGGCGAGATAGCCGAGGGTGACGCTCGCGCCCGGCGCGATCGTGGCGTTGTGCGGGGCGTTGGTCGCGTCGATCGTGTTGCTGAGCTGGACCAGCTCCGTGTTCCAGTCGGACACGACGGTCTGCCCGAAGGACAGCGGGAACGCGAGGGTCCAGCCGTTCACCGGGGTGTCGCCGGTGTTGGTGACGGTGAGGTCGACCGTGGTGCCGGTGCCCCAGCGGGTCACCTTGCGGTCCACCCGGCAGGTGGGCTCCTCCCGGGTGAACGACACCCGGTGCAGCCCGCCGGGCAGGTCGTTGACCACGTAGAACTCGCCGTCGACGGTCACGCCGATCGACGTGACCTGGGTGGGCATCTGCCCGATCTCGGCCTCCTCGTAGCCGCCCCGCCCGTCGGGGCGCAGCGCCCAGACGGTGGACGAGCAGTAGTCGGTGGCGATGTACGTACCGCCCACCAGGTCGGCGTACTCCCGGCCCCGGTAGACGTGGCCGCCGATGACCGAGCAGCCGCCGGTGTACGGCGAGTAGGTGAAGACCGGCTCGGTGTACTCCTGGCCGGACGCGCAGTCGCCGCCCTCGAACTCCTCCAGGCCCTCGTAGCAGGACCAGCCGAGGTTCAGCCCGCCCTTCCCGGCGGGGATGTGGTCGACCTCCTCCCAGTGGCCCTGGCCGACGTCGCCGATCCACAGCGAGCCGTCACCGCTGTCGAAGGAGAAGCGCCAGGGGTTGCGCAGCCCGTACAGCCAGATCTCCGCCCGGGCGCCGGGAGTGCGGGTGAAGGGGTTGTCGCCGGGGACGCAGTAGGCGAGCGGCGCGCAGGCGCGGCTGACGTCGATGCGCATGATCTTGCCCAGCAGGGTGTCCAGCCGCTGGCCGGACCGGAACGGGTCCCCGGAGCCGCCGCCGTCGCCGATGCTCCAGTACAGCTTGCCGTCCGGGCCGAAGGCGAGCTGGCCGCCGTTGTGGTTGTTGTACTCGGCGTGCTCCTGGGAGAGCAGGACCTCCAGGCGGGACGCGTCGAGCCGGTAGCGGGCCAGTGTGACCGCCCCGTCGGGCAGCGCCGTGTACGCCAGATAGAGGTCCTGGCTGTCGGCGAAGTCCGGCGGGAGCGCGATGCCGAGCAGCCCGCGTTCGTTGCCCGACTCGTCCACGGCCGCGGTGATGTCGAGCAGCGGGGCGGCGGCCAGGCCGGTGTCCGGGTGGTAGACGCGGACCCGGCCGGACTTCTCGGTGATGAACAGCCGGTCCGTGCCGTCGTCGGGGGCCGCGATGGCGGTGGGCCGCCGCAGCCCGGAGGCGACCTGGGTCGTGGTCGCGCTGAGCGACGGCAGGGGGACGGGCGCCGCGGCCTGCGCCGCCGCGGCGGGTGACGGGGCGAGGGCGGTCAGCAGGAGGGCCGGGATCACCAGGGCGAGCGTGGCGAAGGGGAGTCCCGGACGTCGTCCCGTGGCGCGAAATAGAGCATGTATATGACAAGCCAGGTCCATGGGCCTCTTGTCCTTCTCTTCCTGTGGGGAGGGGGCGGGTGCTCTTCCTGTGCCTCTTCCTGAGGGGGGAGGCGGGGCGGGGGGTGGCGTGAGGGGCTGGGGGCACCGGTGGTGTGGGAGCGCTCCCGCTCCTCAGGCTGCGGCCCGCCGGGGTGGAGCGGCAACGCGCGATCGCGCCACTTTGGTGCCGCCTGGCGGAAAGCGGGCCGAGGGGTGCCGGCCGCCGACCGCCGATCGGGGGGGGGGGGGGCGACCGCCGATCGGAGGGTGTCGGTGCTCCGTCCGGGGGGCGTGGCCCGAATGGCGGTGCCCGAAGCCGGACATCACCGGCACGCTCATGTGCTTATGCGACTGTTCACGTCCACGTCCCCCTGCCTGGTGGCGGCAGCCGCCCTGCTCGCCGCCGCCGCGTCGGCCGTCCCCGCGCACGCGGACCCGCAGGCGCCGTTGCCCGCGTGCACGGCCCCGGACGACCACACCTTCCCCCTCACCACCCGCATCCACGGCGGCCCCACCGGCTTCGAGGCCGGGGGCGGCTACGGCACCTGGTACCTGGACCTCACCAACACCACCTCCCGGATCTGTGAGGGCATCCACCCGGTCGTCGTCCTCGTCGACGAGGAACGGGCCCTGAAACCGTCGCAGCCCCGCCTGGAGTTCTACGACGGTGAGCAGGCGCGTCCCGTGGCGTTCGAGTCGACCGAACGGGACGAGCTGATCGGCGTGTTCGGCGAGGAAGCGGCCGAGGACGAAGACGCAGACGCGACCGAAGGTGAGTCCGAGGCAGAGGGCGAGTCCGATGCAGAGGGCGATTCAGTGAGCGGCAGCGCCACCCTTCCCCGTTTCCCCGGCTTCACCGTCGACCCCGGCAAGACCCTCACCGTCAAGGTGCGGCTGGCGCTCACCTCGGACGCCGTCGCCAACGACGTGACCGCCACCGCGGCCGTGGTCCAGCGGCGAGGCGACGACGGCGACTGGATCGGCCAGTCGAACGACTACCGCTTCCGCATCAGGTCGAACGCGCCCGCCGACGAGCCGACCGCCGGCCGGAGCGCCGACCCCGCGTCCCCCTCCGGCGCCGCCACCCCGGACGGCCGGGACACGGGCGGTAGGGACGCCGCCCCGAGCGCCGACCCCCCGGAGGGCCGTCGCGCCGACGCCCCGGAGGGCCGCGCCGACGAGGCCCGGGACGGGCGGGCCGCCGACCCCCCGTACGCCGAGGAGCTGGCCGGCACCGGACCGGGCCGCACGGGCATGGCCGCGGCGGCCGCCGCTCTGCTGGTCGCCGCCGGATGCGGAACCGTCCTGCTCGCCCGCAGGCGCCGCTGACTCCCCCTCACCCGCGCCCCACGAGCGCGCCGCCCCCCGGCACGCACGCGAACCCAGCCCCGCCTCCCTGTCCCCCCGACTGCGACCAGCCCTGCGTGGACTACCTCTTCGAACCCGACTGGGCCGACATCGAGAAGAACCCGACCTCCTACATCGACGCCTGGAAGTCGGCCACCGGCAACTGACCCGGCGGGCTCCTGATTAGGCTGGGGGCGTCGGCACGCCGTGGTTCCGGCGCCCCCGCCCTCGTCCCACCGCACGCCAGGGAGTTCGTTGCACATGGCAGATCGCAAGCCCATCGAGTCGTGGCTCACCGACATGGACGGCGTCCTCATCCACGAGGGCGTGCCGATCCCCGGCGCCGACGCCTTCATCAAGAGGCTCCGCGAGTCCGGCAAGCCCTTCCTGGTGCTCACCAACAACTCGATCTACACCCCGCGCGACCTGCACGCCCGGCTGCGCCGCATGGGCCTGGAGGTCCCGGTCGAGGCCATCTGGACCTCGGCGCTGGCCACCGCCCAGTTCCTGGACGACCAGCGGCCCGGTGGCTCGGCCTACGTCATCGGCGAGGCCGGCCTGACCACCGCCCTGCACGACATCGGCTACATCCTCACCGACCACGACCCCGACTACGTGGTGCTCGGCGAGACCCGCACGTACTCCTTCGAGGCGATGACGAAGGCGGTCCGGCTCATCAACGGGGGCGCCCGCTTCATCTGCACCAACCCCGACGAGACCGGCCCCTCCACCGAGGGGCCGCTCCCGGCGACCGGCGCCGTGGCCGCCCTGATCACCAAGGCGACCGGCCGGCAGCCGTACTTCGCCGGCAAGCCCAACCCGCTGATGATGCGCACCGGGCTCAACGCGATCGGCGCCCACTCCGAGAGCAGCGCCATGATCGGCGACCGTATGGACACCGACGTGCTGGCCGGCATCGAGGCCGGCATGCAGACCTTCCTCGTGCTCACCGGCCTGACCCGCCCCGAGCAGGTCGACAGCTTCCCCTACCGTCCGTCTCAGGTGGTCGACTCGATCGCGGACCTGGTCGAACGGGTCTGAACCCGGTAAACGTGCCACCCACCGGCACGACCCGTTCGGAGTAGTCCGGCCCCCGCGCAGGATGCGGGGGCCGGTCCCGCGGGGCAGCCTCCAGATAACTGGAGGTACACGATGGGCTCACTGAAAGTCACTCTCTGTGCCGGTGCCGCGGTGGCCGCGGCACTCGCACCGATCGCGCCGGCCGCCCACGCGGCGGACGGGGGAGGTGTCTCGGTGTCACCGTCCGCGCCCGTGCCGGGCGGCGACGTGAGGCTCCGCGTGTCCGACTGCACCGAGAAGACGGCCGTCGCCGTCTCGGCGGCGTTCGTCTCGGACGTGAAGCTCTCCCTGTCGCGTTCCGACGGCGCCCTGGTGGGCGCGGGCTCGGTCCGCTCCACCCTGGAGGCAGGCGCCTACGCCGTACGGATCACGTGCGGCGACGCCGCGCGGGAGAGCACCGTCACCGTCGGCGAGAGACGGCGCCCGGCCGCCCACTCCTCTCCCGTCGCCCCCGTCGACGCGGGCGGCGGCGGCACCGCGCGGCTGGCCGCCGCCGACACCCGCGAAGAGGCCCGGCCCGAACCCCCCGGCACGGCGCACACCGTGACCGGCCTGGTCCTCGCCGGCATCGCCGCCGTCGCCGTCGCGCTGCGCAGCGTCCGCAGCCGGAGCCGCGGGACGGGCTGACCATGTCGGAACAGGACCGTCCCACCGTCGGCCCGGGCCGCCTGGTGACCGGCACCGCCTGGGTGGTGCTGCTCCTCGGGCTGTGGCTCTGGGGCCGCGAGGCCACCGACGCGCGCGAGGGCACCTCCCGGCCGGCCACCGGCGACATGGCGGCGGCCGGCCGCCCCCCCGACCTGCCGCTGCCGCCCGCCCGCACCCCCCTCGGCGCCGCCCTGCCGCAGCGGCTCGACATCCCCGGCCTCGGCATCCGGGCGCCCGTCCTGGCCCGCGGCCTCGACACCGAGGGCGCCGTCGAGCCACCGCCCTTCGACCGGCCCGACGCCGTCGGCTGGTACGCCGACGGCACATCGCCGGGCGCCGCCGGGACCGCGCTGCTGGTCGGCCACGTGGACACCGAGACCGAGCCGGCCGTCTTCCACGCGGTCAGCACCCTGGAACCCGGCGAGACGCTCCGGGTGGTCCGCGACGACGGCGAGGTCGCCGAGTTCACCGTCGACGACGTGCGGGTCCTCACCCGCGACGGCTTCGACGCCCAGCAGGCCTACGGTCCGCGGGACACGGGCCGCGCCGAACTCCGCCTGATCACCTGCGGCGGCACCTTCGACCCCGCCACCGACAGCTACACGGCCAACGTGGTCGTCTCCGCCTACCTCACGGGTACCGGCTCCTAGGAGACGTCGGACCGGCACCCGGGAACCGCCTGGGTGCCGGAGGCGTATGTCAGGATTGAGCCTCGGAACAGGCACCAGGGGGGTTGGATGTACGGCAGCAGGGGGGCCGCGACGCTGTCCACGAGGCGCGCGTCCGCGGCGGTGCTGGGGGCGGCACTGCTGCTCGCGGGCTGCTCCTCGTCCGGGGACGGCGGGGACGAGAGCAAGGACAAGAACGCGGGCGCGGGCATAACGCAGCGGCCCGAGGAGGACGGCCCGTTCTGGGTCAACCCGGACGGCAACGCCGCCCAGCAGCTGGCGGCCCTGGAGCAGTCCGACAAGAAGGACCAGGCCGAGCAGATCCGCAAGATCGCCCAGCAGCCGACCGGCGAGTGGATCAGCCCCGAGAACCCCGAGGAACAGGCCCGGGGCTTCACCGAGGCCGCCGACGAGGCCGGGCGCACCGCGCTGCTCGTGCTCTACAACATCCCGCACCGCGACTGCGGCCAGTACTCCGGCGGCGGCGCCGCCGACGGCGACGCCTACCGCGCCTTCATCGACGGCGTCGCCCGGGGCATCGGCGACCGCTCCGCCACGGTGATCCTGGAACCGGACGCGGTGCTGCACCTGGTCGACGGCTGTACGCCGGAGGAGTTCCACGAGGAGCGCTACGACCTCCTCAAGGGCGCCGTCGCCAAGCTCGGCGGGCTGAAGAACACCAAGGTCTACCTGGACGCGGGCAACGCCGGCTGGGGTCACCCCGACCAGATCTTCGAGCCGCTGAAGTGGGCGGGCATCGACCAGGCCGACGGCTTCTCGGTCAACGTGTCGAACTTCTACACCACCGAGGACTCCATCGCCTACGGCAAGCAGCTCGCCGCCAAGGTCGGCGGCAAGCACTTCGTCATCGACACCAGCCGCAACGGCAACGGCCCCTACACCGAGGGCGCCCCCGACGAACGCTGGTGCAACCCGCCCGGCCGCGCCCTGGGCGAGACCCCGACGACGAAGACGGCCGACCCCCTCGTGGACGCCTACCTGTGGGTCAAGCGCCCCGGGGAGTCGGACGGCGAGTGCAAGGGCGGCCCGAAGGCCGGCGAGTGGTGGTCCGACTACGCCTTGAAACTGGCGCAAGGGTAGACGCACCGGCGGCACTGATCAGATGCGGACGCCCCAGGGGCCTGGTCAGCCGCTTGCCCTCGACCGCGCTTGAGGTTCTACGGTCCTCGCAGGACCTGCCGGCGTGCAGGCTCCGCACCGAAGCGCCAGGAGGGGACCATGTCGACCCAGCAGACCAGCGACGCCGAACTCGCCGGACAGCCCGCCGCGTGCTGGACCGGTGTCGCCTACGAGGCGCTCATCGCGTACACCCGGGCCCGGCAGGCCGAAAAGGGCTACACCCAGCCTCAGTTCCGGCTGCTGCGCAACCTGTCCGGGAACGACATCTCGCCGGACGGTGCGGGGATGACGCCGTCCGAGCTGAGGCAGGCCATGGCCTCCTACCTCCGGCCCGAGGACGATCTGGCGGCGGAGGCCGCGGTGCTCCTGGAACGCGGCCGGCGGCCCGGGACGCCGAGGACCGCCTGTGGCTCACCGAGGCCGGTGAGCGGGCCCGCGTGGACCTCGCGCGCAACGCCCCCGCGATCCGAGCCGCCCTCCACGAGGGCATCGACGACGCGGACTACGTCACCACGGTGAAGGTGCTCCAGCGGCTGATCCGCAACGCGGGCGGATCAGCCGCCTGACCGACCGGCCACGGCGCTCCCGCACCCGGCGGCACGGCTACGGCACCTTCACCCACTGTGCCTTGGACGGCGTGCCCTGCCCGTCCGTCACGAACATCATGTACCACCCGGACTGGACGAGGTTCTTGTTCTCCGGCACCGTCACCGTGAGCTTCTGACCGTCCGCCTCGAAGTCCAGCGCGATCGACCGCTGGTCCACGTCCGTGACGTGCGTCGAGGCGCTCGGCCGGATCAGCCGCACCTTCTTCACCGTCGACGCCGACCGCGAGGTGAACGTGCCCGACTCCCCGCGCTCGATGGTCTGCGGGCCGCCCGAGAGGTCCGGCCGCGAGTCCCGGTACAGATAGGGCGGCGTGTAGATCTCGATGCGCTGCTCGAACTCGCCCGGCTTGGTGTTGGCCTTGTCGGCGTAGAGCGAGTCCGACCCGAAGAACATCAGGCGCCCGTCGGGCAGCAGGATCGAGCCCGAGTGGTAGTTGCGGCCGACCAGCGGATCGGCCACCCGCTCGAACGCGTTGCTCTCCGGGTGGTAGAGCCGCGCCTCAAGGACGTTGGAGTCGCCGCGCCCCCGGTAGTCCTCCGAGCCGCCGGAGACCAGCACGCTGTCGTCCGGCAGGACCGAGGCCTGCGGGTAGCGCGTGCCCTTCTCCATCGACGGCCCGTCCACGAACCTCGGGTCGTCCGCCTTCAGGTCGACGATCCGGGTCTTCTCGCTGGACAGCCGGGACTCACCGACCCCGCCACCGCCGATCACCATGTACTTCTCGTCCTGCGCCGGCGGCAGCAGCACCGAGTTGGCGGTCTCCAGCATGTTCGCGTCGCTCATGCCGGGGATCTTGGTGAACTTGTTGGTCTCCACGTCCCAGACGCCCGGGTCACGGCCCACGTCGTCGGGGCCGTACCCGGCGTTGGCGCCCGAGTAGAAGACCTTGCCGTTCTGCATCAGGAACAGCGCCGGGTACGTCGGGAACTGGCGGACCTTGTCGG
The DNA here is from genome assembly GCF_055589025.1 of Streptomyces sp. NPDC041968. Lineage (NCBI taxonomy): Bacteria > Bacillati > Actinomycetota > Actinomycetes > Kitasatosporales > Streptomycetaceae > Streptomyces > Streptomyces sp. NPDC041968. The sequence continues at coordinate 1,088,559 of NZ_JBVJCB010000001.1, read as the reverse complement.
TGTAGGTCCACTTCTTCGTCTCGGGGTCGTAGACCTCGTTCTTGCCCGGCACCAGCTGGCCGATGCCGTCGAGGCCGGAGACGCTGAGGATCTTCCCGTCGCTCAGGGTGGTGAGCGTCGGGTACCAGCGGGCCTCGTGCATCGGGTCGACCTTGATGTACTTCTCGGCGACCGGGTCGAACTCGAAGGCATCGCGGATGCCCTGGAAGTCCTTCTTGTCCAGGGCGAGTTTCTGCGCGATGCCGTACGTGTTGCGCGCGTCGGTGCCCGACAGGCCCTGGACGCGGTAGTTGTCCTCGGTGCCCGTCTCGTACTTCGCGCCGCTCTTCTGCGCCTCGACGTAGATCCGGCCCAGGCCCGGGTCGTTGCGCACGAACGCGCCGGTCTGCGGGTCGAAGACCTTCTCGGCGCGGGGCACCAGCACGGGGTCCTTGGAGACGAACGTCCTGCCGTTCTCCTTGCCGGTGAACTTGGTGCCCGCCGGCAGGGTGATCGGCTTGTCCGGGTTCTCGTTGTGGACGATCATCAGGCCGCCGGCCTTGGTGACGTCACCCTTGAGCTTCTCGTACCGCTTGGTACCGCCCGCGATCAGCAGGTTGCCGTTGGCGAGCTGGGTGTGGCCGGTGCAGAACAGGTCGGTCGGCGTCGGCACCGTCTTGATGGAGCCCTTGACCGGGTCCCAGATCCGGGTGTCGAACTTCTTCGCGTCGAAGTTGTCCTGGTTGTTGCCCGACCCCGCGACGAGCAGCACCTTGCCGGTGCGCAGCAGCGCCGCGTGGATGGTGTTCTGCCGGTACTTCTCGGGAAACTCGATGATCTCCCACTTGCCGTTGGCGGCCTTGTACTCCGGCTGGTTGATCTTGTACTGGTGGTATTTCTCGGTTCCGAAGCGGTAGAGCCACGGTCCGTTCATCCCGGCCAGCGCGACTACCACCGCCGTACCTATCGCGAAGCGACGGGCGCGGCGGCGGCCGGCACGGTCTTTCATTCCTTACGTCCCCCAAGTCCACCAAGGGCGATCTGCATGGTCTGGTCGTTGCCCCCGTCGGCGGGGGCCGCCCAGCTGGGCTTCTGCTGCGGCGCGTGCGGCGCGTACGCCTGAGCGGGCGCCGGGTCCATGGACGCCGACTGCTGCGACGGGACCCACGGCGCGGGCTCCGCCGCCACGGCCGGCGGCCGCTTCTTCGCCTTCCGCAGCTCGTGGCGCCAGGCGAACATCGGCGACGCCGTGATCAGCATCGCGAACGTCGCCCAGACGATCATCGCGGGGTGCGCGTGCCCGAAGACGAAGCCGGCCGTGATCGAGCCCGCGAAGATCGCGATGAAGTACCAGTGGTACCGGAAGGTCCCGAACCACGTGTCCGGGCTGGCCGAGTCGCCCTTCGGCGTCACCACGAACTTGCTCTTGCGTCGCAGCACCGAGTCGATGAGCGCCTTCGCGTACAGCGGCGCCGACAGCGCGGACATCACCATGCCGGCCACACCGCCGGAGCCCTCCGGCTCGTGCGGCGAGACGTTGTGGCGGCGGTTCCAGACGTACAGGCCGATCTGGAGGGCGGAGGCGTTGCCGTAGAGCATCAGCCAGACCGCCGGGTCGATGTTGACGCCCGAGGCGCCCAGGCCCAGGAACAGGCAGCAGCTCAGCGCCGCCAGGATCCAGTTCAGGGCCGACATCGGGTAGAAGATGATCATCATCGTGTAGTTGAAGAGCTTGCTCGGCGGGAGCGAGTACCAGCCCTTCCAGTACTGCTTGAGGATCGTCTCGTAGGTCCCTCGCGACCAGCGCATCTGCTGGGTGAAGAAGTCCGTCCAGGCGTTCGGGCCCTCGCCGACGGCGAGCACGTCCGGGGTGTAGACCGAGCGCCACTTGCGGCCGGTGGCCGGGTTCTTGTGGCGGTGGATCTCGAAGCCGGTCGCCATGTCCTCGGTGATCGAGTCGTACAGGCCGCCGATCTGCTTCAGCGCCCTGATGCGCACCGCGTTGGAGGTGCCCACGAACATGGGGGAGCCGTAGCGGTTGCCCGCGCGCTGGATCAGCGCGTGGAAGAGGAACTGCTGCGACTCGGCGGCCTTGGTGATCGGGTTGTCGTAGTTGCCGTAGACCTGCGGGCCGATGACGAAGCCGACGTCCGGGTCGCGGAAGAAGCCGAGCATCCGCTCCAGGTAGTTGGGCAGCGGCACGTGGTCGGTGTCGACCGAGGCGAAGAAGTCGTAGTCGTCGCCGTGCGCCTCGAGCCAGGCGTTGTAGTTGCCGTGCTTGGTCTTGGCGCGGTGCGGGCCCTTGGGCATGTTCCACTTCGCGACGCCCTTGCGGGAGAAGTGGTGCACGCCCAGGCGCGCGCAGACGGCCTTCACCTCGGGGTCGTCGCCCTCGTCGAGGAGCCAGACGTGCATCAGGCCGCGGTGGCGGATCTTCACGGCCGCCTCCAGGGTCTTCGTCACCATCTCCAGCGGCTCCTTGCCGGGCACGAAGGAGGTGAGGAAGGCGACCCGGGTGCCGGTCTCGGGCACCACCGGGACCGGGTCCCGGGCGACCAGGGTCGCGTGCGCGTTCGAGAGTACGTTCAGGCAGCGGAACAGCTCGATCAGGCCGATCGCCACGAGCATCACGATGTCGAGCGTGGGCAGCCAGTCGAAGGCCGGGTAGTCGCGTTCGGTCCAGTGCGAGGGCTGGAGCAGCCAGACCAGCAGCACCACCGACAGCAGCGGGGCCGCGGCCAGCATCAGCGCCACCCGCAGGCGGTGCGGCTCCTGCGAGATCAGCGAGCGGTACTGCACCTTGTACGGCTTGTGCGGGTCGGGCTGGGTGAGGGGGCCCGCGAGCCGGCTGTAGTGCTCGTAGTCGTACCTCGGCAGGGTCTTCCTGATCCGCCGGAACGAGCCGGTGTTCCAGGTCCGATGCGCTGGCACCCTGAGCTGCGTGGTCTGGGACGGGTCGTGGTCCTGCCCGGCGCCCGTCGGCGTCGACGTCATGAGTCATCCCCCCACACGCGGGTCACGCGTGTTTCGTCGCTTCCTTCGCCCGCCCCGGTCCCCCTCGACCTTCACGGACGTCACAGTGGTGGGTCGCTGTCACCACGGCATCCACACCTTATATAGACATGGAATGGCGACCACCGGTTGCATGATGCCCCCCGCGGCATCCGGCTCCCAAGCGGACCAGGGTTCTACGCCGTTCGTCATGATCGCAAGATGCTCGCGGTCCGGGTACGCCGAAGGCCCCCCGTGTGCTACGAGGGGCCTTCGGCCGTCGGTGCGCCGCCAGGGACTCGAACCCCGGACCCGCTGATTAAGAGTCAGCTGCTCTAACCAACTGAGCTAGCGGCGCCTGCTGACCTGCACAACTCTACCCGATGCCGGCCGGTGCTCCGGACCGCCCGGAAGGCGGCCCGCGGGGCGTGCCCGGGGCCGGGTACATCATTCGGACCGTCAACATGCGCACAGCGGGGTCAGTTGAGAAACTGACCGACATGTACCGAAGTGCACCGCCGCGGACACTGTCACCGGGAGTGTGAGGGGAATCGCATGGAGACTCCCGTATTCGAGGACGTCGATCCCGCGCGCGACTGCGACTGTCCCGGCTGCCGCCACCGGCGCCGGGTGCCGCCGCGTTCCCCCGCCGGCCGCGCCCCGGCCCTTCCGGCCGCCCACCGCACGCTGATCGTGGCCACGGCCGCCGCCACCGGCGCCCTGGGCGCAGGTCAGGCCGCGGCGGCCCCTACCAGCGTCCACGCCTCCCACCTGCCGGGTGTCCTCGCAGGTGAGGAGCCCGACACGCCGCAGGGCCCGAGGGCTCCGCTGCACGGCCCGACCGGTACGCCGGCGGTCCCCCCGGCCGGCGCCGAACCGGCCGCGATCACCCGTACGGAGATCATCGAACGGGCCAAGACTTGGGTCACCGCGAAGGTGCCCTACAGCATGACCGCCTACTGGTCCGACGGTTACCGGCAGGACTGCTCGGGCTACGTCTCGATGGCCTGGAAGCTGCCCACGAACGAATGGACCGGGAGCCTCGGCACGTTCGCCGACCGCATCACCAAGGAAGAACTCCAGCCCGGTGACATCCTGCTCTTCCACAACGCGGCGGACCCGCAGAAAGGCTCCCACGTGGTGATCTTCGGCGGCTGGACGGACTCCACGCGCACCGCCTACACGGCCTACGAGCAGACCCCGCCGCACGCCCGGAAGCTCGCCACGCCCTACGCCTACTGGAGCAACTCGGCCAAGTACCTGCCCTACCGCTACAAGGGGGTCACGGCGAGCGCCGCGAGCGGGGCGCCGGCCGCCACCGCCTACCCGGGGGCGGCCGCCTTCGGTCCCGGCGCGAACAACGGGCACGTCACCGAGCTGGGCCGGATGCTCGCGGCCCGTGGTGCCGGCCGCTTCTACACCTCCGGGCCCGGGCCGCGCTGGTCGGAGGCGGACCGCAGGGCGACCGAGGCGTTCCAGCTCGCCCAGGGCTGGCGGGGCGGGGACGCCGACGGGCTGCCCGGCCCGGGCACCTGGCGGCTGCTGACCTCCGGCGGGGGCAAGGACGTCGGAGCCCCGTCGGCCGGCCCCGCCTCGCACGGGGTGGCCGGCTATCCGGGCCGGGCGATGTTCCGCCCGGGCGCCGAGAACCCGTACGTCACCCGGCTCGGCAGGCAGCTGGTGGCCAAGGGGTTCGGCCGGCACTACACGACCGGACCGGGACCGCGCTGGGGCGAGGCGGACCGGCGGGCAGTCGAGGCCTTCCAGCGCGCCCAGGGGTGGCGCGGTGGGGCGGCGGACGGTTACCCGGGTCCGGAGACCTGGCGGCGGCTCTTCTCCTGACCGTCCGCCCGCGATGATCACCCGTTCATGACGCATCTGGCGCGGAGGCTGGAGCACGCATGAGTACGACCTCTTCCACGAACCCGGACATCAGGCCGTCGGCTCCCCCGGGGCCCCCGACCGCCGAAGGGATGCCCGCGGAGACCGGCCACCGGCCCGCCCGGCTCATCCACAACGAGGCCACCACCGAGATCCCCGTCCACCTGCTGTTCCGCGACGACCCCGATCCGGAGCCGGTGGCGTTGCGGCCCGCGGTGGTCGCCCGCCGGCAGGGCAGGGGGGAGCAGCCGGGGGCGCGGCGCCCCGTCGCCGCGCGGCCGCGCCCGGTGGCGAGCGTCGATCCGGAGCTGACGGAGCGTCCGGCCCGGGTGCTGCCCGGTGCGGCGGGCGTGGCCGCCGGGGTCTGCGGGGCGGCGGGCTGCGGGGTCACCACCTGGTGGGCGGGGGTCGTCCCGCCGCTCGCGGCGGAGGCGCTGGCGCTGCCGGCGTACGCGGGTGCCGGGCTCGGGCCCGCGCAGTGGGCGGCGTACGCGGCCGGCGGGGCGCTGGGGCTCTTCGGTTTCGGCGGGCTCGCCCGCGGCCGGACCGGACGGGCCTGGGTGCTCGGCCTGTTCGGCCGCTACCGGGGGACCGTCCGGCGCACCGGCCTGATGTGGGTCAACCCGCTGCTGCTGCGGCGCCGGGTCGACGTCCGGCTGCGGCACTGGCGCAGCGAGCCGATGCCCGCGGCCGACGGCAACGGGGTCGCGCTCAGGGTCGTGACGCTGGTGGTGTGGAAGGTGCGGGACACCGCGCGGGCCACGCTGGGCGTCGAGGACCACGAGACGTATCTGCGGGAGTGCGTCGAGGCGGCGCTGGCCAGGGTCCCGGTGGAGCCGCTCGGCACGGTCCGCGGCGCGGCCGACGTGGCGGGCGAGACGCTGACCCGGCTGGTGGCCGCGGACGCGGCGCCGGTCGGGCTGGAGGTCTTCTCGGTGCGGCCGGTCCGGGTGGAGTACGCCCCCGAGGTCGCCGCCGCGATGCACCGGCGCCGGATCGCGGCCCTGGACGCGGCGCAGCGGGCGAGCGTGCTCACCTCGGTCGTGGACTCGGTGGAGGACACGGTGACCCGGCTCACCGTGCGGGGACTGGTCGAACTGGACGACTACGAGCGGAAGGCGCTGGTGAAGGACCTGACGGTGGCGTTCTGCGCCGGTCGGGGGGACACGCGGCCCTGAAGCGGCCGGGAACCGGCTGTCGAGCAGGTTCCGCGATTGGTATGGACATGTTCAACTCGCGGTCATAATCTGAGACTTGGTCTAGACCTGCAAGGCTCACTGATCCTCCCCCACGTCACAGGAGCAGCAGTATGCGCACCAGGACCAAGTTGTACGCAGCCGCGGTGGGCATGGCGACCACCGGAGCCCTAGTGCTCTCGTCGGGCGGCGCCAGTGGCCACGGGTACACCGACCTCCCGGTCAGCCGGCAGAAGGTGTGCCAGAACGGCACCGTCAGCGGCTGTGGCTCCATCCAGTGGGAGCCGCAGAGCGTCGAGGGCCCCAAGGGGTTCCCGGCGGGCGGGCCGGCCGACGGCAAGATATGTTCCGCGGGCAACGGCCCCTTCGCCCCGCTCGACAGTCCCAAGCAGCCCAACGGTCAGGCGTGGCCGGCCACGAAGGTGAACGGCGGGCAGAGCTACAGCTTCCGCTGGCAGTTCACCGCGCGGCACGCCACGACCGACTTCCGGTACTACGTCACCAAGCCGGGCTGGAACCAGAACCACAACCTGTCCCGGTCCGACCTCAACCTCACGCCGTTCTTCACGGTGCCCTACGGCGGCAAGCAGCCGCCGGCCACCCTCTCCCACAGCGGCACGCTGCCGTCCGGGCTGAGCGGGCGCCACGTGATCGTCGCGGTGTGGACGGTCGCCGACACGGCCAACGCGTTCTACGCGTGCTCGGACGTGACCTTCTGACCGAGCCGGTCCGGCACGATCCGGCAACGCGGAAGGCCCCCTCGCCTGGGCGAGGGGGCCTTCCTTAGGTGCGCCGCCAGGGACTCGAACCCCGGACCCGCTGATTAAGAGTCAGCTGCTCTAACCAACTGAGCTAGCGGCGCATGACTCCCGCCTTCCGCTTTCCGCGGTCGGCGACGACGAAAATACTACCTGGTCCCCGGGGGTGCTCCCGACCATCCCCGGACCGGCCGCCCCACGGGCTAGATCGCCAGCGAGAGCAGCACCCCCGCGGCGTTGCGGTTCAGCTCGTCGGCGGCACGGCGCAGCCGGTGGGCGTGCTCGACCGGGAGGGACAGCGCGAGGCAGCCCACGGCGGAACCGGCCGTGATCGGGACGGCCGCGCAGACCGTGCCCACCGCGTACTCCTGGAGGTCGAGGACCGGGACGGTGGGCGGCTGGGACTCCAGCCGCGACAGCAGCAGCTTGTCGCTGGTGATGGTGCGCGAGGTCAGGCGGGCCATCTTGTGCCGGGCCAGGTGGTCGCGGCGCCCGGCGTGGTCCAGCTGGGTGAGCAGGCTCTTGCCGACCGCGGTGGCGTGCGCCGAGACGCGGAAGTCCACCCACTCGTTCACCTTGGGCGTGGCCGGGCCGTCGGCGTACTGGGTGACGCTGACCTCGCCGTCCACGTAGCGGCTGATGTAGACGGCGGCGCCCACCGAGTCGCGCAGCCGGTCCAGGGTGCGCTGGAGCTGCTCGCGCACGGCCTCCTCGCGGCCGCGGGCGGCGCCCAGGCGGTCCAGGGCCTCTCCGGTGACGTACGAGCCGTCGGTGGTCTGCTCGACGTAGCTCTCGCGGCGCAGCATGCGCAGGAGGACGGCCAGCCGCTCCCGGTCGAGCCCGGTGTCGCGGGCGAGTTGGATGTCGGTGACTCCGGCGGTGTACCGCGCCACCGTCTCCAGGACGCGCAGGGCGTCCTGGGCCGAGTGGAGCGGCGCGGTCGGCTGGTGCTGCAGCGCCACGGTGGTCTCCCCCTGCGCTAGCTCGTTGGCCCCTGCCCCCCGATCCGGACAGTGGATCCCCTCCACGATAGCCGCCAAGAGGCCGGTAGCGAGGGGGTGTTGGCCCATTTCCACCGTCCTCGACCAGGACACCGGCCCGCCGGCACATGCCACGGGAAAGCCCCAACGCCCCGACCTCGGGCGTTGGGGCGGGAGCGCCGTGGGGTCACAGCACCGCGCTGAGGAACTCCCGGGTCCGGTCGTGCTCCGGCTCGCTGAAGATCTTCTCCGGCGGGCCGGACTCGATGACCCGGCCGGAGTCGAACATCAGGACCTGGTCCGAGATGTCCCGGGCGAAGTTCATCTCGTGGGTCACGCAGAGCATGGTGATGTCGGTGCTGCGGGCGATGTCCCGCAGCAGGTCGAGGACGCCCGCGACCAGCTCCGGGTCGAGCGCGGAGGTCACCTCGTCGAGGAGGAGCACCTTGGGCCGCATCGCCAGCGCCCGGGCGATCGCCACCCGCTGCTGCTGGCCGCCGGAGAGCTGGGCCGGGCGCGCGTCGCACTTGTCGGCCAGGCCCACCATGTCGAGCAGGCCCTTGGCCCGCTCCACCGCCTCGTCCTTGGACAGGCCGAGGACCGTGACCGGCGCCTCGGTGATGTTGCGCAGCACGCTCATGTTCGGGAACAGGTTGAACTGCTGGAAGACCATCCCGATCTGCTTGCGGACCTCCCGCCGCTCCTTCTCGCTCGCCGGGAAGAGCTTCTGCCCGTCCACGGTGATCGTGCCCTCGTCGGGCTTGAGCAGCGTCATCAGCAGCCTGAGGATCGTCGTCTTGCCCGACCCGGAGGGGCCGATCAGGGTGACGTGCTTGCCGGCGTCGACAGAGAAGTCCAGGTGGTCCAGGACGGTGTTGTCCCCGAACCGCTTGGTCACCTGCTCCAGGCGTATCAGCTCGCCGGAGCTGCGCTCGGGGCTCTTCTCGGGATGGGGGAGGGTGTCAGTGGGCAAGGCGTCGCTCCAGGGCTCGCAGGGCAAGGGAGGCCAGGTAGGAGATGACGATGAAGGCCACGCCGATCACCGTCAGGGGCTCGGTGAACTGGAAGTTCTGCTGCGAGAACAGCCGTGCCTCGCCGAGCATCTCCAGCACCGTGATCGCCATCAGCAGCGGCGTGTCCTTCAGCATGGAGATCACGTAGTTGCCGAGGGCGGGGACCACCCGGCGGATCGCCTGCGGCAGGATCACGGCCGTCCAGGTCCGCCCCACCGGCAGGTTCAGCGCCGTCGCGGCCTCCCACTGGCCGACCGGCACCGCCTCGATGCCGGCCCGGTAGACCTGCATCGTGTACGTCGAGTAGTGCAGGCCGATGGCGAGCACGCCGGTGGTGAGCGCCGAAGCGGTCACCCCCCACTCGGGCAGCACGTAGAAGAGGAAGAACAGCTGCACCAGCAGCGGGGTGTTCCGCACGAACTCGGTCACCACGCCGACCGGCCAGGTCACGAAGCGGCTCGGCACCCGCATCAGCAGCGCCCACACCAGGCCCAGCACGAAGGAGACCAGCGAGCCGAGGACCAGGATCTGCAGGGTGACCAGCAGCCCGTCCCAGAAGTGCGGCATGAAGTCGGAGACCGCGCTCCAGTCCCAGTTCATCGGACACCCCCGATCCCGGCCGGCTCGGCGGCGGCGGCCTTCCGCTCGGGTGCCGCCTTGCCGACGCCCGCCTTCAGCTTCTTCTCCAGACCGCGCATCACCCGGGTCAGCAGGAACGCGATCACGAAGTAGATCAGCAGGATGTACGTGTAGATCTCCGCGCTCTCCTGGAGCGCCAGGCGCACCAGGTTGCCGCTGAAGGCCAGGTCGCCCATGCCCATGACCGACACCAGCGCGGTGCCCTTGAGCAGCTCGATCAGCAGGTTGGAGAAGGGCGGGATCATCTCCGGCACCGCCTGCGGCAGCAGGATCAGCCGCATCCGCTGCCAGGGCGTGAAGCTGAGCGCGATGCCGCCCTCCTTCTGCGCCGGGTCGACCGCGGCGAGCGCGCCGCGCACGATCTCGGAGCCGTACGCCCCGTAGGTCAGGCCCAGCGCCAGGGTGCCCGCCCACATCGGCACCAGCTGCCAGCCGAAGGCCGGCGGCAGCACGAAGAAGACCCAGAAGATCATCACCAGCGCGGAGGTGCCGCGGAACACCTCGGTGTAGAAGCCCGCCAGGAAGCGGACGATCCACAGCCGGTGGGTGCGCCCGACGCCGACCACGAAGGAGACGGCCGTCGCCAGCAGCGAGCTGAAGAAGAGCAGCTGGACCGTGACCCAGACGCCCTGGAGTACCAGTTCCCACAGTCCGGAGGTCATCCGCCGCACAGCTCCTTCGCGGTCAGATCCGTCATCTCGTCCTCGGTGAAACCGAAGGGCTTGAGGATGCGGAGCAGCTCGCCGCTCTTCTTGAGCTTCTGCAGCTCGACGTTGAAGGCGTCCCGCAGGTTGGTCTCGGTCGGGCGGAAGGCGAAACCACCACCGTCGGTGTGCGGCTTCCCGTCGACGATCGGCTGGAAGGCCTGCGTCGCCTCGGTCTTCCCGGACTTCTTGACCACCTCGCGGACGGTCAGCGCCGTACCCGCGAACACGTCCACCCGCCCGGCCTCGACGGCGTTCAGGCCGGCGACCTGGTCGGGGACGATGAGGATGTCGCTCTCCTTGTACCCGGCCTCCACCGCGTAGGCGATCTCGGCGTAGCCGGTGCCCGTCGCGAACTTGGCCTTCTTCGCCACGACGTCCTTGTAGTCGTGCAGGTCCAGGGGGTTGCCCCTGCGCACGATGAAGGAGTCGAGCATCTGGTAGTCCGGGTCGGAGAAGATGACCTGCGCGCAGCGGTCCGGGTTGATGTACATCCCCGCCGCGACGACGTCGAACTGCTGCGACGCCAGCCCCGGGATGAGGGAGCCGAACTCCGTCGGCACGGGCTGCACCCGGTCCACCCCGAGCCGCTTGAAGATGACCTTCGCCAGTTCCGGCGCCTCGCCGGTCAGCTCACCGTTCCGGTCGATGTACCCGAAGGGAACCTCGCCCGCGATGCCGAGCCGGGCCACGCCCTGCGCCCTGAGCCGGTCGAGGAGGTCACCGCCCTCCACGTCGGAGGCGGTGGCCACCCGGGAGCAGCCGGCGGCTCCCAGTGCGCCGAGCGCCGCGACCCCCGCGAGCAGCGACCGGCGAGTGGGCCCGGCTGACCCGGACCGTGGGACGGATATACCCCATGGAGGGGTTCTGTGTGGTGGAGCCATGGGCGCGCAGCTACCCGAACCCGGCCGTCCTATGCCGATGTTTTTCGGTCCGGTACGACGGCACGGCACCCTTGACCGGGGCCGCGCCGGGCACTGCCATGGAGGGCATGGCTGATCGCTACATCGAAGTCTCGCTGGTCACACGCGGAATCACGTGCACGGCCCAACTGCTCGACGACCGGGCCCCGCTCACCTGCGCGGCCGTCTGGAACGCGCTCCCCCTCGGCGGCGACGTGTACCACGCCAAATACGCGCGCAACGAGATCTACGCCCTCTTCCCGCCCTTCGCGGCATCCGAACCACCGCTGGAGAATCCGACCGTGACGCCCATTCCGGGCGACCTGTGCTATTTCGCCTTCGCGGGCGCCGAGTTGGGCACCAAGGCGTACGGCTACGACCGCGAGGTGCGGCCGGACACCACCCTCGTCGACCTCGCCCTCTTCTACGAGCGCAACAACCTGCTGCTCAACGGCGACGTCGGCTGGGTCCCCGGCACCGTCTGGGGCCGGATCACCGTAGGCCTGGACGCGATGGCCGAGGCCTGCAACGACCTCTGGCGCACGGGAGCGGCGGGGGAGACGCTCAGCTTCCGGCGGGCCTAGGGCCGCCCCGGCCTACCCCACCGCCGCGGACCCGGTGCCCGTTCCGTACAGCGCGTGCGCGGCCCGCAGGACCAGGTCGTCCCGGTGGCGGGCCGCCACGAGCTGGAGGCCGATCGGCAGGCCGTCCCCGTCGCTGCCGACCGGCACGGTCGCCGCCGGCTGCTGGGTCAGGTTGAACGGGTGGGTGAAGGGCGTCCAGCCGGTCCACCGACGGTGCCCCGAGCCCTTGGGCACCTCGACGCCCGCCTCGAACGCCGTGATCGGCAGCGTCGGCGTGACCAGCAGGTCGTACGCCTCGTGGAACCGGCCCATCCGCCGGCCCAGCTCCATCCGGACGTCCACCGCGGCCAGGTACTCCAGCGCCGAGTACCGCGCGCCCGCGCCGACGATCTCCCGCAGCCCCGGGTCGAGCACCTCCCGCTGCCCCGCCCGCAGGTGCTGCACCACGCGCGCCGCCCCGCTGAACCACAGCGTGTGGAAGGCCTCCACCGGGTCCGCGAAGTCCGGGTCCGCCTCCGTCACGTACGCGCCCAGCTCCGCCAGCCGCTCCACCCCGCGCCGCACCGCCGTCGCCACCGCCGGGCGCACCGCCACCTGCCCGCCGAGCGTGGGCGAGTACGCCACCCGCAGGCCCCGCACCCCGCCCGCCAGGGCCTCGGAGTACGAGCCCGGCGCCGGGCCCAGCGCCGACCAGTCCCGGGCGTCCGGGACGCCGACGACGTCCAGCATCAGCGCCGCGTCCGCCGCGTCCCGGGTCATCGGACCGACGTGCGCGAGGGTGCCGAAGGCGCTCGCCGGATAGAGCGGCACCCGGCCGTACGTCGGTTTCAGGCCGAAGACGCCGCAGAAGGACGCCGGGATGCGCACACTGCCCCCGCCGTCCGTGCCGAGCGCCAGCGGCCCCGCGCCCAGCGCCACGGCCGCCGCCGCGCCCCCGCTGGAACCACCCGCGGTGCGCGCGGGGTCGTGCGGGTTGCGGGTGACACCCGACAGGGGCGAGTCGGTGACGCCCTTCCAGCCGTACTCGGGCGTCGTCGTCTTGCCCACGAACACGGCGCCGTGCTCGCGCAACCGGGCGACCGAGGGCGCGTCCTCGTCCCACGGCCCCTGCGGGGAGACGGCCCGGGAGCCGCGCAGCGTCGGGTGCCCGCGCATCAGCAGGATGTCCTTCACCGTCACCGGCACGCCGTCCAGCCGCCCGCACGGCTCCCCGCGCAGCCACCGCTCCTCGGACCGCCGGGCCGCGTCGAGCGCCTCCTCGCCGGTCAGCCGGACGAACGCGTTGACGGCCGGCTGGATCCGCTCGGCCCGCTCCAGGACCGCCCGGGCCACCTCGACCGGGCTGAACCCACCCCTGCGGTAACCGTCGAGGAGCTGGACCGCGGTCAGCTCGGTGAGGTCGGTCATGCACCCTCCGCTTCCAGGAACGTCAGTGTCCGGGCACGTATCCACGCTTCTTGTCGACCACGTTCGAAAGCGGCCCGCCGGCCGCCCAGCTCTCGAACAACTCCACGAACTGGGCCCCCAGTTCGTCCCGCCAGCCGACCGTGTCCCCGCTCATGTGCGGCGAGACGATCAGGTCGGGGACCTCCCAGAGCGGACTGTCGGCCGCCGGCGGCTCGTGGCTCAGCACGTCCAGGGCGGCGCCCGCGATCCAGCGCCCGGTCAGCGCGGCGGCCAGGTCGTCCTCGACGACCAGCTGGCCCCGGCCCACGTTCACGAACCGCGCGGAGGGCTGCATGACCCCGAACCGCCGGGCGTCGAACATGCCGCGGGTGTCGTCCGTGAGGGGCGCCGCCGCCACCACCCAGTCGGCGCGGGCCAGCAGCCGGTCCAGGTCCTCCGGTCCGTGGACACCGGTGCGGGCGGTGCGGCCGACCAGCGCGGTCGTGACGCCGAGCGCCTTGAGCGTCCGCGCGATCGCCCGGCCGATCGGCCCCGAGCCGACCACGCACGCCCGCGTCCCGGCCACCCGCAGCGACTCGCGGTGCCGCCAGGTCCGTTCGCCCTGCAACCGCAGCGTCGTCGGCAGGTCCTTGGCCATCGCCAGGACGAGCGCGGCGACGTACTCGGCGATCGGCTGGTCGAAGACACCGCGCGCGTTGGTCACCACCGTGTCCGACGCGGCCAGTTCGGGGCACATCAGGTGGTCCACGCCCGCGCTCGCCGTGTGCACCCAGCGTGGACGCGGGCCGTCGCCCGGCCAGGCCCGGCGCACGGCGTGCGAGGCGAAGTCCCAGACCAGCAGCACGTCGGCGAACGGCAGCCGAGCGGCGAGGTGCGCCTCGTCGGTGTGCTCGATCCGGGCCCGGCCGGTCAGCCGGCCGAGCCGGGGGAGGGGCTCGGCGTCCAGGACGAGAAGGGTGGGCGTGCTCATCGGCAGGCTGTCTCCGGGACGTGCGCGCGGGAGCGCTTTCGGGCGGTGGACGCAGGAGTTAACCGGCTGTTGACCTGCGAGTGACGCGGGCGGATTGACCACGCTCGCACCGGAACCTACCTTCGTCAACACGGCCGTGCGTACGGTGCGTTGTCCTCCCCTCTCTCAGCGTGAGGTCGGTGCGTGCCATGGACATCTCCTTTCTCGGCGGACCGGCTCCGCAACGCGGGGTCGGCGTGGTCGCCCCGTTCGACTTCGCGCTCGACCGCGAACTGTGGCGCTGGGTGCCCGACGAGGTCTCGCTGCACATGACGCGGACCCCCTTCGTGCCCGTCGAGGTCAGCCTGGACCTGGCCCGGCTGGTGAGCGAGCACGAGACGCTGGGCGAGGCGGTGCGCACCCTGAACGCCATAACCCCCGAGGTCGTCGCCTACGCCTGCACCTCGGGCAGCTTCGTCGGCGGCATGGCCGGCGAGCGCGCCATGTGCGAGGCGATGACCTGGGCGGGCGCGGTCCCGTCCGTGACCACTTCGGGCGCGTTACTGGACGCGCTGGCCGAGCTGGGCGTGCGCCGGGTCGCGCTGGTGACGCCGTACACCGTGTCGGTGACCCGGGCGCTGGAGGAGTACGTCGCCGAGGCCGGTGTCACCGTCACCGGCTGCGCCTTCATGGGGCTGACCCGGCACATCTGGAAGGTCCCCTACCGCGACGTGGCCGCCATGGCCCGCCGGGCGGTGCCGCGCCCGGGGGCCGCCGACGCCCTGTTCATCTCCTGCACCAACCTGCCGACCTACGACGTGATCCCGCAGCTGGAGGCCGAGCTGCGCATCCCGGTGATCTCGGCCAACCAAGTGACGATGTGGGCGGCACTGCGCCGGCTGGGTACCCGTGCCGTGGGGCCGTATCAGGCGCTGACCGACCCGTCGGCGCGCAGCGGTCCCGTGGTGCCGGGGCCGGCCGGTCCCGCAGTGGCGGACATGCCGGGCGTCGGCGACGGCCCGGACACGGAACAGCAGCAGGAAGGGTGGACATGACAGCACTGGGATTCCTGTACCCGGGCCACTCCGGCGAGGAGGACTACCCACGCATCGAGCAGCTCCTGGGCAGCGACATCCGGGTGGACCTGGTGCACACGGACATCGGCGAGGACGCGCACCGGGTGGACGCGCTGCTGGAGATGGGCTCACCGCAGCGCCTGGAGGCGGGCGTGGCGGAGCTGCGGCTGGCCGGTGCCGACGCCGTGGTGTGGGCCTGCACCAGCGGGAGCTTCGTGCACGGCTGGGAGGGCGCCCACGAGCAGGTGCGCACCCTGGCCCGGGCGGCGGGCCTCCCGGCCTCCTCCACCTCCTTCGCCTTCATGCACGCGGCGCGGGAGATCGGGGCGCGGCGGGTGGCGATCGGGGCGACCTACCCCGACGACGTGGCGCGGCTCTTCGCGGACTTCCTGAGCGCCGCCGGCATCGAGGCGGTCGACGTCGTCGGCTCCGGCGTCATCACGGCGGCGGAGGTCGGCACCTGGACCGAGGCTCAGGTGCTGGCCCTGGCCCGCGCCGCCGACCGCCCGGACGCGGAGGCGGTCCTCCTGCCGGACACCGCCCTGCACACGGCCGCGCACATCCCGGCCCTGGAGAAGGAGCTGGGCAAGCCGGTCCTCACGGCCAACCAGGTCACCGTCTGGGAGGGCCTGCGCCTGGCCGACCGCAGGGTCAACGCGCCGGAGCTGGGCGCGCTGTTCACCCGGGAGCCGGTGGTCCAGGCCTGATCCGGCCGACACGGAAGAAGCCCGGTCCCGCTGGAGCGGGACCGGGCTTCTCGTGGAGCGCTGGGCAGGCCTTGCACCTGCATTTCCCCACGGGAAGTGGGGCGTCTTTCCTTGGACCACCAACGCACTGCCGGTCGCCGGGGTTTGACCCCCTGTGACCTTGCAGGATGATCGTACCGCAGCATCCGCGGACATGCACATCGAGGCTCTCTCGCGGGATGCCGAGTGCACCTCGCGTTCATCCGGCTGTACAGCGGTTGTCAGCGTGAACGCGTCAGATCTCTTGTCAGCCCCTGGAGGGACCCCTATATTCACGCCGAGAAAGCGCTTTCCCGCCTGCTGTGTTGACGTGATCACGACAGGCTGTTCGTTCCGGCATGTGAAGGCGATTGGGGATACCGAGGATGAGCCGAGCAGTCACCCTGCGACTCAACGCGGCGCTGGCCACCCTGGCCGTGGCCGCCGCGACCGGCGTGGTTCTGTCGATGCCCCAGGAGGCGTCGGCCGCCACCGGTGCGACCGGCTACGCCACGCAGAACGGCGGTACGACCGGCGGTGCGGGCGGGCAGACGGTCCGGGCCACCACCGGCACCGCGATCCACCAGGCCCTGTGCGGCCGCGCCAGCAGCAGCACCCCGATCGTCATCCAGGTCGAGGGGACCATCAACCACGGCAACACCGCAAAGGTCTCCGGCGACAGTTGCAGTACTGCCGCCGGCGTGATCGAACTCAAGCAGATCAGCAACGTCACGATCGTCGGCGTGGGCAGTGGCGCGGTCTTCGACCAACTGGGCATCCACATCCGGGAGTCCAGCAACATCGTCATCCAGAACGTGACCGTCCGGAACGTCAAGAAGTCGGGCTCGCCCACCTCCAACGGCGGCGACGCCATCGGCATGGAGAGCGGTGTCCGCAACGTCTGGGTCGACCACACCACCCTGGAGGCCTCGGGCGGGGAGTCGGAGGGCTACGACGGCCTCTTCGACATGAAGGACGACACCAAGTACGTCACCCTCTCCTACAGCGTCCTGCGCAACTCCGGCCGCGGCGGCCTCATCGGCTCCAGCGAGAGCGACGTCTCGAACGGCTTCGTCACCTTCCACCACAACAAGTACGAGAACATCGACTCCCGCGCACCCCTGCTGCGCGGCGGCATCGCCCACGTCTACAACAACCACTACGTGAGCCTCAACGAGTCGGGCATCAACTCCCGGGCGGGCGCCAAGGCCAAGGTCGACAACAACTACTTCGAGGACTCCAAGGACGTCCTCGGCACCTTCTACACCGACGCGGCAGGCTACTGGCAGGTCAGCGGCAACATCTTCGACAACGTGACCTGGTCCGAGCGGAGCGGGGACACCAACCCCGCCGGGCCGAACCCGCAGTCCAACACCAGCGTCAGCATCCCGTACGCCTACAGCCTGGACGCGGCCAACTGCGTGCCGAGCGTGGTGAGCCAGACGGCGGGCGCGAACAAGGGCCTGAAGGTGTCGGACGGCAGCTGTACGCCGCAGAACCCGGACCCGACGGACCCGGGCCCGACCGACCCGGGACCCACCGACCCGGACCCGGACCCGACCGACCCCGACCCCACCGACCCGCCCACCGGGACCAACCTCAGCCTCGGGGCCGGCGCCGACGGCTCCTCCAAGGCCGCCGGGACCAGCTACGGCAACGTCCGTGACGGCAACGCGAGCACCTACTGGTCCCCGGCCGGCGCCACCGGCTCCGTCTCCGTGAAGTGGGGCTCCGCCACCACCGTCGCCAAGGCCGTCATCCGCGAGGCGGCGGGCTCCGAGGGCGGCATCCGCTCCTGGCGGATCATCAACCACGACACCGGCTCGGTCCTGGCCTCCGGCAGCGGTGCGGGCGTCAGCAGCTTCGCCGCGACCTCGCTGAAGAAGATCACCCTGGAGATCACCGCCTCCAGCGGCTCGCCCCGGGTCGCCGAGTTCGAGACCTACGCCGGCTAGCGAACGGCGCACGGCGGCACCGTCCCACCCCGCGTCCGGTCCGGCACCCGCCGGGCCGGACGCCTACTTGCACGGGGCGGGACAATGGACGGTGGCCCACTCCACCGGGGTGCCCCCGCCCGTGCGGGGAGGGCCGTCGTGACGTACGAGGAGGAGAAGACATGGCGGAGCCCACGCCGCGTCGGAACGAACCGCGGCTACGCCCCGCGCCCCTGCTCTTCGAGCCGGCGGAGGCGTCCGCCGACCCGGAACACTTCTTCGACCTCGAGTCGATCGACGACCCCCGGGTCCTGCTGGAGCGGGCGACCGAACTGACCCAGGCGTTCCGCGCGGCGGCCGACCGGGCGATGGAGTACCAGGCGACGGCGGCGGCCCAGCTCGCCGACCCGCGCCGCTTCGACCGGCTGACGACCGCGGACATCGCCGAACGCGCCGAATGGACCGAGGACTACGCCAAGAAGATGGTGGAGTTCGGCCGGGACCTGCTGCGCGGCGGCGACGCCCCCGACTAGCCGGGGCCCAGTCCCGCCGCATATGCCAAGCGGGTGAGCAAGATACTCCTCGCCCCGCCCTTCTGTCCCGGTTTCCCGCAACCCAGCGGAGTGGCCTCCTCACGCCCGGTAGATGTAGTCGGCATGAGCAGCACACGCGACGTCACCCTCAACGCCACCCCCCACGCCTCGGACGTCACCGCCGACGGGGCCGCCTGGCTGGCCTCGGCCACCGCGTACCCCCGCGGCACGCTCGCGTTCTGGGAGGAGCGGCCCGCGGCCCCGGTCGTCCTGCCCTGCGGCTCCGTGTTCGACGTGGTGAGCGCCCCGGCGGTCTTCGGGCGCCGGATGCTGGACCGGATGTGGGACGAGGGCCCGGGATCCGGCCCGGTCGCGGAGTACCGGGGCCGGATGCTGCTGTTCACCGCGCCGGGTACGGCCCAGCGGCTGCCGTCGCTGCTGGAGTGGGAGGAGTGGAGTGCGCGGGGCCGCTCGGGCGGACGTGCGGGCGCGGTGCCGCCGCTGCTGTGCCACGGCGCCGGGGACGCGGTGACCGTGCCGGCGCCGGTGGGCCCGCCCGCCCGTTCCGGCTCCCGCTGGCTGGTGGCTCCGGACACCCGGCAGCCGTGGCTGCCGGGTCCCGAGATCCTGCTCTGGGCGGCCGTGCGGGCCGCCCGCGCCGCCGTGCGGATTTCGGTTTTTCCCTCCGCCGACCAGGGTGCTAAGGTCTACGACGTCAGCAGGCGCCGCTAGCTCAGTTGGTTAGAGCAGCTGACTCTTAATCAGCGGGTCCGGGGTTCGAGTCCCTGGCGGCGCACGTTGTCGATGGCGAGGCTTGTTCGCGTGAAGCGCGAACCGGTCTCGCCATCGTTGTATCTGCGCGGCTCCGCCGCGCGAGGCGGGGGCTCCGCCACCCGCACCCCCCTCGGCCGGCGCGGCCCGGAGCGCCGCTCACCCCGGCGTGACCTGCACCGTCCACGCCCCCGACGCCGTCCGCCCCTCCACCTCCACCCGTACGCCCTCGCCCGGCACCGTGAAACTCTCGCCGAGGCCCACCGGGGCGTCGGCCAGCGGTGGGTAGACCGAGTCCTCCCAGCAGGCCTCGGTGTCCGGATGGGCGTCGACCACCTGGATCGGCCCGCCCCCCGACTCCGCCCCGCTGCGCACCCGGTACACCAGCACCCCCGCCCGGCACGCGGCGACGTCGTTGCCGACCGGCCCCCGCGCCTCGAAGGCGAGCGCGCTGTCCGCCCCGGTGCGCACCACCGCCAGCTTGGTGCCCCGGCCGAGCCCGAAGCCGGGTGCCCCGGCGGCGCCCGCCACCGCCATGCCCGGTCCCGCCCCCAGCGGCTCCAGCGTCAGCCGGGTCGGCCCGCTGCCCCGTACGCAGGCCACCTGCCGGGGCTCCAGCCAGCCCAGCTTCCACTTGTGCCAGCCGAAGAGGTCCGGCGCCAGTCCGAACTGGCTGCCCATGAGGTCCCAGTCGCCGACGTGGGTGTCCCAGTCGCCCTCGCCGTCGTCCGGCCGGTGGTACAGGTCGGGCAGGTCGAAGACGTGCCCCGTCTCGTGGGCCAGGACCAGCCGGTCCGGCGGGTGGTTCTCGAAGACCGTGACCATCCGCCGGACGTCGGTGCCGTCCGCCCGCATCGGGGTGTCCAGGTTGACGACCTTCGTGGCGTCGGAGTCCACGCCGGGCGCGTCCGGGTCGGCGACGAAGTAGACGATGTCGTAGCGGGAGAAGTCGACGTGCCGGTCGGCGACCGCCATCGCGTCGCGCAGGTAGGCGGCCCGGTGCCGCGGGTTCCAGTCGCGCCGTATGTCGTACGCCGTCGACGCGTGCGGCATCGGGATCCAGTCGCCCAGCGGATGGGGCCGCAGCGTGAACCTGCCGTAGGAGGCGTGCTGGAAGAAGCGGGTGGTGGCCGGGAAGTGGTCGGCGGCCAGTTCGGCCGGCGCCGTCAGCGGCTGGGAGTCGGGGAAGGACAGGAACACCATCACCGCGTCCAGCGCGCGGGCCGGCCGCGGATAGGCGGTGTTCCAGGTGTCCAGGCCCTCGGAGTGGTGCACCTCCGTGCGCTGGAGCGCGCAGGGCTCCGGCGAGAAGGGCTCGGCGACCGAGGGGGCCGTGATCAGGGACGTCGCGGCGAGCGCCGACATCGTCGTGCAGACCGCCGCCGTAGTGCGCAGCCGGGACCGGGGCCCCGCCGCCCGGCGGCCCGCGCCGAGCGCCTCGAGGGCCTCCCGGGGAAGTCGCCTCAGGGGGAGCTGGCGCGGCACATGAACCTCCGGGCGCGGTCGACGGGACACCGCACCCAGCTTGTGCATGATTGTCCTACTACGACCTGTTCGCCTGCACCGGATGGGTGAGCCGCCCGGAAATCTGCCGGAAGTCGTCGGACCGACACCCCCGAGTCACTTACAGAACGTCACAACTGGTCGGAGGCATGAAGAACCCGTCCAGGTGTGAGCAGAAACGATCTGGCAGGGGGGTCGGGCGGTCGGGAAGGTGGGGCGGCGGCTGGAAGGGCCCCGTGGCAGCCTCTATGATCGGCACACTTTCCTGCACGAACAGAGCACGAACAGAGATCGAGGCACTGCGGGAGCGAGCGGTGAACGGAACCTCCGAAGGGCCGGCGCCCGTGGCAGACCTCGGCCGGTCGGCCGTCACAGAGGGTGATCAATATCTGGCTCCTCGTACGCCGGGTGCGGAGACGGAGCCCGCGGCCTACCGCTCGGCGTTCTCGGCGGCGCCCCTGGCCATGGCCGTCGTCGACGCCGAGGGCCTGGTCGTCAGCGCCAACGACACGCTGGGCACCCTGCTCGGCACCGATCCGGCCGCGCTGGCCGGCCGTGCGGCGGCCGACCTCGTCGATCTCGCCTGCGACGCCGGCACCTGGCACGCGTACCGCGAGGTGCTGCGCGGGCACCGGCCCCGGCTGCGCTGCACCCGGCGCCTGAAAGGGGCCGACGGACGCTCGCTCTGGGCGCAGGTGACGGTCGAACCGCTGGCCGACTCCGGCGACGCGCCGGGCCTGCTGCTGTCGGTCGCCGACATCAGTGCCCGGCGCGAGCTCCAGGAACGGCTGCGCCACCTCCAGATGCACGACCCGGTGACCCGGCTGCCCAACCGCGCCCTGTTCTTCGAGCGTCTGACGGCCGCGCTGGAGGTCGATTCCTACGAACACGGCGGCACCGGCCGGATCGGCGTGTGCTATCTGGACCTGGACGGCTTCAAGGCCGTCAACGACACGCTCGGCCACCGCGTCGGCGACCGGCTGCTGGCCGCCGTCGCCGAACGCCTCACCCGCTGCGCCGAGGAGGCCGCGCACACCCGCTCCGGCGCTCCGCTGGTGGCCCGGCTCGGCGGTGACGAGTTCGCCCTGCTCGTGGAGGACTCCACGGGCACCGACCAGCTCGCCGACCTGGCCGAGTCGGTCCTCGCGGCCCTCCAGGCGCCCTTCGAGGTCTCCGACCGGCGGCTCTCGGTTACCGCGTCCGTCGGCGTCGTCGAACGCCACACGGCCGGCACCACGCCCACCGCCCTGATGCAGGCCGCCGACACGACCCTGTACTGGGCGAAGGCCGACGGCCGGGCCCGCTGGACGCTCTTCGACCCCGAGCGCAACGCCAGCCGCATGACCCGCCAGGCCCTCGCCGCGACCCTCCGGCCCGCCATCGAACGCGGCGAGTTCGCCCTGGAGTACCAGCCGCTGGTCGGCATGGAGGACGGCCGGGTGCGGGGCGTCGAGGCGCTCATCCGCTGGAATCATCCTCAGTTCGGCGTACTGGCGCCGAATCGGTTCATCGCACTGGCGGAGGAGGACGGTTCGATCGTTCCCCTCGGCCGCTGGATCCTGCGCACCGCCTGCCACCAGGCCCGCCGCTGGCAGCTGGCCCACCCGGACGACCCGCCGATCTTCGTCAGCGTCAACGTCGCGGTCCGCCAGGTCTGGGACTCCGACCTGGTGGCGGACGTCGCGGCGACCCTGGAGGAGACGGGCCTGGCCCCCCACCTGCTCCAGCTGGAGCTGACCGAGTCCGCGGTGATGGGGTCGGCGGGCCGCCCCCTCCAGGCCCTCAAGGCGCTCAGCGACATGGGCGTCCACATCGCCATCGACGACTTCGGCACCGGGTACTCCAACCTCGCCTACCTCAGCCGGCTGCCGGTGTCCGTCCTGAAACTGGACGGCGCCTTCGTCCGGGGCTTCCAGTACGACGGGGCCGAAGGCGCCGGGGTACCGGGCGCCGGCGTGGACGCGACCGCGGCCAACCCGGCCGACGAGGTCATCGTCGAGGCGATGGTCCAGCTCGCCCACCGGCTCGGTCTCACCGTCACCGCCGAGTGCGTGGAGACCTCCGACCAGGCGACCCGCCTGCGCCGCATCGGCTGCGACACCGGTCAGGGGTGGCTGTACTCCCGACCGGTGGCGCCGGATCGTATCTCCGCGCTGCTGGGCTCCGCCGGGCCCGGGGCGGCCGGGGTTCAGGCCGGCGTCGGCAAACCGTAGGCGTCGGCGATCAGCTCGTAGGAGCGCAGGCGCACGTCGCCGCCGTGGGCGTTGGCGGTCAGCATCAGCTCGTCGGCGCCGGTGCGCTTGTGGAGGTCGTCCAGGCCGGCACGGACCTCGTCGGCGGTCCCGTGGATGACGTTCGCGTTCCAGGACCGCACGAACTCCTCCTCCATCGGGCTGAAGTCGTACGCCTCCGCCTCCTCGGGCGTCGGCACGAGTCCGGGGCGCCCGGTGCGCAGGCGGACCATGTTCAGCGCGGCGGCCAGCACCTGCCGGCGGGCCTCCTTCTCGTCGTCGGTCGCGAGCGCGGAGACGCCGATGAGGGCGTAGGGCGCGTCGAGGACCGCGGACGGCCGGAAGGACTCGCGGTACAGGTCCAGCGCCGGGACGGTGTTCTGCGCGGAGAAGTGGTGGGCGAAGGCGAACGGCAGCCCGAGGGTGCCGGCCAGCCGGGCACTGAAGCCGGAGGAGCCGAGCAGCCAGACCGGCGGCCGGTGCGCCGACTGCACGCCCCCGGGTGACGTGGCCTGCACGGGGCCCGGCACGGCGTGGATACGGCGGTAGGGGTGCCCGTCCGGGAAGTCGTCGTCCAGGAACCGGATCAGCTCGGCGAGCTGCTGCGGGAAGTCGTCGGCGCCCTCGTTCAGCCGCTCGGTGCGGCGCAGGGCGGCGGCGGTGGCCCCGTCGGTGCCGGGGGCACGGCCGAGACCGAGGTCGACGCGGCCGGGCGCCATCGCCTCCAGCGTCCCGAACTGCTCCGCGATGACCAGGGGGGCGTGGTTCGGCAGCATGACGCCGCCCGAGCCGAGGCGGATGCGGTCGGTGTGGGCCGCGAGGTGGGCGAGGATCACCGCGGGGGAGGAGGAGGCGACGCCGGGCATCGAGTGGTGCTCGGCGACCCAGTACCGGTGGAAGCCGCGGTGCTCCGCGAGGCGCGCGATGTCCACGCTGGTGCGCAGGGCGTCGGTGGCGGTACGGCCGGCGCCGACGGTCACCAGGTCCAGTACGGAGAGGGGGACGGGTGCGGTGCCGTGGGCGGGGCCCCGGATCTCCTCTGCGGCGTCTGCGGCCATGGTGAGGTGCCTCCTGTGTGGTGTGACGACGTTCGCGGTTCGCTGCGCGACGTAACAGGAGGGGGTCTCCGCTTATTCCCCGGCGGGGTTCCGGAGGGTGCGGAGGAAGGCGGCGAAGGCGGGGGCGGGGAAGGTGAGCACGGCTCGGGCGGGTGCCTTGGAGTCACGGACGGCGGTGCGGGGGTGGCCGGGGGCGACCTCTACGCAGGCGTTGCCCTCGCCGCCGCCGGAGTACGACGACTTCTTCCATGCGCCGCGTGTCATCGGGGTCACAGCTCCTTCGCCAACCGGTGAATGAACTCACGGGATCGTTCGGGCTCGAAGGCCACTTCTTCTACCCTACGAAACAGTGTTCGGAAGTGGCTCAGTTGAGCTTCGGCGTCGACGAAGACGGTGCCGTGTGGTGTGTCGCTGTCGCGGGAGGGCGACCGGGGCAAGTACGTCTGGTGCGAGCTGGGGTCCGCGCCCTGGGGTGAGAGACGGCCGGCGTGAGGGCCGGCTAGTCGACGGGGGAGACCCGGATGAGGTTGCCGTCCGGGTCCGCGGCGACGAAGGTGCGGCCGAAGACCTCGTCGTGCGGGGCCTCGACCACGGTGACGCCCTTGGCGACCCACGCGGCGTGGAGGTCGTCGACGGCCGCCGAGGAGCCCGGGACCATCAGGCCGACCTCCGAGGTGCGCGGCGTCTGCGGGCTGACCAGGTCGGCCCGGCCGCCCCAGACCGCGAAGAGCACGCCGGGGGCGACCTCGAACGGCACGTACCGGGGGGTGGTCACGACCGGTTCGATCTCGAAGAGGTCGGCGTAGAACGCGGTCGCGCGCTCGACGTCGCTGACGTAGACGAGGAAGAGGTTGGGTGCGGACATGGTTGGGGCTCCTTCCGGCGGGCCGGTGGTGGCCGCCGGTGTCAGCCTCGCGCCGCACCATGACACCCTCCGTCATGTATTACGGCGCCACCTCCTCCAGCGTGCGCCCGCTCGTCTCCTCCGCCCAGGCCGCCGCCGTCAACGAACCGACGAGGGCGACGGCCGCCAGGGTCACGAACACCGTGCCCATGGCACCGCCCGCGTAGATGGCGCCCACGACGATCGGGCCGAGGATGACGCCCATGCGGTTCATCGCGCCGCCCACGCTGGAGCCCAGCGCCCTGATCCGGGTGGGGAAGAGTTCCGGCGTGTACAGGTAGAGGCAGATGTTGGAGCCGAACAGGAAGACCGCGGCCAGGGACGTCCAGGCCAGGATGCTCGTCGCCGAGTCACCCCCCGCCAGGCCCAGGAGCAGCAGGCAGAGCGCGGCCGCCGCCATGCACCAGACCACCGTGTTGCGGCGGCCGACCCGGTCGACGGTGAGGGCGACGACCAGGCAGCCGACCAGTCCCGCGCAGCTCGTCACCGTCGAGTAGAGGAGTGCCGTGGACAGGTCGAGGTCGAAGTGGTCCTCGTAGATGGTCGGCAGCCAGGACGTGATGCCGTAGTTGGCGAAGTACCCCGTGAACCACAGGAGGCCGATGACGAGGGTGCGCTTGCCGTACCGGCCGCTCAGCAGTTCACGCAGGCCGCTCTTGGCCGGGGCGGGCGGGGCCGGCCGCGCCGGGGCGGGCTCGGGCAGCGGCGTCCCGGTGATCTTCTCGACCTTCTCCTCGATCGAGGCCATCGTCGCCAGCGCCTCCTCGTGCCGGCCGTGGTCGGCGAGCCAGCGCGGCGACTCCGGCACCCAGCGGGCGAGGGCGAAGCAGAGCAGGCCCGGGATCGCCGCCAGGGCGAACACCCAGCGCCAGCCGAGCACCGGCACCAGCCAGGCGGCCAGGAGCGCGCCCGCGGTCAGGCCGGCCGGGAAGACCAGTTCGTACAGGAGGACGAAGCGGCCCCGCTTGTGGGCGCGGGTGATCTCCGCGATGAAGGTGGCGGCGATCGGCACCTCGCCGCCGATCGCCATGCCCTGGACGAAGCGGATCGCCATGAACGGCTCGGGCGAGGTGCAGAGCGTCAGGAGCACGTTGCACACGCCGGACAACGCGATGCAGCCGGCGATGACCTTCACCCGCCCGATCCGGTCGGCGAGCCTGCCCGAGGCCAGCGCGCCGACCAGCATGCCGATCGAGCCGACGGTCATCAGGGCGGTGACCTGCGACGTGCCGAGGCTCCACTCGTCCCGCAGGTCCGGGAGCGCGTAGGCGATCAGGAGCTGGTCGAACGCCTCGAAGAAGGTGACGGCGCCGACGACGAGCCGGACCATCACCTGCCAGCGGCACAGGGGCAGGCGTTCGAAGCGGGCGCCGATGGCGGCCGCGAGCGCGGCCGAGTCGCCGCCCTGTCGGCCTTCGGCAGCACGGGCTGCGTCGATCGTCATGAATGGGGTCTCCGGATCCCGTAGGGCGGGGAGCGTGCGATCCCGCAGGGGAGGGGTCGGGTCGCACGGCACGGCGGAGCAACCGCGTGCCGGGCGGCGGTGGGGCGATGAGGGCTGGAGAGGTGCTGCGAGGACGAGACGAGCGGGCCGCGCGGACGGTGCCGCCGCCCCACTTATGTAGGCGCTGAATGTCTCAGGGCTTAAGTTCTACCGGTAGTCCGCCGAGGTTAGGCAAGCCTTACTCCTGACGTCGTAAAAAATTCATCGCCCCGGGTCCCTTGCGGTCGAAATAGTTAAGCCCTTAGATTTCGAGCACTTAGACACAGCGGTTCGGCAACACAGCCGCGGTGTCCGCGAGTTCCCGCACCGTCCCTTCCCGGAGGCCACCATGGCGCGCATCCCAGCCGACGAGATCCTCATCGGGGGGCACTGGCGACGCGGCGGCGGGCTGCCCATCCACACCGTGGACCCGGCCGACGGCAGCGTCGTCGCCACCGTCCACGCCGCCTCGGCCGACGAGGTGGACGAGGCCGCGCACGCCGCCGCCGCGGCGGCCGCCGCTCCCGAGTGGCGGGGGCTCGCACCCCACCGGCGGGCCCGCGTCCTGTACCGGATCGGCGACCTGATCGAGGAGCACGCCGGTCAGCTGTCCGCGCTCCAGACCGCCGACACGGGCAAGACCCTCGGCGAGACCCGCGCCCTCGCGCTGAGCGCCGCCGGCACCTTCCGGTACACGGCCGCGGTCCTGGAGACGGCCGAGGACGCGCTCACGCCCTCGCGCGGACCGTACGTCACCATGAGCACGTACGAACCGATCGGCGTCGTCGGCGCGATCAACCCCTGGAACTCGCCGATCGCCTCCGACGCGCAGAAGGTCGCACCCGCGCTGGGCGGCGGCAACGCGGTCCTGCTCAAACCCGCCGAGTGGACACCGCTGGTCTCCCTCGCCTTCGGGCGCCTGGTCCACCAGGTCCTCACCGAGGAACGGCTGCCGACCGCGCTGCTGTCCGTCCTGCCGGGCAAGGGCCGCATCGTGGGCGACGCGATCGTCAGACACCCGCTCGTCGGCCGGATCGGCTTCACGGGCGGCACCACCACCGGGCGCTCCATCGCCCGCGCGGCCGCCGACAAGCTCGTCCCCGCCTCCCTCGAACTGGGCGGGAAGTCCCCGACGATCGTGCGGGAGGACGCCGACGTCGAGCAGGCCCTCGCGGGCGTGATGTACGGGGTCTTCTCCTCCAGCGGCCAGTCCTGCATCGCCGGATCGCGGCTCTTCGTCCACACCTCGCTGTACGACTCCTTCGTCGGCGAACTGGTCGAACGGGTGCGGAAGCTGCGGGTCGGACCGGGCACGTCCCCCGACACCCAGGTGGCGCCGCTCGTCCACCACGCACACCGCGACGCCGTCGCCGAGGCCGTCGAACGCGCCCGGCAGGAGGGCGGCCGGGTGCTGTGCGGCGGGGCCGCGCCCGAGGGCGGGCGCTACGCCGGGGGCGCCTACTACCTGCCCACCGTCATCGACTCCCTGCCGAACTCGGCCCGCGTCTGCCAGGAGGAGATCTTCGGCCCGGTGCTCGTCGCACTGCCCTACGACGACGAGGACGAGCTGGTCGCGCAGGCCAACGACTCCGCCTACGGCCTCGCCTGCGGCATCTGGACCCGGGACGCGCGGGCCGCCTGGCGGCTCGGGCGGCGGATCGAGGCGGGCACCGTCTGGATCAACACGTACAAGCAGTTCTCGATCTCCACCCCCTTCGGCGGGATGAAGGACTCCGGTCTCGGCACCGAGAAGGGCCGCGACCTGATCCGCGCCTACCAGCGGCAGAAGTCCCTGTACTGGGGCACCGACTCCACGCCCCTGCCCTGGGCCAACTGACCGACCCCCCTTGGGAGACTCCGCCATGACCCACCCCCCGATCGGCCGGCTGCGCGCCCTGCGCTCGGTCGAGCTGCTCACCCCGAACTACGCCGACGCCGTCGACTTCTACGAGGAGGTGTGGGGCCTCCAGGTCGTCGAGGCCGAGCACAGCGCGAGCTGGCTGCGCGGCACCGGCGAGGAGCACCACGCCCTGCGCCTGACCCGTTCCGAGACGATCGGCCTCGGACGGCTGGTCTTCGCGCTCGGCACCCCCGCCGAGATCGACGAGGCCGCCCGTCGCCTCCGGGCGCGCGGCATCACGCCCGTCACCGAACCGGGCCCCCTCGACCAGGTCGGCGGCGGCTACGGCCTGCGCTTCCACGACCTCGACGGACGGCTGATCGAACTGTCCGCCGACACCTGGGCGGTCACCGAGCGCAGCCGCGACGCGTCGCTGCCGGTGGGCGTCACCCACGCCGTCCTCAACACCCCCGACATCGACGCCTCCGTCGCCTTCTACCGCGACGTGCTCGGCATGCGCGTCTCGGACTGGTCCGAGCACCAGATGGCCTTCCTGCGCTGCGGCTCCGACCACCACTGCGTCGCCTTCAACCAGGCCCCGTGGGTCTCCCTCAACCACGTGGCCTACGAGATGACCTCGATCGACCACTTCATGCGCGGCCTCGGCCGGCTCCGGCACCACGGGATCACCCCCGAGTGGGGCCCCGGCCGGCACGGCCCGGGCAACAACACCTTCTCCTACTTCACCGACCCCACCGGCCTGGTGTGCGAGTACACGACCGAGGTCGCCCAGATCGTCGAGGACAGCTGGATCTGCAAGGTGTGGCGGCGCACCCCCGAGCTGTCCGACCTGTGGGGGACCGCGGGCCCGCCGTCGCGGCGGATCCGCGCCCACATGGCGGGCACACCCGACGGCAGCCCCGTCGTCCCGCCCCTGGACGCCCCCGTCGACGCACCCGCGGGTGCCGCCGCGAAGACCCCGGCCGGCACCGAAACCGGCACCGAAGGAGCAACGGCATGAACGGCGGCACGCGCAAGGTCGGCCTCATCGGCTGGGGCGCCATCGGCCGCACCGTCGGCGGCGCCCTCGCCGCGGGCGAGGTGCCGGGGGCCGAGCTGACCGGCATCGTCGACAACCGGCCGCTCGGCGACGCGGTCCCCGCCCCGCAGCTGTCCCTGGAACAGGCCCTCGCCTCCTGCGACCTGATCGTCGAGGCCGCCGGCCAGGGCGTCGTACGGGAATGCGGCGAGGCGATCCTCACCTCCGGCACCGACCTGCTCGTCGCGTCCACCGGGGCGCTCACCGACGACGAGCTGTCCAAGCGGCTCCTCGCCGCCGGGCCCGGCCGGGTGTACTTCACCGGCGGCGCGGTCGGCGGACTCGACCTGCTCCAGGCCGTACGCGCCATGGGACCGCTCGGCGAGGTCACGCTGACCACCACCAAGCTGCCGTCCACCCTGGAACAGCCCTGGATGGACGAGGAGACGCTCGCCCGGATGCGGTCCACGACCACCCCCGTGGAGGTCATGCGGGGGACGGCGCGCGACGTGCCGGTCAAGTTCCCCAAGTCCACCAACGTCGCCGCCTCGGTGGCCCTCGCCGTCGGCGACCTCGACGCCGTACAGGTCCGGGTCGTCGCGGACCCGGCGGCCTCGCACACCTCGCACGTGATCGAGGCGAGCGGACCGCAGGGCTCGTACCGCTTCGAGGTGCGCCACGTCCCCGACGCGGCCAACCCGGCGACCAGCCAGGTCGTGCCCTACGCCGTGCTGCGCTCGCTCGCGGCCCTGGCCGGACGCCGGGGGCAGATCCTGTGACCGCCCACGACCCCGCCGGGCTGCACCTGGAGGAAGCCGGCCGCGAAGGGCCGCTGGTGCTGTGCCTGCACGGCATCGGCTCCTCCTCCGCCGCCTTCGCCCCGCAGACCGAGGCGCTCGCCGCCGCACACCGCATGGTGGCCTGGGACGCTCCCGGATACGGCAGGTCCGCCGACCCGGACGGCGACCTGACGCTCGACGACTACGCCGACACCGCCGCCGCCGTCATCCGCGCCCGCGGCAGCGACGCCCACGTCGTCGGCGTCTCCTGGGGCGGCGTGATCGCCCTGCGGCTCGCCACCCGGCACCCGGACCTCGTCGCCTCCCTCACCGTCGCCGACTCCACGCCCGGCTCCGGCACCAGCCCCGAGAAGGCCGCCGCGATGCGCGCCCGGGTCCCGGAACTGGAGCGCCTCGGACCACGGGCCTTCGCGGAGAAGCGCGGCCCCCGCCTGGTGTCCGAGGACGCGCCGCCCGAGCTGGTGCGACGCGTCGTCGACACCATGGCCGACGCGGTCCGCACGCCCGGTTACGCGTCGGCGGCCGAGTCCATGGCCCGCACCGACCTGCGCGGCGAACTCTCCCGGGTCACCGCGCCCACCCTCGTCCTGTGCGGTGAGAAGGACCGGATCACCGGCCCCGACGCCTCACAGGTCCTGGCCGGCGGCCTGCACAAGACCGCCTACGTGATCGTCAAGGACGCCGGTCACCTGGCCAACCAGGAGCAGCCCGAGCACGTCAACGCCTGGCTGCTCTCGCACCTGCACATCGTCACCAACACGCGCACCACGAAGGGCTGACCACCATGCCGCTGACCACCGACGACTACGACAACGGCTCGGACCTCGCCAAGTACACCGACTCCCTGATCGCCTCCAAGGCGTCCCGCGAGCCGGACTGGGGCACCCTGTCCTTCCAGGAGAAGGCCGGCCCGCAGTACAAGCGGGCGCAGATCCGCTACGTCGGCTCCGGCGCCACCGGCAACCACGAGAACGACGGCCGCATCCTCCCCTCCGGCGGCTTCACCTTCTCCAACATGCTGCTGCCGCCCGGCGCCGAAGGCCCCGCCCACACCCACCACGACGTGGAGGAGGCCTTCTTCGTCCTGGAGGGCGAGGTCCGCGTCGGCATCCACCGCGGCCCCGACGAGACCGAGTACCGCACCCTGGGCTACCGCGACATGATCGTGGTGCCGGCCGGGGTGACCCGCTCGCTGAAGAACGAGGGCGACACCGACGCACTGTTCTGCGTGATCATCGGCACGCAGAAGCCGCAGGTGCCGACGTACCCCGAGTACTCCCCGCTGTACGGCGTCACCCGTGACTGACCCGGCCACCGGGTGCCCTACGGTCGTCGTGACCGGCGCGGGCCGTGGCCTGGGGGAGGCCATGGCCCGCCGGGCGGCGGCCGACGGGTACCGGGTCGTCGTCGCCGAGCTGAACGAGGAGTGGGGCTCCCGTACGGCGGCCGCGATCCGCGAGGCGGGCGGCGCGGCGGAGTTCGTGCCGCTGGACGTCGCCGACCCCGCCTCGGTCGAGGCGCTGGCCGCCCGCCTCGGTCCCGCCGGCCCCCTGTACGGGCTGGTCAACAACGCGGCGCTCGCCAACGGCGTGGGCGGGCGGGAGTTCCAGGACATCGACGTCGAGACCTGGGACCGGCTGATGACCGTCAACGCCCGCGGCCCCTGGCTCGTCGCCAAACACCTGCTGCCGCTGATGTCCGCCCCGGGCCGCATCGTCAACATCGCCTCCGACGCGGCGCTCTACGGCTCCCCGCGACTCGCCCACTACATCGCCTCCAAGGGCGCGGTCGTCGCCCTGACCCGGGCGATGGCCCGCGAACTGGGCGAGCACGGCATCACCGTGAACGCGGTGGCGCCGGGCCTCACCGAGGTCGAGGCGACCGAGACCGTACCGGCCGAGCGGCACGCCCTGTACGCGGCCAACCGCGCCATCGCCCGGCCGCAGACCCCCGACGACCTGGTGGGGCTCGTCTCCTACCTGCTCGGCGCGGAGTCCCGCTACCTGACCGGACAGGTCGTCGCCGTCAACGGCGGCTTCACCATGCACTGACCCACCCGCACCGCCCCACCCCGCCCCACCGACACGCGTCCCCCCCGCAAGGAGTACCCATGGATCTCGGCCTCGCCGACCGCACCGTGATGGTCACCGGCGGCAGCTCCGGCGTCGGCCTGGCCACGGTCCGGGCCCTGCTGGCGGAAGGCGCCCGCGTCGCCACCTGTGGACGCGACGCCGACCGGCTCGCCAAGGCCGCGGCGGGTCTCGGCGCCGGCCCGGACCGGCTGTACACCGGCGTCTGCGACGTCCGGGACGCCGACGCCGTACGGGACTTCACCGAGCGCGCCGCCGCCCACCTAGGCGGACGCCTCGACGGGCTCGTCAACAACGCGGGCCAGTCCCGGATGAAGACCCTCGACGAGACGACGGAGGCCGACTGGCGCGACGAACTGGAACTGAAGTTCGCGGGCGTCCTCCACCCCCTCGGCGCCGCCCGCGCACACCTCAGGGACTCCGAGGCCGCCGCGATCGTCAACGTCAACGCCGTCCTCGCCAAGCAGCCGGAGACCCGGCTGATCACCACGAGCGCCGCCCGCGCCGGCATCCTCAACCTCTCCACCTCCCTCGCCCGCGAACTCGCCCCCGAGGGCATCCGCGTCAACTCCGTCTGCCTCGGCCTGGTCGACACCGGCCAGTGGACCCGCCGCCACGCCGCGGCCGACAGCGGGCTCACCTACGAGGAGTGGCAGGCGGAGATCGCCGCCGACCGGGGCATCGCGCTGGGGCGGCTCGGCCGCGCCGAGGAGGTCGCCTACGCGATCGTCTCGCTGCTGTCCCCGCGCGCCTCGTACATCACCGGAACCAGCATCGACGTCTGCGGCGGAGTCGGCCGCGGCATCCTCTGAGGAGTTCGCATGCGTTACGACCACGGTGGCGGACTCCTGACCGCCCACCTCAAGTCCCTCGGCGTCGACACCGTGTTCGGCATCGTGTCCGTGCACAACCTGCCGCTGGTGGAGGCCGTCGAGGCCGACCCGGAGCTGCGGTTCGTGCCGGTGCGCCACGAGGCGAGCGCCGTCAACGCCG
This sequence comes from Streptomyces sp. NPDC041968, assembly GCF_055589025.1. Classification (NCBI taxonomy): domain Bacteria; kingdom Bacillati; phylum Actinomycetota; class Actinomycetes; order Kitasatosporales; family Streptomycetaceae; genus Streptomyces; species Streptomyces sp. NPDC041968. The sequence continues at coordinate 1,055,596 of NZ_JBVJCB010000001.1, read as the reverse complement.
CCGACGCCTACGGCCGCGCCCGCGGCACCATCGGCTGCGCCCTCACCTCGACCGGCACCGGCGCGGGCAACGCGGCCGGGTCCCTGATCGAGGCGCTGGCGTCGGGCACGGCGGTGCTGCACGTCACGGGGCAGGTCGAGTCGGCGTACCTCGGCAGCGGACGCGGCTTCATCCACGAGACCAAGGACCAGCTCGGCATGCTCACCGCGGTGTCCCGGTACGCCGCGACCGTCACCTCCGCCCGGGACGCGGGCCGCGTCCTGCGCGAGGCGACCGCCGCCGCGCTCACCGCCCCGGGCGGACCGGCGAGTGTGGAGTGGCCGATCGACCTCCAGTACGCGGCCCAGGAGGACGACGGGGAGAGCGCCCCGGCTCCCGGGACGCCGGTGCCGGACCCGGCCCGCCTGGCCGCCGCCCGCGACCTGCTCGCCACCGCCCGGCGCCCCCTGATCTGGGCCGGCGGCGGCGCGGGCACCGCCCGCGACCAGCTCCTCGCCCTGCTGGAGACCACCGGCGCCGGTCTGCTCACCAGCAACTCCGGGCGCGGCTCCGTACCCGAGGACCACGACCAGGTCATCGGCAACTTCGCCACCACGCCCGCCGCCCGCGCCCTCCTCGCCGACGCCGACGTCCTCGTCACCGTCGGCACCCACTTCCGCTCCAACGAGACCGCCGACTACGGGCTCCGGCTCCCCGAGGCCCACCTCCAGATCGACATCGACGCCGCCGCCCTCGGCCGGGTGTACCCCGCGCCGCACGCCCTGCACGGCGACGCGGCGGCCGTCCTGCCCAGCCTCACCGAGGCCGCCGTACGGGCCGACGCGGACTGGACGGCACGCGTGCGCCGGGTGCGGGAGGAGGTGCGGGCCGCCCTGCACGACGGCATCGGCCCGCAGGCCGCGATCTGCGACGCCCTCGCCGCCGCCCTGCCGCGCGGCGCCGTCGTCGCCCGGGACGTGACCATCCCGTCGTCGTCCTGGGGCAACCGCCTGCTGCCGATCCACGACCCGCGGGCCAACGTCTTCCCGCGCGGCGGCGGCATCGGCCAGGGCCTCGGCATGGGCCTCGGCGCGGCCCTGGCCCGCCCCGACGAGCCCACCGTGGTCATCGCCGGGGACGGCGGACTCGCCGTCCACCTCGGTGAACTGCTCACCCTCGCCCAGGAACGGCCCCGGCTGACCCTGATCGTCTTCAACGACGGCGGCTACGGCGTGCTGCGCAACATGCAGGCCACGTACACCGAACGCCGTTCGGGCGTCGACCTGTTCACGCCCGACTTCGCCCGGCTCGCCGCCGCCTGCTCCCTCCCGTACGCGCGGATCGGCGACGCGAGCGAGGCCGCGAAGGTGATCGACGCGGCCGTCGCCTCCGACGGCCCGACCCTCGTCGAGGTCGACCTGGCCGCGCTCGGCCCGATGAAGAACCCGTTCACCCCGCCCGTCAAGATCCCCACCCGGTAGGGAGGCCCGCCGACATGAGCGCCACCGAAGAGCAGGAACTGGACCTCCTGGTCCACCGCACGACCTGGGAGGCGGACGGAGTCCTCTCCGTCGAGCTGGTCCACCCGGACGGCAAACCCCTGCCCGCCTGGACGCCCGGCGCCCACCTGGACCTGCACGTGGGCGGCCACGTCCGCCAGTACAGCCTGTGCGGCGACCCGGAGGAGACGGGGGTGTACCGGCTCGGCATCCTCAACGAGCCGGCGTCACGCGGCGGATCCCGCCACGTGCACACCAGGGTGCGGCCCGGCCAGACCGTGCGGGTGGCCGGGCCGCGCAACCACTTCGCCCTCGAACCGGCCGCCTCCTACGTCTTCCTCGCGGGCGGCATCGGCATCACGCCGATCCTGGCGATGGCCCGCCGCGCGGAGCGGGACGGCGTCCCGTACCGGCTCGTCCACGGCGGCCGCACCCGCGCCTCGATGGCCTTCGGCGGCGAACTCGCGGCGCTCGGCGGCGAGGTGACCCTCGTACCGCAGGACGAACAGGGACACATCGACGTGCCCGGTGTCCTCGCGGACCTGCCGGCCGACGCGCTGGTCTACTGCTGCGGCCCCGAGCCGCTGCTGAAAGCGGTCGAGGAGGCGGCGCCGGAAGGGCGGCTGCGCACCGAGCGCTTCGCCGCGCCGACGGTGACCCGCGAGGACGACGACAGCGCCTTCGAGGTGGAGTGCCGGGCGTCGGGGGTGACCCTGAACGTCGCCCCCGGCACCTCCATCCTGGAGGCCGCCGAGAACGCCGGGCTGGACGTCGCCTCCTCCTGCCGCGACGGCATCTGCGGCTCCTGCGAGACCCGCGTCCTCGCCGGCACGCCCGACCACCGCGACTTCCTGCTCAGCGACGCCGAGCGCGCCACCGGCGAGACGATGATGATCTGCGTCTCGCGCTGCGCATCGGACCGCCTCGTCCTGAACCTCTGACCCCCTGTGGAGAACGCCGTGCCCGAGACCTGGCCCCACCTGGAAACCCACCAGACCCGCGACCACGAACCCACCCCGTACGAGACCAAACTCGCGCGCACCCTGGAGGACATCTTCACCAAGGACGGCCACGAGCTGTCCGACGTGATCGACGGCCTCAACTCCCGCCAGCTGCGCACACCCACCGGGGAGCCCTGGACCGAGGAGTCCTTCCGCGCCGAGATGCACCGCCTGGGAGCCTGACATGACCCTCTCCACCCGCGACACCGCCGACCACATCTACGCCCACGGCCTGCGCAACCAGTGGCACCCCGTGGTGCCCTCCCACTTCGTCGAGCCCGGCGGCCTGCGCAAGGTGACCGCCCTCGGCGAGGACTGGCTGCTCTTCCGCAAGGCCGACGGCGGGCTCTCCATGCTCGCCGACCGCTGCCCCCACCGCGGGGCGCCCCTGTCCCTCGGCAAGCACCTGGGCGACCGGGTCGCCTGCTGGTACCACGGCGTCGAGGTCGACGGCACCGGCACGGTCACCTCGGTGCCCGGCCTGCCCGGCTGCAACCTGGAGGGCAAGACCCTCGTCACCTCGCTGCCCGTGCGCGAGGTCGGCGGCGCGATCCTCGCCTACTTCGGCGACGAGGAGCACCCGGAGCCGGTGGAACTGACCCTCCCCGAACCGCTCGCCGACGAGGAGATCTCCGCCTTCCTCTGCTACGCCGAGTGGGACGTGCCGTGGCGGTTCGCCATGGAGAACCTCCTCGACCCGATGCACGGCGCGTTCCTGCACTCCGAGTCGCACACCATGTTCGCCGGCGACACGTCCGCGAAGTTCCGCATCCGGGAGACCGAGCGGGGCTACTTCTTCGAGAAGACCGACCAGCGCGGCGTCAACTTCGACTGGGTCGAGCTGTGCCACACCGGCGTCGACTGGGTGGACCTGTCCATCCCCTACCCGCCGTCGGCCGGGCCCGGGGGCCCCTTCGGCATCGTCGGCATGGCCTGTCCGGTGGACGCGGGGCGCACCGGCGTCTTCTTCTGGCGCTACCGCAGGGTGAGCGACTGGCAGCGCGACACCTGGCGCTTCCTCTACAAGACCCTCATCGAGGCCCGCCACTGGGAGGTCCTGGAGCAGGACCGCGTCATCCTGGAGAGCATGCCCGCCGACGCCGACCAGCGGGAGAACCTCTACCAGCACGACCTCGGCGTGGTCCGCCTGCGCCGCCTCTACCAGGCCCGGGCCGGGCAGCAGTCGAAGGCTCAGCCCGTCTCGGCGCGCTGAGCGGGGATGTCGTCGGAGTCCACGATGGAACGCTCCAGCTTGGACAGCAGACGGCTCAGCTGACGACGCTCGGCGGGGGAGATCCCGCCGAGCATCCGGCGCTCGTTCTCCAGGTGCTCGGCGAACACTTCGTCCACCTTCGCCAGCCCGGCCTCGGTCAGCCGCGAGTACACCACGCGCCGGTCGGCGGCATCGCGCTCGCGCACGAGCAGACCGTCCTTCTCCAGCCGGTCCAGGCGCAGCGTCACCCCCGCGGAGGAGATCAGCCCGGAGTCCGCGAGCTGCCCGGCGGTCAGCCGGTAGGGGGCGCCCGCCCGGCGCAGCGCGGTGAGCACGTCGAACCCGGCGACGGACAGCCCGTGCTCGTCGAGCCGCGAGGTCATCCGCGACTGGTACTGCAGATACGACCGGTGCAGCCGGGCCAGCACCTCCAGCGGCGACGTGTCCAGCTCGGGCCGCTCCCGCGCCCAGTCCTCGACGATCCCCGCCACAGCGTCCGGCCGCTTCGCCGCCCTGCCCTGAGCCATGTCATCCCCTCGCGGCACGTGTTCGGTGCTGAAATCTTAGCCCTAAAGGAAACCACCGACACCGACGCGGCCAGGGGGTGTTCACGGTGGGCCTCCCCCCCCGTCCGGGCTGTGTCTTCGGGCCGCCTCCGGCGGCGTGCCGGACTCCGTCCGGCCCATCGGGGGCGTCGCGGTGCCGGGTCACCCGGTGCGTCAGGGGCGCCACGCCACCCGGTGCTCCGCCAGGAGGGCCAGCACCGCGTGGTTCGCCTCCCACCCGTCCGGGAACTTCACCAGGGTGCCGAGCTGCACCGGCTCGGTGGACGGATAGTCGTCCAGCAGGTCGCCCACCCCCTCCCGGCAGACCACGATGCACGCGTGCCGGTGCCGGGAGGCCAGGACGCACAGGCGGCCCGTCTCCAGGTGGAAGGCGGTGGCGTCGGGGCGGCCGGAGAGCGGGTGCAGGACGACCGTGACGTCGTACTCACGCCCCTGCAGACGGTTGGCCGTGTCGACGGTCACCTCGGTCACCCCGAGGTCGGCCAGCGCGGCCCGCACCGCCGCCGCCTGGTCGCGGTGCGCGGTGCCGACGGCGATGCGGTCCGCGCCCAGCGGCACCGGATCGGGCGAGCGCTCGGACGTCGCCGCCCCCTCCCGGTCGAGGAGCCGCCGGACCACCGCCGCCACCGCCCGCACCGCCTCCGGGTCGGTGCGGGGCGTGTGCCGCGCGGGCAGCTCCAGCAGACCCCAGCCGGACCGTGCCGCCTCGTCGATCACCCGGTCCGGACCCGACCCGTCCGACGCCACCGCGAAGGCCAGACTCCGGTCACCGTGCCCCGTGCCGCTGCGGAACGGCGTGTACGGGTAGAAGGCGTCGGACACCAACGGAGCCGCCGACGCCGGCAGCCGCCACGACACCGGCAGCCGGTGCTGCGGCAGCGACGGGTTGTGCGCGAGGAGCGTCGTCACGGCGGAGGCCGACGGGTCGTACGCCAGGCCCGCCCACTGCTCGCTGCCCACCGTCGCGAACGGGTCCAGCTGACCCGGGTCGCCCACGAACAGCGCCCGCTCGAACAGCCCCGCCACGGCCAGCAGCGCGTCGGAGCGCATCTGGTACGCCTCGTCGACGATCGCGTGCCGCCACGGCTCGTCCACCGCGACGTGCGCCCACTTCGCGGCGGTCGACAGGACGACGGCCTGTCCGGCGAGATCGGCGGCCTTCGCCGACTTGCGTACGTTCGCCAGCTCGTCGAGCGCCTTGTCGTACGGGTCGGCGTCACTGCTGTGCAGGCGCCCCACCGGCAGGTCCGGGTTCTTCTCGGCGAGGCGCAGGACCAGGTCGTCGACCTGGGCGTTGGTCTGCGCCACGACCATCAGCGGACGGCCGGCCTCGGCCAGCTCCAGCGCCGCCCGCACGACGAGCGTGGACTTGCCGGCGCCGGGCGGGGAGTCGACGACGACACCGCGCTCGGTGCCGTGCAACGTGTCGTGGAGGATCGCGGCGGTGGCGCGGGCGGCCTCCGCGCCCGGGTCGAAGGCCGGGGCGGCGGGCGCGGCGGGGGCCTCGGCGGTCACAGCACGTCCTCCTCGGTCTGGGCGTCGGCCGCCTCCGGTACGGCGGCCGTCTCACCGGGCGGTCCGCCGTGCGTCCACGGGGTCCGGTCCGGGTCGGGCAGCTTCGCCCCGCCCCGCTGCTCGTGCTCGAACAGGGTGAAGCAGACCCGGTCCCCCTTCTCGGGCACCGAACCGGCCTCGGGCTCCCTGCCGCGGCCCATCTTGTCCACGAGGCGCAGCACGAGGACGCCCTCGTCCTCCTGCCCGACGTACTCCGCCGCCTGCGGCCGACCGCCCAGCGACCGGAACACCCTGGCCCGCTCGGCCGGCTGCGGCCGGTCGTCCGTGCGGACCGTCACCAGCGGACGCGGACTGGGCCGCTTGCTCTCGCTGTACGCCATCACGACCTCGACGACCTCCCCGGCGAAGGCCTCCCCGGCCAGCCGCCGCCCGGCCATCACCAGCGGATCGTCCAACGCCTCCTGGGCATCGAGCCGGGCCTGCTCCCGCTCGCGGGTGGCGAGCTTGTTGGCCGCGGTCACCGCGTCGTCGTGGCGCGGCTGCGGGGGCTCGCCGGCCAGGATGCGGTCGCGGTGGGAGGTGAACGACCAGCGGTCCCGGGTCCAGCGCTCCTCGACGTGCCCGCCGGCGGGCAGTGCCCGCAGCAGGTCCAGTCCCCGCCACACCGCGTCCCAGGTGGGCCGCGTACGGCTCTCGACCAGGGCGCGGATCTCCCGCTCGGCGGCGGTGAGCGCGCCGAGGCGGTCGTCCGCCTCCAGGCCGTCCTCGGCGGCGGCGAGCGCGGTGCGGGCCCGGTCGTAGCGCTCGATGGCGGGGGCGAGGAGCCTGTTGTCGAAGGCCGGGTCGGTCGCCGGGCCCGCCGGCGGGCACAGCAACTGGCCGTCGGCGTCGCGGGCCAGCTCGGCCCGCCGCGCGGCCTCCGCACCGGTCGGCCCCTCGGCGCCCGGCGCGATCCAGGCCAGCAGCGCGCCCAGGTGCTGGTCCTCCAGCGTGGACTGCCCGGTCGCCCAGTGCCGGCCCAGCAGGTCGGTCACGGCGAGGAGGAGGGAGGAGCCGGGGACCCGGGCCCGCTCGCCGTAGTGGGTCAGCCACCGGCCGAGCAGCGGCACCCTCGGCGGCGCCGGGTGCGGGGTGTCCGGGTCCTGCTCCGCCGTACGCCGGAACCGCATCGACCGGCCCAGCAGCCGTACGAAGTCGACGCCCGCGCGGCTGGGCACGATCAGCTGCGCCGCGTCGGCGCACAGGTCGACCTCGACCTTGACCCGCCTGCCCGTCTCCGGGTCGGTCTCGGTGCGCTCGGCGGCCTCGACGCTGTCGGCGTACGCCTCCACGTGCGGCAGCACGATGTCGGCCAGCTCGGCCAGGAAGGCGAACCGCAGGTCGCGGTCGCGGGGCTGCGGCACGACCAGCAGCCGCGGCGCGTCCCGGTCCGTGCCGACCAGGGCGCCGAGCGGGGCACCGGCCTCACCGGCGGTGGTCAGCGGGACGAAGACCAGCGGACGGTCGGACAGATGCCGGTGCCGGACGGTGGCGGCGGGCTCGGCGCGGCCCGCGCGCACGGCCTCCAGCCGGGCGAGCGTGGTGATCAGCGACATCCGGGCACTCCGCTCGTCCCCGCACCGGCCGCCGCGAGGGCCTCCGCGCGCAGCCGCGCCGCCCTGCGCAGGGCGGCCACCGCCGGGTCGTCCGGATCACCGGCCTCCCCGCGGGCCGCGGCCAGCACGTCCTCGACCGTCGCCAGGCCGCCCAGCTCGGCCCGTACCGATCGGCCCAGTGCGGTCACCGCACCGGCCTCGCGGGACCGGGCACGGCAGTGGAAGGCCAGCTCGCAGGCGGAGAGGCACTCGGGCGCGTACGTCGCCGGCACCGCCTCGACGGCGGTCGCCAGCTCCTCGGCCGGCAGCTCGGGGGAGAAGCAGACGCCGTCGGGAAGCGCGTCGGCGATGTCCTCGATGCGGGTCAGCCGCGCCAGCTGGCGCTCGGTCACCGCACGCTGCTTGCGCACGTCGACCGCGGAGGAGGCGGGCAGGTTGGAGAAGTCCTTCGGGCAGACGAGGAGGACGCGGTGGCGCACCCGGGGGGCCGGCTCCAGCCGGGCGGCGACCCGCTCCAGTGCCAGCACGTACACCGCGGCCTGCCGCGCGGCGGCGCCGACCTTCGCCGGGTCGGCGGAGCCGTCCAGCATCGGGAAGGACTTGATCTCGACGACGCTCCAGCTGCCGTCCGGATGCACGACCACCGCGTCCGGCTCGAGGAACGCGGGGGAGCCGGCGACGTCCAGGGCGAGCATCGGGTGATCGAGCAGCGTCCAGGTGCCGGGTGTGCCGGTGGCCTCCCGCAGCGCCAGCGAGGTGCGGGCCGCGCGGCCCTCGGGTCCGGTCGCCGACAGGTCGGGCACATGGGCGCCGGCGGGCGGCTCGGCGCCCCGGTCCAGCCGCTCGTGCGCCAGCCGCAGCAGCTCGGCGCCGCCGTCCGCCTTGACCCGGGCCTCGAAGGCGTTGCCCCGCATGAACGCGAACTGCGACTGCCCGAAGACCGCCGGCGAGCCCAGCGCGTCGGCGAGCGAGGCCTTGTCCACTCCGGCGCCGTCGAGGATCGCGCGCCGCCGGCAGCCCGGGTTGGCGGCGAGGGCGGCCAGGGCCCGCGCGTCCAGCGCCTTGGCCGGCACGTCGGGGCCGCGCAGCTCAGCGAGCCGGTGCCGGAGTCTCGTCCCCCGCGTCCGAGGGGGAGGGGTCCGGCTCGGCTCCCGGTCCGACCCGTGGCTCGCGCTGACGTGGAAATCGCTCACCCGCGGAAGTCTGGCATCCACCACTGACAATCGGGGAACCCGCGCCGTCCGGGGCAGGTGAGGCCGGTGCGGAACGGGTGGTGAAGCGGGCTATCAGGCCGCCCCGGACGCGCTCCGCCGTCCGCTGCACGTACGGCGTCAGCAGCAGACCGGCGCCCATCACGGTCGCGCCCGCGACCGCGTCGAGGAAGTAGTGGTTCGCGGTGCCCATCACCACGATCGTGGTCACCAGCGGGTAGAGGACGCCGGCCACCTTCGTCGCGCGGGTGCCGCCGTAGCGCCACAGCATCACCCCGCACCACAGCGACCAGCCCACGTGCAGGCTCGGCATGGCCGCGTACTGGTTGGTCATCCCGCCCAGACCGCGCGGCGCGCTCGCCTCGCCGCCCCACCAGCCGTACGTGCTGTACTGCGCCATCGTGTCGACGAAGCCGTGGCCCGCCTCCAGCAGCCGGGGCGGGCAGGTCGGGAGCAGGGTGAAGCCGATGAGGCCGATGAAGGTGGAGGTCATCAGCCAGGTGCGGGCGGCCCGGTAGCGGACCGTGCGCGAGCGGAAGATCCATATCAGGATCAGCGGGGTGATCAGGTAGTGCAGCGACGCGTACCAGAAGTCGGCCGGTATCCCTATCCAGGGTTCGCGGGTGAAGAGCCGGTTGAGCGGGTGCTCCGCGTTCAGGAAGAGGGCCTTCTCCACGCGCAGGATCGCCAGCCCGTGCTCGACCGCGTCCGCCTCGTCGCCCCGCACCATCAGACGGCCCGCGGAGTAGCAGGCGTAGACGAGGAGGATGAGCGGCAGCTCGGTCCACCAGCGCGGTCGGGACCTCGGGGGCGCATCGGTGCCCGGTGTCCTGGTGTGCGGCAATCCGATCGCCCTCCCCCTTCGTTCTCGCGCGCGCCTGGACCGACACGGACGTGCCACTCTACGGCCTTGCCGGGCCCGCCTCACGGGACGCCCTCGGCCCTGGAAGACGCCGCGATCGCCCCCCGGGTTGCCCGCGCGGGGGGTGCGCGATGATGGAGGGGCCCCTATGACATTCCTCCCGGAAAGGCCCCTTCATGGCACCGCGCATCCTGCTGGCCCGGCACGGACAGACCGAGTGGTCGCTGTCCGGCAAGCACACCGGCAGGACCGATGTGCCGCTGCTGGAGGAGGGCCGGCGCGGAGCCAAGCTGCTCGGCGAGCGGCTGCACCGGGCGCCGCTCGACGGGCTGCCCGGCCTCGAGGTGCGCACCAGCCCCCTCGCCCGCGCGCGGGAGACCTGCGAACTCGCCGGCTTCGGTGACCGCGCCCGGCCCTGGGACACGCTGATGGAATGGGACTACGGGGCGTACGAGGGCATGACGCCGGCCGAGATCCAGGCCGTGCGGCCCGGCTGGCTGATCTGGCGGGACGGGGTCCCGGACGGGGAGAGCCTGGCGGACGTCACCGCGCGTGCGGACGAGGTCGTCGCCTGGGCGCGCGAGGCGGACCGCGACGTGCTGGTCTTCGCCCACGGGCACATCCTGCGGTCGATCGGGGCGCGGTGGCTGGGGCTGCCGCTGGACTTCGCGGCCCGGATACGCCTGAACCCGACGTCGCTGTCGGTGCTGGGCTGGGCCTACGGGGAACCGGCCCTGGAGAGCTGGAACGACCTGGGACACCTGGCGGGCTGACCGAAGCACCGCGGTTCCGCGGTTCCGCGGTCCCGCTGTGCTGCCGTAGCGCGCCGTGCGGCTGTGCTGCCGTGGTCCGTGGCGGTGGCGGTGGCCGTGGCACGTAGCCCGCAGCCCGCAGCGCCGTGCTGCCGTGCCGCCGCGCCGCCGCGCACCGAGCGCGGCGGACGGCGGTCGGAAGGCGCGGACCAGCGGCCACCCCTCGCTGTCGACACCGCGAGACATCCTTGCTCACCGCCGGAGGCACCCCGCGGTGACGAAGGTCATGCCGTGCGCGGCAGTGACGCGTGGCGTTCCAGGAAGGCCGACACCCCCGACGCCCGCCGGTGCGGCAGCAGCACCCGGGCCGTGCCCGCCAGCATCGTGTGAATGCGGGACGACTGGACCTCGCCCAGCAGGTCCAGGACCCTCAGGCCCGCCCCGGCCGCCTCGTCGGGGCGGCCGCCGCGGGCGAGGTCGTCCGCGAGTTCCGCCGTGTACAGCGCGAGGTTGCGGGTGAAGTGCGGGTCCTGCGAATCGGCGGCGCGGCGCGCGTGCCGGGCCGCACGCGGCCAGTCGCCCAGGGTGGACCAGCACTGGGCCTCCAGTCCCGCCAGCTCGGCCTCGCCGTAGAAGCTCATCCACTCGGGGTCGGCGTCCGAGACACCCCGCCCGAAGAAGGCCTGCGCGCGGGCCAGCGCCTGTTCGCAGCCGACCCGGTCGGCGAGCCCGGCCCAGCCGCCTGCCTCGCGCAACGCGAGCAGGGACATCAGCCGCGCCGAGCCCAGCGGACGGGCGGCGCGCTGCGCGGCCTGCGCCGCCCGCACCGCCTCGCGGGGACGCCCGGCGTCACGGGCGAGGAACGCCATGTTGCAGAAGGCGTGCGCCTCCAGCCCCGGGTCGCCCGTCACCCGGGCGGTGGCGAGGGCCTCGGCGTAATGGGAGCGCGCGTCGTCGAAGCGCCCGGAGTCGTGTGCCAGCCAGCCCACGGAGATCGCCAGTTCCCCGGCGCCCGAGTAGAGCCGGTCGGCCGTCGCCTGCCGGGTCGCGCCGGCGTCCAGGAGCGCGTAGGCGGTGCGCAGCGGGGCCGTCGCACGCCGGTAGAGACCGTCCGCGCCGTGCCGGTCGTCGAGCAGCCGGATCCGGCGGACGGCCTCCTCCAGCGCGCCCGCGTCGCCTGCCCCCGCCCGGCGCACGGGGCGTCCCGCCGCCGCGGCGTCGAGGGCGAGCCCCAGAGGGCCCAGCGAGGCGGCGGCCATCGTGGCACCGCTCGTCATGAATGCGCGACGCAGCACGTCGCTCTCCTCGTTGTTGTCGTGCGTGTGGTACGGGTCCTGCGTGTCACACGGCTCAGACGGCGCATGCAGCCGATGCAGCTCATGGAGCCCATAGGGCTCGGCCACGCCTCTTGTCTCACACGAGGCGTGCGGCGCCCCGCCGAGGTGCGCCGGGAGCGCGTCCTCGGCGGTGCGCGCCCGGCGCCCGCGGACCGACGAGCGGGGCGCGAACCCCAGGTCGGTGAGCGTGCGGCCGGGGAACATGTGGAGGAACACCCGCTCGTACGCGTAGTTGGGGCACCGGATCTCACCCGCCTCGACCCGGCCGACGTAGCGCGCGTCACAGCTGACCCGCTCGCCGATCTCGCGGGCGGCCCGGCGCACCGCCGCCGCGAACTCGGCCGGCGAGCGCTTCCCGCGCAACCGCCGGAAGGCAAGGTTGGGCCGCGGGGGCCGGTCGGGCTGGGCGGAGGTCACCGTCGACGACGCCATGGCCGGGTCCTCTCGTGCGAACCGTCGAACCATGCCGGAGCGAAGGCGACTTGTGCGGATTGCTCCGCTTGTCACCCTCGCGTCCGGCGAGCAAGAACGTACCTGCTGTGACGGTGCGACTACGCGGTGTTTGCCTACAAACCGGATATCCCATCCACGATCTGCCATGAACTGCCATCCTTTGCGGCTGACTTCCGCCGTAGCCGTTGACGGCCTGACGCGTTGGACCCTGTGGACCGGGAGACCCCCGACTCCCGACCCGCTCGTCCGAGGAGGAGTTCCGTGGTGGAGGCCGGGATGGATACCAGACCAAGCAGCGATCCCCCCTGCGACGCCTGCGACGTCGTGACCGTGCCGACCCGGCAGGGTCTGGAGGCGGTCGACATCCTCAGGCGGGGCGCCGGCGAGGGAGTGGGGCCGGTGATCCACGACGACGGCTGCGACACCCTGGGGTTCCTGGTGCCCTCCGGCACGGCCGCCGCCTGGGACGTGCCGGGCAGCACCTGCACGGAGACGGACGGCCGGGGACTGCGCCTCGTCCCGGACCCCCAGCCCCCCGTCGAGGGCTCGGGCTGGCTGGTGCCGCCCGGCGAGGCCGACCTCGCGACCGACCCGGCCGTGCTGCGGGCCGCGCTGGGCGAGGCGGCCCGGCTGATCGAGGCCGCCGACAGCTGCCGCTGAGCCACCCCTCGACCCGCGGTCGGCGGGCGGTCCGATAATGGCCCGATGGGAAAGTCCAGGAACGCCCGCCGCGGGCGCGCTGCCGCCGAAACCGTCGCCGAGCACGTCGACGGCGGGCTCGCCGAGCTGGTCCCGGACCGGGAGCGGCCCAGGGCCTGGACCCTGCTGATCGACGGCGCCCCCCAGTCGCACGTCGACCTCGACGACCCGGCGTACCTCTCCTTCGAGTACCAGCGCCGCCTCGGACACGTCATCGACCTGGCCGCCCCGCCCGGCAAGCCCGTCCAGGCCGTGCACCTCGGCGGGGGCGCCTTCACCCTCGCCCGCTACGTGGCCGCCACCCGCCCCCGCTCCACCCAGCAGGTCGTCGAGCGGGACGCGGGCCTCGTCCAGCTGGTCCGGCGTGAGCTGCCGCCGGACCCCGGCGCACGCATCCGGGTGCGCTCCGCCGACGCCCGCGCCGGGCTGGCGAAGGTGCCCGACGGCTGGGCGCGGCTGGTCCTCGCGGACGTGTTCAGCGGGGCCAGGACACCGGCCCACCTGACGTCCACCGAGTTCCTCGACGAGGTCCGGCGCGTCCTCGCGCCCGGCGGGGTCTACGCCGCCAACATCGCCGACGGCCCGCCCCTCGCCCACCTGCGCGGCCAGATCGCCACCGCCGCCGCCCGGTTCCCGCAGCTCGCGCTCGTCGCCGACCCGGCCGTGCTGCGCGGCAGACGGTTCGGCAACGCGGTCCTCGTCGCCTCCGACCAGCCGCTGCCGGTCGGTGAACTCACCCGCCGGGCCGCCTCCGACCCCCACCCGGCGCGCGTGGAGCACGGCCGCGCGCTGACCGACTTCGCCGGCGGGGCCGCACCCGTGACGGACGCGGCGGCGGTGGCCTCGCCCGCCCCGCCGGCCTCCGTCTTCCAGTGACTCAGTAGCTCCCGATCTCCACCCGCGGCGGCCCGTCGTGCCAGGTGCAGAACACCGACACCCGGTCGGCGCCCGAGGTGAACTCCACCCGGATCCACGACTCCGTCTTCCACACCTGCATCGACCAGCCGGCCCCAGGCGTCGCCGACACCAGGGACGCGGAGGACGTACCGAGGTCGAAGACCGCGCGGCCGCCGTCCGTGTCGTAGCTCCGGACGCGGCCGGACGCCGTGGGGGAGTGCTCGGACGCGGCGGGGGCGGAGGGCGTCGCCTTCCGCGACGGTGCGGGGTCCGGCTCGCGAGGTGTCCCGCTCCGGGTGGGCGAGGCGCTGCCCGACGGCGACGGCCGCCGGGTGGACGACACCGACGGCACCGAGTCCGCGGCACCGTCCGGCTCACGGGTGTCCCGCACGGACGCGTCGGCCGCCGTGATGGGCAGCGCGCGGGGCGCGTCGTAGGCCGTGCCCGCCATCACCGTGTGGACGCCCCACCACGACAGGGTGACCGCCGCGCCCGTGGCGAGCAGCCAGGCCAGTACGTGTACGAGTCCTCTGCGCATCGCGGCCATACTGCCTCACGCGTCACACGCGTGTCGCCCCTGCGCGGGCGGAACGGCAAGGGCCCGGGTGCGGACCGGAGTTGTCCACAGGCCCGCACCGGGCTCGTCCGCATGGCGTACGGTGCCGCCCATGGCAAGTGTGCTCGTGGTCGAGGACGACCAGTTCGTACGCTCGGCGCTCATCCGGCACCTGACCGACGCCGCACACACCGTGCGCAGCGTGGGTACGGCACTGGAGGCGCTGCGCGAGGTCGCCCATTTCCGCTTCGACGTGGTGATCCTGGACCTCGGACTGCCCGATCTGGACGGCTCCGAGGCGCTGAAGATGCTGCGCGGCATCACCGACGTCCCGGTGATCGTCGCCACCGCCCGGGACGACGAGGCGGAGGTCGTACGGCTGTTGAACGCGGGCGCGGACGACTACCTCACCAAGCCGTTCTCCGTGGAGCACCTGTCGGCCCGGATGGCGGCCGTCCTGCGCCGGGCCAGGTCCGGCCCGGCCGAGGCGGCGCCGTCGACCGTCATCCGGGTCGGCGGACTCACCGTCGACCCGCTGCGCCGCCAGGCCGAACTGGACGGCGCCCGGCTCGACCTGACCCGCCGTGAGTTCGACCTGCTCGCCTTCCTGGCCGGACGCCCGGGCGTGGTCGTCCCCCGCAGGGAGCTGCTCGCCGAGGTCTGGCAGCAGTCCTACGGCGACGACCAGACCATCGACGTCCATCTGTCCTGGCTGCGGCGCAAGCTCGGCGAGACCGCGGCCCGGCCCCGTTACCTGCACACCCTGCGCGGTGTCGGCGTGAAGCTGGAACCGCCCGCCGACCGGCCCGCGGACCCGTCCGCGGTGGAGCCGCCACGATGAGATGGGCCCTGGTCAAGGTGTCCTTGGCGGTCACCGCGATGGTCGTGGTCGCCTTCGCGGTCCCGCTCGGCCTCGTCATCCGCGAGATGGCCCGGGACCGGGCCTTCGCGGGCGCCGAGCGGGAGGCCGCCGCCGTCGCCCCGGCGCTGTCCATCACCACCGATCGCGACCAGTTGGAACGCGTCGTCGCCTCCGCCGGCTCCGACGCCGGGATGGCCGTGCACCTTCCGGCGCCCGGTGCGCGGGCCGACGGCACGGACGGCGGAGCACGGCCCGGCACCGAGATCGGCCGCAGGCGCGTGGGGGACGAGGACATCGCCGCCGTCCGGGAGATGGGCCGTGCCTCCACCACCGAGGTGTCCGGCGGCTTCGCGCTGCTCCAGCCGGTCGCGCTCAGCACCGGTGAGATCGCCGTGGTCGAGGTGTACGTCCCGGAGTCCGCGGTCACCAACGGCGTCGCGACGGCGTGGGCGGTGCTCGCCGGGGTCGGCGTCGCCCTGATCGTCGGCTCGGTGGCGGTCGCCGACCGGCTGGGCGTGCGCATGGTGCAGCCCGCGCGGCGCCTGGTGGAGGGCGCCCACGAACTGGGGGAGGGCAAGCTGGGCGCCCGGGTGCCGGAGGAGGGGCCGAACGAACTGCGGCTCGCGGCGGTCGCCTTCAACTCCATGGCCGACCAGGTCGTCCAGCTCCTGGCCAACGAACGGGAACTGGCCGCCGACCTCTCCCACCGCCTGCGCACCCCGCTGACCGTGCTGCGGCTCAACGCGGCCTCGCTCGGCGAGGGACCGGCCGCCGAGCAGACCCGGGCCGCCGTCGAACAACTGGAGCGCGAGGTCGACACGATCATCCGCACCGCCCGGGACGCCAAGCCGCAGACGGCCGCGGCCGGTCCCGGCGCCGGGTGCGACGCGGCCGAGGTGGTCCGGGAGCGGATGGGGTTCTGGTCCGCGCTCGCCGAGGACGAGGGCCGCAAGTGGCGCGTGGCCGGGGCCGACCGTCCGGTGCGCATCCCCGTGGCCCGCGCCGACCTGGCCGCCTCCCTCGACGCCCTGCTCGGCAACGTCTTCCGGCACACCGCCGAGGGCACGGCCTTCGCCGTCGACCTGCACAACGGGGAGGACGCGGTGATCGTGCTGGTCTCGGACGCGGGGCCCGGCATACCCGACCCCGAGGCGGCGATGGCCCGCGGCCGGGGTTCGGGCCACGACGGGTCGACCGGCCTCGGCCTGGACATCGTGCGCAGGCTGGCGGAGTCCACGGGCGGCGACGTCCGGATCGGCTCCTCCGTGCTCGGCGGCACCGAAGTACGCATCTGGATACAGCTGGACGGACGGGCGGCGCCGGCCCGGCGCGGGCACCGGGGCCCGGTCCGACGCCGCCGCAACCCCCGGCTGATCTCCTCCCTCAGGTCGACGACGCCACCCAGCTCGTGAGGTTCGCCGAGCCACAGGGGACTCGGCCGGCTGTCGAAGAAGGCCCTCGCCGCCCGTGAGTGAGCGCGGAGCACGCAAAGCGGGGCGCGGCACCCCCCGGATGCCGCGCCCCGCCACCGCTCCCCCCCGGGTGCGGTGGTCTACTCGGCCGCGTCCACCGGCGGCAGCGTCCCCGTGCGGGCCGCCCGCCCGTACCAGAGGGCGCTCGACTTCGGGGTGCGCTGCTGGGAGGCGTAGTCGACGTACACCGCGCCGAACCGCTTCTCGTAGCCGTAGGCCCACTCGAAGTTGTCCAGCAGCGACCACAGGTAGTAGCCGCGCACGTCGGCGCCGTCGGTGATGGCCCGGCGCACCGCCCTCAGGTGGCCGTCGAGGTAGGCGACCCGCTCGGGGTCGTGCACCGTGCCGTCCGCGCCGGGCTTGTCGTCGTAGGCGGCACCGTTCTCGCTGATGTACAGCGGCAGGCCCGGGGCCTCACGGCTGTAGCGCATGATCAGCTCGTGCAGGCCGGTCGGGTCGACGCTCCAGCCCATCTCCGTGCGCTCGCCCGGCGGCTGGTGGAAGGCGACGTCCTCGGCGGCGGGCCACGGCGAGTGGTCGCTCGCGCCGTGGCCGTCGGCCCGCGGGGCGCGCGAGTCGGCGTCGGCGGCCGACACCACGGTGGGCGTGTAGTAGTTGAGGCAGATCGCGTCGATCGGCTGGCGGATCAGGCCCAGGTCGCCGTCCTCGACGAAGGACCAGTCGGTGACCGGTGCCGTCGCCTCCAGCAGCGTCTGGGGATAGGCGCCGTGCAGGATCGGGCCGTGGAAGATCCCGCCGGAGAGGTCGTCGATCTTCCGCGCCGCCGCCTGGTCCGCGGGCTGCCGCGACAGCGGCCGGACGACGGAGGTGTTGAGGCTGATCGCGACCGAGTTGCGGGCCGGCATCACCGAGCGCAGGGCCACCGTGCCCAGGCCGTGGGCCAGGTTCAGGTGGTGCGCGGCGCGCAGCGAGGCCAGCGGGTCGGTCCGGCCGGGCGCGTGCACCCCGGAGGCGTAGCCCAGGAAGGCCGCGCACCAGGGCTCGTTGAGCGTGATCCACTGCTCCACCCGGTCGCCGAGCGCCTCGCCGACGATCTGCGCGTACTCGGCGAACCGGTATGCCGTGTCCCGCGCGGGCCAGCCGCCCGCGTCCTCCAGCTCCTGCGGCAGGTCCCAGTGGTAGAGGGTGACGGCCGGCCTGATCCCGGCGGCCAGCAGCTCGTCCACCAGACGGCGGTAGAAGTCCAGGCCCCGCTGGACGGCGGGCCCGCGGCCGGTCGGCTGCACCCGCGGCCAGGAGATGGAGAAGCGGTACGCGCCCAGCCCCAGCTCCGCCATCAGCGCCACGTCGTCGCGGTAGCGGTGGTAGTGGTCGACAGCGATGTCACCGTGGTCCCCGCCGGCGGTCTTCCCTGGCGTATGGCTGAAGGTGTCCCAGATCGAGGGGGTACGGCCGTCCTCCCGCACCGCGCCCTCGATCTGGTACGCCGAGGTGGCGGCTCCCCAGAGGAAGGCGGGCGGGAAGGTCACCGGGGTCACCGGCTTTGCGGACTCAAGCATGGAAGCGCTCCCATAGCAGGTCGTGACGGGTCGTGGAAGACCGACGGGTGGGAAGGACGAGGGGGAGGACGGGGCCGGGACGACGGTGACCCGGCCCCCGGGGTGGGGTGTCAGCCCTTGACGGCGCCCTGCATGATGCCGCCCACGATCTGCTTGCCGAAGATCGCGAAGACCAGCAGCAGGGGCAGCGTGCCGAGCAGCGCGCCACCCATGATCAGGGCCTGGTCCGGGGTGAAGCCGCGGCCGAGGCCCGCCACCGCCACCTGGACGGTCGGGTTGCCGTTCTGCGTCAGCACCAGGAACGGCCACAGGAAGTCGTTCCACACCTGCACGAACATCAGCATGCCCAGCACGGCCATCGCGGGCCGCGCCGCCGGGAACACCACGTGCCAGATCACGCGCCAGCTGCCGGCCCCGTCCACGCGCGCGGCCTCGATGATCTCGTCCGGCAGCGCCTGGAGCAGGTACTGCCGCATGAAGAACACGCCGAACGCGCTGACCAGCGACGGGAAGATCACCGCCTGGAGCTGGTCGGTCCAGTCCAGCTCGGCCACCATCATGTACAGCGGAATGATGCTGAGCTGCGGCGGGATCATCATCGTGCCGACCACGGTCAGCATCAGCGCGCTGCGGCCGCGGAACTTCAGCTTGGCGAAGGCGAAGCCGGCGATCGTCGACAGGAAGACGACGGTGACCGCCGAGATCCCCGCGACGATGGTGGTGTTGAGGATCGCCTCGCCCATGTTGGCGTCGGTCCAGGCGATCTCGATCTTGTCGAAGAGGTTGCCGCCGAACCAGAACGGCGGCGGCGTCTGGGCCAGCCGCTGGTTGTCGCGGGACGCGGCGATCGCCGTCCACACCAGCGGGAACAGCGAGCCCAGGGTGAACAGGGCGAGGATGATGTACGCGATGGGACCGGCGTGCATCTGGCCGCCGGCCCGGGCCGACTTGGACCGGCGCCGGCCCCGCCTGGGCGGCTCGGGCACCGGCTCGGCCGGGGGTTTCGTCAGGGTCGTCGTCACGGCCGGTTCTCCTTAACTACTGGCGCGCAACCGGCGCGAGATGACGTAGTTGACGATCCCGATCACGATGAGGATCAGGAACATCGTCCAGGCGATCGCGGAGGCGCGGCCCAGGTGCTGGTTGATCCAGCCCTGCTCGTACAGGTACAGGCCGAGCGTCTGGAACTGGTGCTGGGAGCCGCCCGAGGCGCCCTTGTTGGCGTCGAACAGCAGCGGCTCGCCGAACAGCTGCGAGGCGCCGATGGTCGACACGACGACCGTGAAGAGGATCGTCGGACGCAGCTGGGGCAGCGTGACGTGGATGAACTGCCGCCACCGGCTGGCACCGTCCAGCGCCGCCGACTCGTACAGGTCCTGCGGGATCGCCTGCATCGCGGCCAGGTAGATCAGCGCGTTGTAGCCGGTCCAGCGCCAGATGACGATCGACGAGACGGCGATCTGGGACGGCCACTTGTCGCTCTGCCAGTCGATCTTGTCGAGGCCGACCAGGTCGAGTGCCCAGTTGATCATGCCGTAGTCGCGGCCGAAGAGCAGCACGAAGACCAGCGACGCGGCGGCGATGGACGTCGCGTACGGCGCGAGCATCACGACGCGGTAGAAGGTGGAACCGCGCAGCTTGTAGTTGAGGATGTGCGCCAGGCCCATCGCCATCAGCAGCTGCGGCACCGTGGAGATGACGCCGATGGTCAGCGTGTTCTGCGCGGCGTTCCAGAAGAACTCGTCGTCGAAGATCCTGGTGAAGTTGTCCAGGCCCACCCACTTCATGTCGGTGGGCGCGGTCAGCTCCACCGTGTGCAGCGAGGCCCAGCCGGTGTAGAGCAGCGGGAACAGGCCGAAGGCCGCGAAGAGCAGGAAGAACGGGGAGACGAAGGCGTACGGGCTCCAGCGCAGGTCCCGCTGCCAGCGGCGGGAGAGCCGGGCCCGTTTCCTCGCCTCCTCGGGGGAGGCCGCGTCACCGGGCGGCCGGCCCGGGGCCGCGCCCCCCTTGACGGGGGGCGCGGCGGTGTCGTGCCGGGTGGTCATTCCGGTCACTTCTCCAGGTTGTTGTCGATGGTCTTGGTGGCGTTCTCCCAGGCCTCCTTGGGCGACTTGCCCTGGGTGACGAGGATGACGCCGTTGTCCGTCAGACCCTGCTGGATGATCTGGTCCTTCGGGCCGATCACCTGGGCCGGGATGGCCTCGGCGGCCTTGGCGAAGATGTCGCCGATCGGCGAGTCACCGGTCATCTCGTTCTTGGCGTCCTTCACCTGCGGCATCTCGTACGCGGCCGGCGCGCTCGGGAAGCTGCCCTGCACGGCGAAGAGCTTGGCCTGCTGCTCCGGCGCAGTCAGCCAGGCGACGAACTTCTGCGCCTCCTCGACGTTCTTGCCGCTCTTGGGCACGCCCAGGAAGGAGCCGCCCCAGTTGCCGGCGGTGGGCGCCGCGGCCACGTCCCACTTGCCGGCCGCGTCGGGCTGCGACTTGCCCTTGATGGTGCCGATCATCCACGGCGGGCAGGCCACGGTGGCGAACAGGTTGTTGGAGATGGTCTGCTCCCAGGACGGCTGGAACTGGGTCTGCGCCTGCACCAGGTCCTTCTCGGCCGCCTCCGCGGTCAGGTCGAAGGCCTCCTTGACGGCGGGGTTGTCCTTGTAGATGACCTTGCCCGAGGCGTCGTAGAACTTCTCCTCTTCACCGCCGAGGATGGCGTTGATCAGGCCGCCGGGCGAGTCCATGAAGTAGGTGTCCTTGCCGGCGCCCTTCTTGTACTTCTCACCGGCCGCGATGAACTTCTTCCAGTCGCCCGCCCACAGCGCGCTGACCTCGTCCCGGTCGGTCGGCAGACCCGCCTTCTCGAAGAGGTCCTTGCGGTAGCAGATGGCCATCGGGCCGATGTCGGTGCCGAGGCCGACCGCCTGGCCGTCCTTGGTGACGCCCTGCTTCCACTTCCAGTCCAGCCAGCCGGCGGGCTGCACGCCCTCGACCTTGGACAGGTCGACGAACTTGTCGGCCTGGGTGTTGACGACCTCGGCTATGTTGCCGACCTCGATGGCCTGGACGTCCTGGAGACCGCTGTCGGTGGTGAGGTGGTTGACCAGAGCGGGGTAGTAGTTCTCGTTCCGCTCGGTGACCGTCTCCTCGATGTTGATGTCCGGGTTGAGCTTCTCGTACTCCTCGTAGAGCCCGGCCTCCTTGAAGCCCATGGTGCCGAACAGGCCGAGGGTGATGGTGGTCTTGCCGCTGCTGTCGCCCGAGGAAGAGTTGTCCTCGTCCTTGCCGTCGTCGGCACAGCCGGCCAGCAGCCCGGCGCCCAGCGACGCGACGGCCGCGATGACCACCGCTCTGCGGGCGGTTCGTGTGCGTGCTGCTCGCATTGCGTCCTCCTGTTGCCCTGACGTGCCGACCCCCCGGCCAACTACTGGGTTGGACCCGCTGCTTCATGTGGTTCGTTCGACGCTGCGGCTCGGGCGGGGAACGTGCGGGATGTGTATGTGCCAGGTAGTGTGGGAGCGCTCCCACAAGTGATGTGTTGAAGAGTCGTCGGTCCGGGCGGGGGTGTCAAGGGAACGGACGCGACGAAGTGCGTTCAGTTATCGGCCTGTTAACTGGACGTTGCGAGCGGCGATGGGACGCCTCCCGGCGACGGGTGGCGGGCCCGGAGCCGGTCATTAGACCCGACCGGCCTGTTAAATTCCAGGCCAGCCGCAGAGTGCGGGGTCTCGACGGGAGGCGGAGCCGATGGCAAGCCACGGAGCGCGTGGGCGGAGCGGTGGCCGGCCCACCCTCGAAGAGGTGGCGGCACGGGCGGGCGTCGGCCGCGGCACGGTCTCCCGGGTGATCAACGGCTCCCCCCGGGTCAGCGACGCGACCCGGGCGGCTGTCGAGGCGGCGGTCGCGGAGCTGGGCTACGTCCCGAACACGGCGGCCCGTGCGCTGGCCGCCAACCGCACGGACGCGATCGCGCTGGTCGTGCCCGAGCCGGAGACGCGCTTCTTCGCGGAACCGTACTTCTCGGACATGCTGAAGGGTGTCGGCTCCGAGCTGTCCGACACCGAGATGCAGCTGCTGCTGATCTTCGCGGGCAGTGACCGCGAGCGGCAGCGCCTCGCCCAGTACCTGGCGGCGCACCGGGTGGACGGGGTGCTGCTGGTCTCGGTGCACGCCGACGACCCGCTGCCCGACCTGCTGTCCCAGCTGGAGATCCCCGCGGTGATCAGCGGCCCGCGCTCGGCCGCGGAGTCGCTGGCGTCGGTGGACTCGGACAACTTCGGCGGCGCCCGCTCGGCCGTCGAGCACCTGCTGGCCCGGGGGCGTCGCCGCATAGCGCACATCACCGGCCGCCTCGACGTCTACGGCGCCCAGCGGCGCGTCGACGGCTACCGGGAAGCCCTGCGCGACGCGGGCCACGAGCCGGACGAGGGGCTGATCGAGGCGGGGGACTTCACCGAGGAGGGCGGGCGCCGCGCCATGGCGGAGCTGCTGCGCCGCCGCCCCGACGTGGACGCGGTCTTCGCCGCCTCGGACGTCACCGCGGCCGGAGCGGGTCAGGTCCTGCGCGAGGCGGGCCGGCGCATCCCGGACGACGTGGCGCTGGTCGGCTACGACGACTCGGCCATCGCCCGTCACATGGAGCCGCCGCTGACCAGTGTGCGGCAGCCCATCGAGGGGATGGGCCGCGCGATGATCGACCTGCTGCTGACCGAGATCGCGGACCGCCGGCCGGCGGTCTCGCGCGGCCTGGACCGCCATCAGGTGGTGCTGGCGACGGAGCTGGTGGAGCGCAGGTCGTCGTGAGGGCGGGGGAGGGGCCGCGCGGAGGCGTGCGGCCCCGGCGGCCCGGGAACGCGATCAGCCGGTGCCCCTCTTGCGAGGGGCACCGGCTGATCTTTCAGGGTGAGTGACGGGACTTGAACCCGCGGCCACCTGGACCACAACCAGGTGCTCTACCAACTGAGCTACACCCACCGAGGCCGGCGCTGGAATCCCGTGTGGTGGGCTTCCCCGACCGGCTGAGAAAAAGTGTACAGGGTCCGAAGGGGTGCTCGCGCCAGCCTTTTCCCGGCGCCGCCGCGGGCCGGGCCGGTGCCCCTACGGGGCGCGCACCACGTGCTTGGCGGCGATCGCCTTCGCGGTGTCGGAGTCGGGGCCCGGCTGCGGGACGAAGACGGCCTCGCGGTAGTAGCGGAGCTCGGCGATGGACTCGCGGATGTCGGCGAGCGCGCGGTGGTTGCCGTTCTTCTCGGGGCTGTTGAAGTACGCCCGCGGGTACCAGCGGCGGGCCAGCTCCTTGATCGAGGAGACGTCGACGATGCGGTAGTGGAGGTAGCTCTCCAGCGTGGCCATGTCCCGCAGCAGGAAGCCGCGGTCGGTGCCGACGGAGTTGCCGCACAGCGGGGCCTTGCCCGGTTCCTTCACGTGTTCGCGCACGTACGCGAGGACCTGCGCCTCGGCGTCGGCGAGGGTCGTGCCGCCGTCGAGCTCGGCGAGCAGGCCGGACGCGGTGTGCATCTGACGCACCACCTCCGGCATCGTCTCCAGCGCCCGCTCCGGCGGACGGATGACGATGTCGACACCCTCGCCGAGGATGTTCAGCTCGGAGTCGGTGACGAGGGCGGCAACCTCGATGAGCGCGTCGTCGGACAGCGAGAGGCCGGTCATCTCGCAGTCGATCCACACCATGCGATCGTTCATGCGGACACCCTACGGCGGGCGCCCGCGGTCCGGTCCCCCGGCGTCGGCGTCGGCCTGGCACGAGGCCGACGCCCCGGGTCCCGAGCCCCGGGTCCCGCCCCTGTGCCGCACCCCGGGTACCGCCCCTGCGCCCGTGCCCCGCGTCCCGCCGCGACCGGCCGGCGCCGTCCGCCCTCGCACTCGGCGCCGGGACGCGCGTAGGAGCGGGTCGGGGGAGTGGAGGGCCGAGCGGGCGGAGTGCCCAAGGGACTGGGGGCGCCGGACGGGCCGGGAGTGCGGAACGGGCCGGGAACGCCGGACGGCCGGGGTGCCCGACCGGGTCGTAGCCCTCTACGGGCCGTAACCCCCGACGGGCAGTAGCCCCCCCCCGCAAGCCGCGGTGCCGGACGGCCCGGGTGGGGCCGTCCGGCGTGGGCGGTGTCATGTCACGGTGCGCTGCGCGGCCCCGGCAGGCCGGCCGCCGCCGGCATCGGTGCTGCCGTGCGGCGGGTCTGGTACGGGACCGCGCCCTCCGACGGCAGGGCCCCGTTCTCCGGCGGCACGGGGGCCCGGGAGACCCCCTCGGCGCCGGACTCCGGGTCCACCGGACGCTCGCCCTGGGGGCGGCGCGCCCGGTAGGCGGCCCGGTAGGCGGCCGGCGACGAGCCGAGCTGCCGGCGGAAGTGGCCGCGCAGGGCGACCGGTGAGCGGAAGCCGCAGCGGCCCGCGACCTCGTCGACCGAGTAGTCCGACGTCTCCAGCAGGCGCTGCGCCTGGAGCACCCGCTGGGTGATCAGCCACTGCAGCGGCGCGCTGCCGG
The DNA here is from genome assembly GCF_055589025.1 of Streptomyces sp. NPDC041968. Taxonomy (NCBI): domain Bacteria; kingdom Bacillati; phylum Actinomycetota; class Actinomycetes; order Kitasatosporales; family Streptomycetaceae; genus Streptomyces; species Streptomyces sp. NPDC041968. Next base: position 1,031,115 of record NZ_JBVJCB010000001.1, on the reverse strand, counting down.
TCAGCGATCGGAACCGCCGGTCGAAGGTGCGCCGGCTCATGTACGCGCGGGCCGCCAGCGTCTCCACGTCGAACTGCTCGTGGAGGTGCTCCAGCGCCCAGGCGACGACCTCGGCGAGCGGGTCGGCGCCGATCTCCTCCGGTAAAGACCGGTCGAGGTAGCGCTCCTGTCCGCCCGCGCGGCGCGGCGGTACCACCAGGCGGCGGGCCAGCGCGCCGGCCGCCTCGTTGCCGTGGTCGGTGCGCACGATGTGCAGGCACAGGTCGATGCCCGCGGCCGTGCCCGCCGACGTCAGCACGTCCCCGTCGTCCACGAACAGCTCGCGCGGATCGACATGGACCGACGGATAGCGCTTGGCCAGCGTCGGCGCGTACATCCAGTGGGTGGTGGCGGGCCGGCCGTCGAGCAGCCCGGCCGCCGCCAGCACGAACGCGCCGGTGCACAGGCCGACGATGCGGGCACCCTCCTCGTGCGCCCTGCGCAGGGCGTCGAGGGCTTCCTCCGGTGGCGGCGAGGTGATCGACCGCCAGGCGGGCACGACGACCGTCCCTGCGCGGGCGATCGCCTCCAGCCCCTGGGGCGCGGTGAGTTCCAGTCCCCCTGTGGTCCGCAGGGGGCCTTCCTCACCGGCGCACACCAGTAGTCGGTAGCGCGGTACGCCGGCGTCCTGGCGGTCGATCCCGAACACCGACAGCGGTATGGAACTCTCGAAGATGGGACCGCCGCTGAACAGCAGCACTGCGACGATCTCCTTGCGGCGTCGCCCGGAGAGCTTCCGGGCCGCGGCTTCCGGCGCGGCAGTGGAGTCGTGGCTCATAACTGCTAAGCCCCCCTCGGTGGTCGCGGCGCCCCTAACTGGTCGGGCCTGTCGCTCCAGCACGTTTCCCCTCGGTCCTGCACGAGTCCCCCGCCGTAGACAGTCAAGATCGAATCTACTGTGTCCGGTCGTGCCGAGGTGGCCGGTTCGGCACTTGGGACATTGTCGACATGGCAACTTGGCGTGAAGCAGTCGATCACGAAGCGTTGCACTCCGGGGCGCCACAGGGAAGTGCGCCTTGTGTCAGTGGCCAATCCCCGTAGGGTGCGCAGGGCCCCTGAGACCCTTTCCGTGCAGGTGGAACGGGGGATGGGGGGTGGTGGGGGGCAGGGATGAGCCACCCCTGGAAGTTGGCTGAAAAGGAGCGGACGCGTGCGCGGAAACCGGTCAGCCGACCGGTGTGTTTTCTCCGGCGTGCCGTCCGCCCCGTCGCGCGGCCGGTGCGGCGCGGTGCCGGTGACCGGCCCGCGGTGCGTGGGCCGGGCCCGTCTGCCGGGCCGCGACCCGTTCGGACCGGCGCAGCAGCAGACGGCAGGCGCCGGTGACGGCGGCCAGGCCCAGGGCCGTGCCGGCGGTGCCGGCCAAGGAGGCTCCGTACCAGAGGAGCACCAGCGGGACGAGGAAGCAGCTGAAGGCCGCCCAGCGGAGGAGATCGGTGACGCCGTCCCGGGGCGGCGCGGCGGGCGCGGGTTCGGTCGCTCCGGAGGGCGGCCGGGCGGTGCGGTGCGGTCCGGACATGCGTGCTCCCTGGGGCTGGCGGCACGGAGATCAACGCCCGGGGAGCGCGTCGGTCACGACCGATCACGGACAGTTGAATCCTGCGCAAACCGCCTGTACAGCGCAGCAACCATTGCGTTACGGGCGCCCCTCGTGCATGCTCCGGTGAACCCCGCGGCGGACCATCCGCGGGATCCGGGCGAAGGAGGCGTGGCCCCGTACCCTTGGGGGTATGGGCTTGGGAAGACCATTCCCGGACACAGCTCCGCCGCTCACTGTCGTCCCCCATAGAGGATAAAAACGCCGAGACAGCCATGGCCGGTCACTCATTCTTCGAACCCGCGGACCGCAAGCGGCCCGTCGCCGAGCCTACGGCGGCCGAGCCCCTGGCGGCCGAAGAGCCACGCCAGTCCTGCGACCCAGCCTTCAAGCACGGTGTCGTCGTGGGCTTCGACGGTTCCACGTCCAGTGAGCGAGCCCTCGCCTACGCCATCGGCATGGCCTGCCGGCTCGGCTCGGGTCTGGTCATCGTGCATGTCGCCAACCGACTGCCCACCACGGTGTGGGCCGGCTGCGAGCCGCCCGTCTTCGTCGACGTGCCGGACCACCGCACCGAGGTGCTGGGTCTGGAGCTGGCGTGCGCGGACTACCTCTCCGAGGTGCCCTGGATCCTGGTCGAGCGCGGCGGCGACATCTGCCACGAGCTCGAAGAGGTGGGCCGGGAGTACGAGGCGGACGCCATCGTCGTCGGGTCCAGCCACGGCCTGGTGGGCCGGCTCTTCGGCTCCGTCGCCGGACGGCTCGCCAAGCGGGCGCAGCGGCCCGTGGTGGTCATCCCGTAGCGGACTCGGCGGCGAGCCGGTCCCTTCCCGTCATGCAGCGTGAACCTACCGACGCGTAGAGGTGTTTGTGCCCTTGTGAAGGGCATATACGGTGCACCGCACCACGCACCCGCACGAAGGGAGCCCGCCGTGGACAATGACGTCTCCGCGGGAAGCACCACCACCATCGTCGTCGGCCGACTCGCCCTCGGCATCACCCTGCTGGCCTTCGGCCTCGGTCACACCGGCGTGATCGACGGCGTGACGGCGGCGGACGCCGTGACCATCGCTCAGTACGTCGGCGGGGTCGCGCTGTTCGTCGCCGGTCTGCTGGCCCTGCGCGACCGGGACACCGTCACCGGCACGGCCTTCGCCGTCCTGGGCGCGCTCTGGTTCACCTGGGCCGTCTCGGCCGGCCACCAGGTCTCCGCCAACGCGTCGGGGCTCTTCCTGCTCCTGTTCGCGCTGGTCGCCCTCTCCCTGACGGCCGCCGGCGGCGACCTGCTCGGGCAGGCGACGCACGGGCTGCTCGGCGTGTCCCTGCTGCTCCTCGCGATCGCCGTCCTCGCGGACGGTGAGGTGCTGGGCAAGGCGGGCGGCTGGTTCGCGGTCGCCGCGGGGGCGGTCGCCTGGTACGCGGCGACCGCGGCCCTGGCCCACTGGCCGACGGCCGTCCCGCGACGCGCCGGGCGCCGGGGTGTGACGGCCACCGGCTGACCGCGCGGGCCGGGGGGCGGGCGGCTCCCCGGCGACGAGGACGGGCCCCCGGTGCGTGGTGGCGCACGCGGGGGCCCGTCTTGGGCGTCCGGCCGGATCGGGAGGGCCGGCCCGGGAGAGCTACTCCACCGTCACCGACTTGGCGAGGTTGCGCGGCTTGTCGATGTCCCGGCCGAGGGCCAGGGCCGTGTGGTAAGCGAGGAGTTGCAGCGGGATGCCCATCAGGATGGGGTCCAGCTCGTCCTCGTTCTTCGGGACGACGATGGTGTGGTCGGCCTTCTCCTGCTCCTGGTGGGCGACCGCGAGGATCTGGCCGCTGCGGGCCTTGATCTCCTCCATCGCCGCGCGGTTCTTCTCCAGCAGGTCGTCGTCCGGCACGATCGCGACCGTCGGCAGGGCCGGCTCGATCAGGGCGAGCGGGCCGTGCTTCAGCTCGGAGGCCGGGTAGGCCTCGGCGTGGATGTAGGAGACCTCCTTGAGCTTCAGGGAGGCCTCGCGGGCGACCGGGTAGCCCCGGACGCGGCCGATGAAGAGCATCGAGCGGGCGTCGGCGTACTGCGCGGCCAGCTTCTTGACGTCCTCCTCCTGCTCCAGCATCTCGGCGATCTGCGCGGGCAGCTTGCGCAGGCCCTCGATGATCCGCTTGCCGTCGCGCACGGAGAGGTCGCGGGTGCGGCCGAGGTGCAGGGCGAGCAGCGCGAAGGCGACGCAGGTGTTGGTGAAGCACTTGGTGGAGACGACGCAGACCTCGGGGCCGGCGTGCACGTACATGCCGCCGTCGGCCTCGCGGGCGATCGCCGAGCCGACCACGTTGACGATGCCGAGGACGCGGGCGCCCTTGCGCTTCAGCTCCTGGACGGCGGCCAGCACGTCGTACGTCTCACCGGACTGGGAGACGGCGATGTACAGGGTGTCGGGGTCGACGACCGCGTTGCGGTAGCGGAACTCGGAGGCGGGCTCGGCGTCCGCGGGGATGCGGGCCAGCTCCTCGATCATCTGGGCGCCGATCTGGCCCGCGTGGTACGAGGTGCCGCAGCCGAGGATCTTCACCCGGCGCACGGCCCGCGCGTCGCGGGCGTCCAGGTTGAGGCCGCCGAGGTGCACGGTGGAGAAGCGGTCGTCGATCCGGCCGCGCAGCACGCGGTCCACGGCCTCCGCCTGCTCGTGGATCTCCTTGTGCATGTAGGTGTCGTGGCCGCCCATGTCGTAGGAGGCCGCCTCCCACTCCACGGTGGTCGGCTCGGCGGTGGTGCGGGTGCCCTCGGTGGTGTAGGTGCGGAAGTCGTCCGCCTTGAGGGTGGCCATCTCACCGTCGTCGAGGGTGACTATCTGGCGGGTGTGGGCCACCAGCGCGGCGATGTCCGAGGCGACGAACATCTCCTTCTCGCCGATGCCGAGGACGACCGGCGAGCCGTTGCGGGCGACGACGATGCGCTCGGGGAAGTCGGCGTGCATCACGGCGATGCCGTAGGTGCCCTCGATGACCCGCAGGGTCTCGCGGACCTTGTCCTCCAGCTTCGCCGCCTCGGAGCGGGCGATGAGGTGGACGAGGACCTCGGTGTCGGTCTCGGAGAGGAACTCGACGCCGTCCGCCTCCAGCTTGCGGCGCAGGTCGGCGGCGTTGTCGATGATGCCGTTGTGGACGACGGCGACCTTCTGGTCGGCCGACATGTGCGGGTGGGCGTTGGCGTCGGACGGGGCGCCGTGGGTGGCCCAGCGGGTGTGGGCGATGCCGGTGGTGCCCTTGAAGCGCGCCGGGACCTTGGCCTCCAGGTCGCGGACCCGGCCCTTGGCCTTGACCATCTTCAGGCCGGTCGCCTTCGGGGAGGTGACGACGATGCCCGCCGAGTCGTAGCCGCGGTACTCGAGTCGCTGGAGGCCCTCGAGGAGCAGGGGCGCGACGTCACGCTTGCCGATGTATCCGACGATTCCGCACATGTATACGTAAACCTCGTGTTCCTCTTCGGCTTCTCAGCCGTAGACGATGCGGCGCAGCTGGCGGAGCGAGAGCTCCGGCGGTGCGACCGCCCGGTATTTCAGGTCCGCCTCGATCCGCTCGAAGATCGTCGCGTTCACCAGGCCCTGGGCCTGGAGCTCGCGGTGGCGGCGACGGACGTACTCCTCGGTCGTCTCGTCGAAGTAGGCGAGCACGTCCTGGACCACGCGCAGCGCCTCGCCCCGGCTGAGGGGCGTGGACCGCGTCAGATGATCAACGAGTTCGTCGTGCACCCGGTAGATCCTGGGGTACCGGTGAGGGTTTCGCAAGAATCCTGCCCGATTTCGGGCAGGCGCGCTGTCGGCCGGTCGGTGAGCACCGCTACATGCGCTTCAGCACCGCCTGTTTGGCGAGGGTGAACTCCTCGTCCGTGAGCACCCCGGAGCGGTGCAGTTCGCCCAGCTCCCGCAGCCGACGCAGCAGCGCGTCGTGGTCGTCCTCGGCGGCGGCGGGGGCCGGGGCCGGGGCCGGCGCGTCCTCGGCCGGCCGGGCGTCCTCCAGGGCCGCGGGGGCCGACGGATGCGGAAGGCGGGCCTGTACGGCCGCGGCCACCAGGGCCATCAGCGGGTCCCGCTTGAAACCCCACAGCTCCACGGCGTTGGGGTCATACTTGGGCGGCACCTTGCTCGGCGCGGCCCGTACGGTGAAGCGGAGGTGGCCGTTCTCCAGGCCGACCGTCGGCTGCCACTCCACCGCGACGATGTCGGCGAGGGGGAGGGTGCGCGGACCGGCGGCCGACTTGGCGTCCTCCGCCTGCCACTTCCACTCCAGGCGGACGCGCTCCCCGTCGAAGCTCGCGACGCCGTCCCCGGCCGACACCGACAGCGGCACGGAGGGCCCGGGCAGCAGGTAGGCGTCGACCGGACCGGACGGAACCTGGTCCAGGAGCAGGGCGTTGCGCACCTCGTCGGTGAAGTACTCGGCGACGCCGTACCGGTCGGCCTCCACGGTCAGCTGGTACGGGTCGTGCGGCTCGGCCAGCCGGCCGCCGGTGGCGTGCAGCAACGGGTCGGCGCCGTCCCGCAGCCGCAGCCGCAGCCGCCCGGACTTCTTGCCCTGCTCGAACGATATGCCCGCCAACGCCGTCAGCGGGACGCTCAGTTCACCCAGCTCCCGGCGGAGCAGGCTGACGTTCTTGTCCCGTCCGGGAGTCAGCCGCAGGGTGTCGCCGTCGAAGACCCACGTGCCGTCCTTCTGGATGATTTCCGCCATGTGGAGATTGTTCCATCGTCGTTGCGCGGGGTGGTGGTGCGGGACCGTGGTCCATACCCTCTGGGACACATCTCTGTACGCCTCACAAGGGAGCGCACGTGAGACCTCATCGACGGCACCACAGCACGACTCCCCGACTGACCCGTCTGCTGGGCTCGTTGCTGTTGGTCGCGACGGCCTGCGCCGTCACCACCGGCGCGGCGCCGACCCGGGCGACGGCGGCGACCCCCCTGCACCAGGTGATCCCGGCCCCCGCCTCGGTGGACCCGGGCGGCGCCCCGTACCGCATCACCAGCGGCACCCGCATTCGCGTGGACGACGCGCGCGGGGCACGCCGGGTCGGCGACTACCTCGCGGACGTCCTGCGGCCCTCCACCGGCTACCGACTGCCCGTCACCTCGCACGGCCAGGGCGGCATCCGGCTGCGTCTGGCGGCGGGACCGTACGGCGCCGAGGGGTACCGCCTCGACAGCGGCCGCGCCGGTGTCACCATCACCGCCCGGGAGACGGCCGGCCTCTTCCACGGCGTCCAGACCCTCCGCCAGCTCCTGCCCGCCGGCGTCGAGAAGGACTCCGTGCAGCCCGGCCCCTGGCTGGTCGCGGGCGGCACCATCGAGGACACCCCGCGCTACGCATGGCGGGCCGCCATGCTGGACGTCTCCCGGCACTTCTTCGGCGTCGACGAGGTCAAGCGCTACATCGACCGCATCGCCCTCTACAAGTACAACAAGCTCCACCTGCACCTCAGCGACGACCAGGGCTGGCGCATCGCCATCGACTCCTGGCCGCGCCTGGCGACGTACGGCGGCTCCACCGAGGTGGGCGGCGGTCCCGGCGGCTTCTACACGAAGGCCGACTACAAGGAGATCGTCCGCTACGCCGCCTCCCGCCACCTGGAGGTCGTCCCGGAGATCGACATGCCCGGCCACACCAACGCGGCCCTCGCCTCCTACGCGGAGCTGAACTGCGACGGCGTGGCGCCCCCGCTGTACACCGGCATCGAGGTCGGCTTCAGCTCGCTCTGCGTCGACAAGGAGGTCACCTACGACTTCGTCGACGACGTCGTCGGGGAACTGGCCGCCCTCACCCCGGGCCGCTACGTGCACATCGGCGGCGACGAGGCGCACTCCACCCCGCACGACGACTACGTGACGTTCATGGACCGGGTCCAGCCGATCGTCGCCGAGCACGGCAAGACGGTCGTCGGCTGGCACCAGCTGGCCGGGGCGAACCCGGCCGAGGGCGCGCTGGTCCAGTACTGGGGCCTGGACCGGACCAGCGACGCGGAGAAGGCGCGGGTCGCCGAGGCCGCGCGGAACGGCACCGGACTGATCCTGTCCCCGGCCGACCGGACGTACCTCGACATGAAGTACACCAAGGACACCCCGCTGGGCCTGTCCTGGGCGGGCTACGTGGAGGTGCGGCGCTCCTACGACTGGGACCCGGGCGCCTATCTGCCGGGCGCCCCGGCCTCCGCGGTGCGCGGGGTCGAGGCGCCGATGTGGACGGAGACCCTGGAGAACCCGGACCAGCTCGACTTCATGGCCTTCCCGCGGCTGCCGGGCGCCGCCGAGCTGGGCTGGTCCCCGGCCTCGACGCACGACTGGGACACCTACAAGGTGCGGCTCGCCGCGCAGGCCCCGCGCTGGGAGGCGATGGGCATCGACTACTACCGGTCACCGCAGGTCCCCTGGGCCGACTGACGGCACACGCGGAAGCGGGCACGCCGGATGACCGTCTCCGGGGTGCCCGCTCGTCCGTGGGGGCCTTCGCTACCGGCCCGCGAGGGGGTTCTTCAGGGTGCCGATCAGCTGGAGCGCGCCGGACGGGTCGGCGAGGTCCACCATCTGCTTGTTGTTGCGCAGCTGGAGCCGGTTGAGGCAGGACAGCGCGAACTCGGGCGCGAACATGTCGTACCGCTCGAACTTGTCGGCCAGCTCCGGCACCGACTCCTGGTACTCGCGGGTGACCTCGGCCACCGTCCGCCAGAAGGCGTCCTCCTCGACGATCCCCTCGCCGGCCAGGTTCGCGGCGAGGAAGCGGAAGAAGCAGTCGAAGACGTCCGTGAAGATCGACAGCAGCTTCTTGTCCTCGGGGACCTCGACCGCGATCCGGGAGACCTCCGGCGGCAGCACCGCGTCCGGGTCCATCACCGCGATCTCCTCGGCGATGTCCTTGTAGATCGCCCGCTGCACGACGCCGTCCTTCAGGACGAGGATGACGTTCTCCCCGTGCGGCATGTAGACCAGGTCGTAGGCGTAGAAGCTGTGCAGCAGCGGGACGAAGTAGGCCCGCAGGTAGTGCCGCAGCCACTCGGTGGGCGTGAGCCCCGACCGCTCGATCAGCGCGCCCGCGAAGGAGGCGCCCCGGTGGTCGACGTGGACGAGCGAGGCCATGGTGGCGAGCGTCTCGCCCTCCTGGAGGGACGGGACCGGGCTCTCCCGCCACAGCGCCGCCAGCATCTTGCGGTACGGCGAGTAGCGGTCGGTGGCCCGCTCGTACTCCAGGTGCCGGTAGCCGACGGCCGCCCGCTCCCGGATGATCGTCAGACCCGTCGACTTGAGCACCGGGTCACCCTCGATGAGCTGGGCGAGCCAGTCGTTGATGGCCGGGGTCGCCTCCATGTACGCCGCCGACAGGCCGCGCATGAAGCCCATGTTGAGGACGGACAGGGCCGTCTTCACGTAGTGCTTCTCGGGGTGCGAGGAGTTGAAGAAGGTCCGGATGGACTGCTGGGCCAGGTACTCGTCGTCGCCCTCGCCGAGGCAGACCAGGTGCCCGCGGGCGACCTCGGCGGCGAAGGTGACGGTGAGCTTGTTCCACCACTGCCAGGGGTGGACCGGGATGAGGAGGTAGTCGGCCGGGTCCAGGCCCCGCTCGCGCAGCACGCCGTGGAAGCGGTCGACGGTCCCCTCGCCCAGCTCGTCGCGGACGAAGGACTCGTACTCGATGCCCACGCCCGCCGTGAACGCCGCCCGCGAGCGGTGCGCGGCCAGCCACACCAGGCGGACCGGGCTCGCGGTCTCGGGGGCGTACGACAGGTACTCGTGGACGCCGAAGCCGAGCCGTCCGTTGTTGGCGACGAAGCAGGGGTGGCCCTCGGTCATGCCGGTCTCGACGGCCTGGAAGCCGCTGTCCACCAGCTCGGCCGAGGTGAGCTTCGGCTTGGTGAGCTTGTAGCAGGTCCCGGAGAGGGTGGAGGAGATCTCCTCCAGGTAGACGGGCAGGATCTCGTCGCTCAGCCCCAGCGTCTCCTTCAGCTCGACGAAGAAGTCGAGCGCGGCCAGGGGCAGCTCCGCGCCGTCGCGGTGCCGGGTGATCGAGTCGGGGTCGACCTGCCAGTGGTCCAGCGCGCGGACGGTCGCGGTGAAGCGGTACTCGGTCCCGCCGTCGTCGCCGCGGACGACGTAGGCGTCGCCGGCGGTGCGCTCCGGCGTGAGCAGCCGCTCGTGCGTGAACTCGGCCAGGGCCTTGCGGATCAGGAGGCGGTTGGCCTGCTCCCAGCGCTCGGGGGAGAGGTGGGCCACGGCGTCGGCGAGGCTCATGCGGACACCGCCTTCTCGAACTGCTCGCGGGTGCAGAAGCTCAGCAACGCCTTCTTCTCCGGCTTCTGGATCTCGCGCTCGGGCACGAATCCGACGGCTGCGTTCAGGGCGTGGACGGCCTTGTTGTCGACGTCCGGCTCCACGACGACCCGGGCGGTCGCCGGGTCGGCGAACAGCTCGGCCATGACGGCGGTGATGACGGCCCGGGTGAAGCCGTGCACGGGGCGGTCGGTGGGGGCGACCAGGAAGTGCATGCCGACGTCGCCCGGCTCGGGCTCGTACAGACCGGTCAGCTCGCGGTGGGCCGGGTCGTACTTCTCCATCAGGAAGGCGGGGACGCCGTCGTGCAGGCCGATGAAGGCGTGGTGGTGCTCGTCGGCGGCTATCTCCATGTACGCGCGCTCGACGTCGACCAGTTTCGCCTCCTGCATCATCCAGAACGCGGACTTGGGGTGGGTGACCCAGCCGTGCAGGAGGGCGGCGTCCTTCAGCGGGTCGAGGGGGCGGATGGTCAGGGCGCCGATGCCGGCGGCCTTCGTGGGGGTGGTCATGCGCTGAACTCCTGGAACGCGATCGACTTCTCGACCGGGTAGTACTCGGTGCCGAGCAGCTCTCGGATGATGTAGCTGTTGCGGTAGGCACCCATGCCCAGATCGGGGCTGGTGATGCTGTGCGTGTGGACACCCGCGTTCTGCAGGAACACGCCCTGCCCGGTGACGTCGACGGCGTAGTTGCGGGCGACGTCGAAGTTGCCCCGCGCGTCGTGGCGCAGCCGGTCCCGGACGGGCTTGAGGAACTCCGGCTCGGCGTACTTGTAGCCGGTGGCCAGGACCAGGCCCTGGGTCTCGATCTCGAAGTCCCGGCCCTGCTCCTCCTGGCGGAAGGCGAGCGTGTACGTGCCGTCCGCGTACCGGGCGTCGGTCAGGGCGGAGTTGGTGAGCAGCCGGGTGGGGACCGGGCCGCCGAGCTTCTTCTGGTAGAGCAGGTCGAAGATCTCGTTGATCAGGTCGCCGTCGATGCCCTTGAAGAGGCCCTTCTGCTCGGCCGTGAGGCGGTAGCGGGTGTCCTCCGGCAGCGCGTGGTAGTAGTCCACGTACTCCGGGGAGGTCATCTCCAGGGTGAGCTTGGTGTACTCGAGCGGGAAGAAGCGCGGGGAGCGCGTCACCCAGTTGAGCCGGTACCCGTGGACGTCGATCTCGCTGAGCAGGTCGTAGTAGATCTCGGCGGCGGACTGGCCGCTGCCGACCAGCGTGATCGAGTCCTTCTTCTGGAGCTCGGCCTTGTGCTGCATGTAGCGCGAGTTGTGGAGGAAGTCCCCCGCCAGGCCGCGGCAGGCGTCCGGGATGTGCGGCGGGGTGCCGGTGCCGAGTACGAGGCGGCGGGCGCGGTAGGTGTCACCGCCGGTGGTCGCGACGACGTACAGCTCCTCCCGCTCGTCGTAGGTCACCTCGGTGACCGTCGTGGAGAAGCGGACGCAGCTCAGCTTGTTCGCGGCCCAGCGGCAGTAGTCGTCGTACTCGACGCGCAGCGGGTAGAAGTTCTCCCGGATGTAGAACGAGTAGAGCCGGCCCTTCTCCTTCAGGTAGTTGAGGAAGGAGTACGGGGACGTCGGGTCGGCGAGCGTGACCAGGTCCGACATGAACGGGGTCTGGAGGTGGGCGCCGTCCAGGAACATGCCGGCGTGCCACTCGAAGTCCGGCTTGGACTCCAGGAAGACGCCGTTCAGTTCGGCGATGGGCTCGGTCAGGCAGGCCAGGCCGAGGTTGAAGGGGCCGAGGCCGATCCCCACGAAGTCGTACGTCGCGGTGGACTCAGGAAGCGCGGTCAAGGGACTCTCCCAGGTACTGCTCGGCGTGGCCGGCGATCAGGTCGAGGACGGCGGCGATGTCGGCCGTGGTCGTCTCGGGGTTGAGCAGGGTGAACTTCAGGTAGTGGCGTCCGGCCACCTTGGTGCCCGCGACCACGGCGTCGCCGGAGGCGAACAGGGCCTTGCGGGCGTACAGGTTGGCGCGGTCGATCTCGGCGGGGTCGGTGACGGCCGCCGGGATGTAGCGGAAGACCAGGGTGGACAGGCTCGGCTCGACGACGACGTCGAAGCGGGGGTCGGCGGCGAGCAGCTGCCAGCCCTCGGCGGCCAGGTCGCACACCTCGTCGAAGAGCTGCCCGATGCCGTCGGCGCCCATCACGCGCAGCGTCATCCACAGCTTGAGTGCGTCGAAGCGGCGGGTGGTCTGGAGGGACTTGTCCACCTGGTTGGGGATACGTTCCTGCACCATGCGACGCGGGTTGAGGTACTCCGCGTGGTAGGTGGCGTGGCGCAGCGTGGCCGCGTCCCTGACCAGCACGGCGGAGGAACTCACCGGCTGGAAGAAGGACTTGTGGTAGTCCACGGTGACCGAGTCGGCCCGCTCGATGCCGGTCAGCCGGTCCCGGTACTTCAGGGAGGCGAGCAGCCCGCAGCCGTAGGCCGCGTCCACGTGCATCCACACGCCGTACTGCTCGCACAGTCCGGCGATCTCCGGCAGCGGGTCGATGGAGCCGAAGTCGGTGGTGCCGCTGGTGGCGACGACGGCCATGGGGACGAGGCCGTCCTGCGCGCACCGTTCCAGCTCGCGGGCGAGGGCGACCGTCTGCATGCGCTTGTCGTGGTCGACGGGGATCGAGACGACGGCGTCGGGGCCGAGGCCGAGCAGTTTCGCCGACTTCTTCACGCTGAAGTGGGAGACCTCGGAGGCGAAGACGCGCAGGTCGGCGAGGTTCTCGGTCTTCGCCTCCTCGCGGGCCAGGAGCAGCGCCTGGAGGTTGGACTGCGTGCCGCCGGAGGTGAACACGCCGTCGGCGGCGGGGCCGAGGCCGATGCGGGCGGTGGTCCAGTCGATCAGTTTGCGCTCGATGAGCGTGCCGCCGGCCGACTGGTCCCAGGTGTCCAGCGAGGAGTTGACGGCGGACAGGACCGCCTCGCCGAGCACGGCCGGGATGACGACCGGGCAGTTGAGGTGGGCGAGGTAGCGCGGGTGGTGGAAGTAGACGGCGTCGCGGAGGTAGACGTCCTCCAGCTCGTCGAGGACCGCGGCCGTGTCGTGCAGCGGCCGGTCGAGATCGATCTCGTCGATGCGGGGGGAGAGGGCGTCGACCGCGATGCCGGTGAACGGGCGGTCGGTGGTGGCGATTCTGGCGGCCACCCGCTCGACTCCTTCGGTCACGGAGCGGCGGTACTGCTCCGCCGTGGCGTCGTTGAGCAGGTGCGAGCGCATGTGGGGGTCCTCCGGTGGGGACAGGTCCGAGAGGGGCGGGAGAGGGGCAGGAGCCTTCAGGTTACTTAGGTTAGCCTAACCTAACTTTTTTCGATCACGTGCATGTCAGGACGTGACTGACGTCACTCGCGTCACAACCGTGGGTGACGCGCGGGGAGTTGGGGCCGCGCCGGCCGGTCCGGCCGGGCGTGCACGGCCCGCGCGTCAGCCCTGCTCGCGGAGTTGTTCCTCCGTCAGGCCCTGGCGCCAGTAGCCGACGAAGGTGACGCGGCGGCGGTCGACGCCGCGCTCGCCCACGAAGTGCCGGCGCAGTTGCCTGACGTGTCCGGACTCGCCGGCGATCCACACGTAGGGGTGGGCGGCGGGCGGGAGCTGGGCCGCGCGGAGGGTGGCGAGGGTGGCCCCGGGGTCGTCGCAGGTGTCCCGGACCAGCCAGGTGACCTCGGCGTCCGCCGCCGTCTCCAGGTCCTGGACGTCCTCGGCGTGCGGGACCTCCAGCCAGACCCGGGCGCGGGTGCCGGCCGGCAGGGACTCGACGATCGCGCAGGCGGCCGGCACGGCGGTCTCGTCGCCCCAGACCACCACCAGGTCGGTGTCCTCGGGCGGGCGGAAGCGGATCGCCCGGTTGTCGGCGACCGCCGGGCCGAGCAGCAGGACCCGGTCGCCGGGGGCGGCGCCCGCGGCCCAGCGGGCGGCGGGGCCGGGCTGGACCGGCGACCGGGGGTCGACCCCGTGCAGCACGAAGTCGATGTCGATCTCGACGGCGTCGCCGTCGGCGTCCCGGCGCAGGGCCCGCAGCGTGTAGGACCGCATCACCGCCCGCACGTCGTCGGGCAGTTCGCGCCAGCCCTGCCACCACCCGTCGCCCAGCTCGACCGGTACGGCCGGCTCGGTCTGGCCCGGGTGCGGCAGGAACAGCGACAGGGACTGGTCCCGCCCGTCGGAGTGGAAGGCGCTCAGGTCGGGGCCCGCGAAGGTGACCCGGGCCAGAGACGGACCGAGCCGCCTCGTCCGTACGACCTGGAGGGAGAAGAAACGGAACGGGGCGGCTACGGCCGTCGTCATGGAGGGCTCCGGGGAGAAGGGGAGGGTCAGCCGACCTTCTTGGCGTTCTCGATCGCCTCGGCCAGGTTGTCGAGCAGCGGCGTGCACTTGTCGTAGGACAGGATCGGCTCGGGGGAGCGGGCGATGACCTGGCCGGCCTTGACCGCGGGGAGCTGCTTCCAGGTGCCCTCGGTGATGTCCGCCGGCTGGATGGTGGAGGCTCGGTCGTCCATGATGATGACGTCGGCCGGGTACTTGTCGACGTTCTCCCAGCTCAGGGACTCGAACCAGCCGCCGGTCGCCTTCTTGGCGTCCTCCGAGGGCTCGACAAAGTTCACGCCGAGGGCCTTGAAGTACTCCAGGTCGACGGAGAGGTTGGTGCCGGAGACGTAGAACAGCTCGGCGCTCGCGGAGCCGGCCAGGACCCGGATCTCCGGCTTGGCCTTGGCGGCGGCGCGCAGCCGGGCCGCGGCCTTCTCGAAGGCGGCCTTGGCGTCGGTGACCTTCTTCGCCTTCATGTCGGCGCCGAGCGACTCGGCCAGCTCCCACATGCGCTGGAGCGGCTGGGTGAGCTGGCGGTCGAAGACGGAGATCGCGACGCTCGGGGCGAGCTTGGCGACCTTGTCCTTGGAGTCCTCGGGAACGGACCAGAGGGTGCCCGCGGTGTCGAAGGTCGTGGTGACGAGCAGCTCGGGGGCGAGGGTGGCGTACTTCTCGACGTTGAGCTTGCCCCACTCGTTGCCGAGGACGGTGACCTTGTCGACGTCGAGGTCGCCGGCCTGGACGTCGGGCTTGCCGTCCTTGGTCGTGGTGGGGCCGAAGACGCCCTTGACCTGGACGCCGTAGTCGTGGAGGGCGGCGGCGACGCCGGTGAAGGCGACGATGCTCGTGGGGACCTTCTCGAGCTTCACGGTCGTGCCACGATCGTCCTTGAAGGACCAGGGGCCGGACTCGGCGGCCGCCTTGTCGTCCGAGCCACCGCTCTTCGCGTCGTCGTCACCGCAGGCCGTGAGCGCGGCGCCGAGGCCGAGGGCGCCGCCCGCGGCGAGGATTCCGCGGCGGGTCAGGTGGGTAGCTCTGGCGTTGGGCATGGTGTGGCTGCTTTCGAACGGTGCGGAGCCTCCGCGGGACAAGTCCAAGGTAGGTTAGCCTAACCTCAGATCTTGTCCAGTGGCGGGGCTGTGACCAACCCCGCCCCGCCGTCCGGCGCCTAGCCGACCAGGCCCAACTCCCGGGCGATCAGCATCCGCTGGACCTCGCTGGTGCCCTCGCCGATCTCCAGGATCTTCGCGTCCCGCCACATCCGGGCCACGGGGTACTCGTTCATGAAGCCGTACCCGCCGTGGATCTGCGTCGCGTCCCGGGCGTTGTCCACCGCGACCGTCGACGAGTACAGCTTCGCCAGTGCCGCCTCCTTCTTGAAGGGCTCGCCCGTCACCAGCCGGGAGGCCGCGTCGCGCCAGGCGAGTCGGGAGGTGTGGGCCTTCATCTCCATGTCGGCGATCTTGAACTGGATGGCCTGGTTGGCGCCGATCGGCTTGCCGAAGGCGTGACGTTCCTTCGCGTAGGCGACCGACTCGTCCACACAGCCCTGCGCGAGCCCCGTGCCCAGCGCGGCGATGGCGATCCGCCCCTCGTCCAGGATGCGCAGGAACTGGGCGTAGCCCCGGCCCTGTTCGCCCAGCAGGTTCGCCGCCGGGACCCGGACGTCGGAGAAGGACAGCTCACGGGTGTCCGAGGCGTTCCAGCCGACCTTCGAGTACGGGGCGGCCACCGTGAAGCCCGGGGTGCCGGAGGGGACGATGATCGCCGAGATCAGCGGACGGCCGTCCGGCTTGCGGCCCGTGACCGCCGTGACGGTCACCAGGCCCGTGATGTCCGTGCCCGAGTTGGTGATGAAGCACTTGGTGCCGTTGATGACCCACTCGTCGGTCGCCTCGTCCAGGTGGGCCGTCGTCCGCGTCGCCCCCGCGTCCGAGCCGCCGTCGGGCTCGGTCAGGCCGAAGGCGCCGAGGATCTCGCCGGAGCACAGCCGGGGCAGCCACGCGCGCTTCTGCTCCTCGGTGCCGAACAGGTGCAGCGGCATCGCGCCCAGCGAGACGCCCGCCTCCAGGGTGATGGCCACCGACGAGTCGACGCGGGCCAGCTCCTCCAGGGCGATGCCGAGGGCGAGGTAGTCGCCGCCCATGCCGCCGTACTCCTCCGGGAACGGCAGGCCGAACAGGCCCATGCGGCCCATCTCCCGGACGATCTCGTACGGGAACTCGTGCCGCTCGTAGAAGTCGCCGATCTTGGGCGCCACGACGTCGTGGGCGAACGCCTCCACCGTGCGGCGGAGGTCCTCGAGTTCGGGGGAGAGCTTGTGGTCCATGCTGTCACTGCTCCTGGTGGGAGAGGGCTCGAACGGTCCGGGACGGGCTGGGTCGGCCCAGGTGGGCGGCCATCCAGACGCTGGTGGCGACGAGACGGCCGAGGTCGATGCCGGTGTCGATGCCGAGGCCGCGCAGCATCCACACGAGGTCTTCGGTGGCGAGGTTGCCGGTGGCGGACTTGGCGTAGGGGCAGCCGCCGAGCCCGCCGGCGGAGGCGTCGACCGTGGTGACGCCGTGCCGCAGCGCGGTCAGCGTGTTGGACAGGGCCTGGCCGTAGGTGTCGTGGAAGTGGACGCCGAGCGCGTCCACCGGGACACCGGCGCCGGTCAGCGCGGTGAGCAGGGCGCCGACATGGCCCGGCGTCGCCACCCCGATGGTGTCGCCCAGGCTGAGTTCGTCGCAGCCCATGTCCAGCAGGGCCCGGCACACCGTCACCACCTGTTCGACGGGGACCGGCCCCTCCCACGGGTCGCCGAAGCACATCGAGAGGTAGCCCCGTACGTGAACGTCCGCCTCCTTCGCCCGCGCCACCACCGGCGCGAACATGGCCAGCGCCTCGTCCACCGTGCGGTTGAGGTTGGCCTTGGCGAAGGACTCGGTGGCGCTGGCGAAGACCGCGACGCGGCGGGCGCCGAGCGCCAGCGCCCGGTCGAGGCCCCGCTCGTTGGGGACCAGCACGGGCAGGTCCACCGGCAGGCCGGCCACCGCCGGGAACAACTCCTCCGCGTCGGCCAGCTGCGGCACCCACTTGGGGTGCACGAAGCTCGTCGCCTCGATGGTGGTCAGACCGGTGCCGGCCAGCCGGCGGACGAACTCCGCCTTGACCTCCACCGGGACGACCGCCTTCTCGTTCTGCAGGCCGTCGCGCGCGCCGACCTCGTGGACGCGGACGCGGGCGGGCAGGCCCTCGGCCGGTACGACCATGGGCAGGCCCGTCTCCGGGGTGTTCATGCCGTCTCGTCCTCGCCCTCGCCGGCCGGGGTGATGACCGCCAGCACCTGGTCCATGGCGACCGTCGTGCCCGGCGCCACGTCCAGTTCGGCGACGGTGCCGGCGTGCGGGGCGGAGATGACGTGCTCCATCTTCATCGCCTCCACGACCAGCAGGCTCTGCCCGGCGGCCACCTCGTCGCCGACGGCGACCTTCACCACCGTCACCGTGCCCGGCATGGGCGCGGTCAGCGAGTCGGCGCCCGCGTGGGCGGCGCCCGTGAGGGAGGCGGCGACCGGGTCGTGGTCGCGCACGTGCCAGGCGTCGCCGTCGCGGCCCAGCCAGTCGGCGGCGCGGTGGAAGGTGTGCCGGACGCCGTCCAGGGTCACCGACACGCGGTCCTCGGTGACGGTGTGGGTGCCGCGCGGGGTGTGTTCCACCGGATCGGTGACGCGCAGGGGGAAGACGACCGGTTTCGGCTCGCCGCCCGTGCGCCAGCCGCTCGGCACGGAGAACGGGTCGATCCAGCCGTCCCCGCGCGGACGCAGCGCGTCCAGCCGGACGGCCGCCGCCGCCTCGTACACCTCCTCCGGCACGCCGGTGGGGACCAGGCCGTCGACCTCGCGCTCCACCAGCCCCGTGTCCAGCTCGCCCGCCACCACCGCCGGGTGGGCGAGGAGCCGCCGCAGGAAACCGGCGTTGGTCTGCACGCCCAGGGTGACCGTCCCGGCGAGGGCCGCGCGGAGCCTGCGCAGGGCGGTCGCGCGGTCCGGGCCGTACGCGATCACCTTGGACAGCATCGGGTCGTAGAGGCTGCCGACCTCGCTGCCCTCGCTGAGCCCCGAGTCGGTGCGCACGCCGTCGCCCTGGGGCTCGTGCAGCCGCAGGACCGTGCCGCCGGAGGGGAGGAAGCCGCGCGAGGGGTCTTCGGCGCACAGCCGCGCCTCGACCGCGTGCCCGGTCAGCCGTACGTCCTGCTGCGTGAACCCGAGCGGCTCGCCCGCCGCCACCCGCAGCTGCCACTCCACCAGGTCCAGGCCCGTGACCAGCTCGGTCACCGGGTGCTCCACCTGGAGGCGGGTGTTCATCTCCATGAAGTAGTACTGCGAGGGGTCGCCGCCCGGCACGATGAACTCCACCGTGCCGGCGCCCCGGTAGCCGCACGAGCGGGCCGCCTGCACGGCCGCCTCGCCCATCGCGGCGCGGGTCGCCTCGTCGAGGAGCACGCTGGGCGCCTCCTCGATGATCTTCTGGTGGCGCCGCTGGAGCGAGCACTCGCGCTCGCCCAGGTGCACCACGTTCCCGTGGCCGTCGGCCAGCACCTGGATCTCGATGTGCCGGGGCCGGTCGATCCACCGCTCCACGAGCAGCGTGTCGTCGCCGAAGGAGGCGCGGGCCTCGCGGCGGGCGGCGGCGATCTCGTCGGCGAGCGCGGCGGTGTCCCGCACCAGGCGCATGCCCTTGCCGCCCCCGCCGGCCGACGGCTTCAGCAGCACCGGAGTCCCGATCTCGCGGGCCGCCTCGGCGAGCTGCCCGTCCGTCAGCCCGCTGCCGCTGGAGCCGGGCACGACCGGCACCCCGGCCGCCTTCACCGTCTCCTTGGCGCGGATCTTGTCGCCCATCAGGGCGATGGCGTCGGCGGGCGGTCCGATGAAGACCAGCCCCGCCTCCTCACAGGCCCGCGCGAAGGCGGCGTTCTCGGCGAGGAACCCGTACCCCGGGTGCACGGCCCGCGCCCCCGTCCGGGCCGCCGCCTCCAGCAGCCGCTCGACGGACAGATAACTCTCCGCCGCCGGCGCCGGACCGATCCGTACCGCCTCGTCGGCCTCCCGCACGTGCCGCGCGTCCGCGTCGGCGTCGGAGAAGACCGCCACCGAGCGCACACCCAGCGCACGCAGCGTCCGGACGACGCGCACCGCGATCTCCCCGCGGTTGGCCACCAGTACCGTGTCGAACATCGAACTCCCCATCGAGTCCCCTCCTCACATCCGGAAGACGCCGAACCGGGGCTCGCCCAGCGGCGCGTTGGCACACGCGGTCAGGGCCAGACCCAGCACCTGCCGGGTGTCGGCGGGCTCGATCACCCCGTCGTCCCACAGGCGGGCGGTCGCGTAGTAGGCGTTGCCCTGGTGCTCGTACTGCGCGCGGACCGGCGCCTTGAAGGAGTCCTCCTCCTCGGCCGACCACTCCTCGCCCCGTGCCTCCAACTGGTCCCGCTTGACCGTGGCCAGCACGGACGCGGCCTGCTCGCCGCCCATGACGGAGATCTTGGCGTTGGGCCACATCCACAGGAAGCGCGGCGAGTACGCCCGGCCGCACATCGAGTAGTTCCCCGCGCCGTACGACCCGCCGACGACCACCGTCAGCTTCGGCACGCGCGTGCACGCCACCGCCGTCACCATCTTGGCGCCGTGCTTGGCGATGCCGCCCGCCTCGTAGTCCCGGCCGACCATGAACCCGGAGATGTTCTGGAGGAAGACCAGCGGGATGCCGCGCTGGTCGCACAGCTCGATGAAGTGGGCGCCCTTCTGGGCGGACTCGGAGAACAGGATGCCGTTGTTGGCGACGATGCCGACCGGATGGCCGTGGATGCGGGCGAAGCCGGTGACCAGGGTCTGCCCGTACTCGGACTTGAACTCGGCGAACCGGGAGCCGTCCACCACCCGCGCGATGACCTCGCGCACGTCGTAGGGGGTGCGGGAGTCGACCGGCACCGCGCCGTACAGCCCCTGCGGGTCGGCCTTCGGCTCGACGGCGGGCTCCACACCCCAGGGGAGCGAGCCGCGCGCGGGCAACGTGGAGACGATCTGCCGCACGATCCGCAGCGCGTGCGGGTCGTCCTCGGCCAGGTGGTCGGTCACACCCGAGACCCGGGAGTGGACCTCGCCGCCGCCCAGCTCCTCCGCCGTGACCACCTCGCCGGTGGCCGCCTTCACCAGCGGCGGGCCGCCCAGGAAGATCGTCCCCTGATTGCGGACGATCACCGCCTCGTCGCTCATCGCGGGGACGTACGCGCCGCCCGCCGTGCAGGAGCCGAGGACGGCGGCGATCTGCGGGATGCCGGCGCCCGACATCCGGGCCTGGTTGTAGAAGATCCGGCCGAAGTGCTCCCGGTCGGGGAAGACCTCGTCCTGCATCGGCAGGAAGGCTCCGCCCGAGTCGACGAGGTACAGGCACGGCAGCCGGTTCTCCAGCGCCACCTCCTGCGCCCGCAGGTGCTTCTTCACGGTCATCGGGTAGTACGTGCCGCCCTTGACGGTGGCGTCGTTGGCGACGATCACGCATTCCCGGCCGCTCACCCGGCCGATCCCGGCGATCACGCCCGCGGCCGGGGCCTGTCCGTCGTAGAGCCCGTCGGCGGCGAGCGGCGCCAGCTCCAGGAACGGCGAGCCCGGATCGAGCAGCGTGTCCACGCGGTCGCGGGGCAGCAGCTTGCCGCGCGCGGTGTGCCGGGCCCGCGCCCGCTCGCCGCCGCCCAGCCGGGCCGCGGCCAGCTTGGCGCGCAGCTCGTCCACAAGGACGCGGTGCGCCTCCTCGTTGGCCCGAAAGGCCTCTGAGGCGGGATCTGCCGCCGTCGTCAGCTCCGGTGCCTCGTGCATCCTGCGGTCCCCTCACCCGATGGTCGATCAGTTAATGAGCGTTAACGCATGTCCCCACAGGTTAACGACCGCTAACCTCCCTGTCTAGAATCGGCACCATGACCACCAGAACCGACGCCCCCACCCGCCGCGAGCAGATCCTCAAGGAGGCCGCCCGGCTCTTCGCCGAGCGCGGCTTCCACGGCGTCGGCGTCGACGAGATAGGCGCCGCGGTGGGGATCAGCGGCCCCGGTCTCTACCGGCACTTCGCCGGCAAGGACGCGATGCTCGCCGAGCTGCTGGTCGGGATCAGCGACTCGCTGCTGACCGGGGCGAAGCGGCGGCTGGCGGAGGCCGAGGGGGTGGCCGGCTCGGGGTCGGGCTCCGGGCCGGGGTCGGGGGCGGGCGCGGGTGCCGAGGCGGTCCTCGATTCGCTCATCGAGGGTCACATCGACTTCGCCCTCGACGACCGCCCGCTCATCACCCTGCACGACCGCGAGCTGGACCGCCTCCGGGACGCCGACCGCAAGATGGTGCGGCAGTTGCAGCGGCAGTACGTCGAGCTGTGGGTCGGGGTGGTGCGCGAGGTCTACCCGGCCGTCGCCGAGCCCGCCGCCCGCTCCGCCGTCCACTCGGTCTTCGGCCTCCTGAACTCCACCCCGCACCTCGGCCGCCCCGGCGCCCTCCCGGGCCGCGCGGCCACGGCGGCGCTGCTGCACCGGATGGCGCGGGGGGCGTTCGCGGCGGTGGGGGAAGGCTGGCGCCCGGGCGGCGGGGAGTGACGAGGGTTACCCGCCTCCCGCTCTGGACGCCTCTCCCTACCCGCCGGTACGGTGAAGTCTGAGCAAGCGCTTAGATACGTATCCTGGAGGTGGCGCTGTGCGCCGTACGGTGTTCAACGAGGACCACGAGGCGTTCCGGGAGACCATCCGCGCCTTCATCGAGGCCGAGGTCGTCCCCGTCTACGACGAGTGGTTCGCCGCCGGCCAGGCGCCGCGAGACTTCTACTACAAGCTCGGTGAGCTGGGCATCTTCGGCATCAACGTGCCGGAGGAGTTCGGCGGCGCGGGCATGGACAGTCACAAGTTCGAGGCCGTCCTCTACGAGGAGACCGCCCGGGCGGGCGTGCAGTTCGGCGGCTCCGGCGTGCATGTGCTGCTCGCGCTGCCCTACATCAACATGCTCGCCTCCGACGAGCAGAAGAAGCGTTTCCTGCCGAAGTTCGTCTCCGGCGAGGAGATGTGGGCCATCGCGATGACGGAGCCGGGCACCGGTTCCGACCTCGCGGGCATGAAGTCCACCGCGAAGCTCTCCGAGGACGGCAGCCACTACGTCCTCAACGGCGCCAAGACCTTCATCACCGGCGGTGTGCACGCCGACAAGGTGATCGTCTGCGCCCGCACCGCCGCCCCCACGGCCGAGGACCGCCGCCACGGCATCTCCCTGTTCGCCGTGGACACCAAGTCCGAGGGCTACTCGGTGGGCCGCAAGCTGGACAAGCTGGGCCTGCGCACCTCCGACACCGCCGAGCTGGCCTTCGTCGACGTCAAGGTCCCCGTCGAGGACCTGCTCGGCGAGGAGAACAAGGGCTTCTCCTACCTCGGCCACAACCTGGCCTCCGAGCGTTGGGGCATCGCCTTCGGCGCCTACGCCCAGGCCAAGGCCGCCGTCCGGTTCGCCAAGCAGTACGTGCAGGAGCGCACCGTCTTCGGCAAGCCGGTGGCCGCCTTCCAGAACACCAAGTTCGAGCTGGCCGCCTGCCAGGCCGAGGTGGACGCCGCCGAGGCCGTCGCCGACCGCGCGACCGAGGCCCTGGACGCCGGCGAGCTGACCCCCGCCGAGGCCGCCAGCGCCAAGCTGTTCTGCACCGAGGTCGCCCACCGCGTCATCGACCGCTGCCTCCAGCTGCACGGCGGCTACGGCTACATGAACGAGTACCCGATCGCCCGCCTGTACGCGGACAACCGCGTCAACCGCATCTACGGCGGCACCAGCGAGGTCATGAAGATGATCATCGCGAAGGACATGGGCCTGTAGAGGGTCCCCCGGAGCCACCGAACCACCGGACATGAGCGAAGCACTCCAGTCCCTCCTCGATCTGCTCGACCTCGAGCGGATCGAGGAGGACATCTACCGCGGCCGCTCCCGCTCCGCCGTCGTCCCCCGGGTCTTCGGCGGGCAGGTCGCCGCCCAGGCGCTGGTCGCCGCCGGGCGCACGGTCCCCGAGGACCGGCTCGCGCACTCCCTGCACGCGTACTTCCTGCGCCCCGGCGACCCCGGGGCCCCCATCGTCTACAACGTCGACCGCCTGCGCGACGGCCGCTCCTTCACCACCCGCCGCGTGGTCGCCGTCCAGCACGGCAAGCCGATCTTCGGCCTGTCGGCGTCCTTCCAGACGTACGAGGAGGGCCTGGACCACCAGGCCCCGATGCCGGCCGCGCCCGACCCGGCGACGCTGCCCACCGGCGAGGAGCGGCTGCGGAGCTACCCGCACCTGCCCGCCGACACCGTGGAGCGTTTCCTCCAGGCCCGGGCCGCGGTGGACCTGCGGTACGTCGACGACCCGCCCTTCGGCGCCTTCGGCACCCCCCGCGAGCCGCACTCCCAGGTGTGGTTCCGCACCAACGGCAAGCTCGCCGACGACCCCCTGCTGCACGTCGTCCTCGCCACGTACGTCTCCGACATGACCCTCCTCGACTCGGTGCTGCTCGCGCACGGCCGGGGCGGCTGGGCCGTCGGTGACGTCGTCGGGGCCTCACTGGACCACGCCATGTGGTTCCACCGGCCGTTCCGCGCCGACGAGTGGCTGCTCTACGACCAGGAGTCGCCGTCGGCCTCGGGCGGCCGGGGCCTCGGCCAGGCGCGCATCTACACGCAGGACGGGCGGCTCGCCCTCACGGTCATCCAGGAAGGCGTGGTGCGCGTCCCTCGGCAACACTGAGGGCATGGCGGAACCTGCGCGCGGGAGACGTGAGACGGACGGCGGCGAGAGCACCTTCACGGTGCTCGTCGCCGCCTTCGCCAATCTGGGCATCGCCATCGCCAAGGCGGTCGCCGGCGTGGTCAGCGGGTCCAGCGCGATGCTGTCGGAGGCCGCCCACTCGGTCGCCGACACCGTCACCGAGGTGCTACTGCTGACCTCGCTGAAGCGCAGCGTGCGCCCCGCCGACGAAAACCACCCCCTCGGCCACGGCCCCGAGCGCTACATCTGGGCGCTGCTCGCCGCCGTCGCCACCTTCGTCGGCGGTGCGGTCTTCGCCCTCTACGACGGCGTCCACACCCTCACCCACGGCGAGGAACCCGGCGACCCCCTGGTCGCCTACCTGGTCCTCGCCGTCGCCTTCCTCCTGGAGGGCTACTCCCTGCGCACCGGCCTCCGGCAGGCGCGCGGGGAGGCCCACCGCCACAAGGTGCCCTTCGGCCGCTATCTGCGCCGCACCCCGGACACCGCCGTCAAGGCCGTCGTCCTGGAGGACTCCGCCGCCCTGGCCGGGCTGCTGCTCGCCGCCGGGGGCCTGCTCGGCGGGCAGCTGACCGGCTCCGGCGTCTGGGACGGCGTCGCCTCCCTCTGCATCGGCGCCCTGCTGCTGTACGTCGCCTGGGTGCTGGGCCGCTCCAACGCCGAGTTCCTCATCGGCCGCCCGCTGCCCCGCACCGTCCGGGACCGGATCCGGGCGGAACTGCTGGCGGTGGAGCACATCGAGGCCGTACTGGAGCTGACCACCCTCCTCCAGGGCCCGCGGGAGGCGCTGGTCGCCGCCAAGGTCGACTTCCGGGACATGTCGACGGCGGCGCAGGTCGAGTGGGCGTGCGAGCGGGCCGAGCAGCGGCTGCGGGAGGAGTTCCCGGTGGTGCGCCGGGTCTACCTGGACCCGACGCCCGGCTTCGCGCAGCGCCGCTCCGAGGGGCTGAACCCCTGGCCGTGACGGCGGCCCGTACGAGCCACCGGCTCAGCTCAGTCCCGCCTCCGCCAGCAGGTAGGCCGTCATGGGGTCGTAGTGGCGCGGGCTGACCACGTGGTCGTCCAGCGGCACCGCCACCTGGAGGATGCCCTCGGACTCGGCCAGGAAGAGGGCCGGGTCGTTGCAGTCGGCGTAGCCCACGGAGTCGACGCCGTGCTGACCGGCGTACCCCGCCCAGCCGTGGTCGGCGACGACCAGGTCGGGCAGCGGGCGGCCCGCACGCTCCAGGCCGGTCAGGATCGCCCTCATCGGCTCACCCGAGTGGGTGTGCCACAGCGAGGCGCCGTGCTCCAGCACCGCCACGTCCGCGAACTGCTGGACGTACCCCTCCTCCGTCGTCAGCCCCTCGGGGATCACGACGATCTCGCAGCCGGCGGCGCGCAGCGCGTCGGCCGTCGCGCGGTGCACGTCGAGCAGGCCGCCCGGGTGGCCGGTCGCGAACAGGACGCGCTGCCCGCCGTCCGCCGCCTTGCGCAGCCGGCCGGCCATGCGCTCCAGCGCGGCCACCGTCAGCTCGGGGTCGATGGTGTCCTGCCCGAAGCGGTGCTCCGGGTCGTCGTTGACACCGACCCGCTCCGCCATCACCGCGAGCACGTCCTGCTCGTCCGTCCAGCGGTCGCCCAGCTCCAGACCGAGCCAGAAGTTGCGGTCGCCGTTCGCCAGCTTGCGGTAGTGGGAGAGGTTGTTCTCGCGGGGCGTGGCGACATCGCCCGCGATACGCGTCCTGACGAGGTGTTCGGCGAGTTCGGCGCGGCTGGGTGTCCCGGATATCGGCATGGCTCCATTGTGGGGCAGCCGACCGTCACGAGTCTCCGGCGTGGCGCTCGCTGGGACACGGGTCACCTCCCCGCCCCGCCGGTCACGTCCGGCGCAGCGCGAACCACAACTCCATGCGGACGTCCGGGTCGTCGAGGTCGGCGGCCAGCAGGGCCGCGCAGCGCGCGATGCGCTGCCGCACGGTGTTGCGGTGCACGGACAGGGCGACGGCGGTGCGGTCCCAGCTGCCGTGCAGCGACAGCCAGGCGCGCAGGGTCCCGGTGAGCGCCGGGACGGCCGCGATCGGCCCGAGCAGCGCCCGGGCGTGCGCCTCGGCCTCGCCGTCCGGCACGAGGTCGGCGAGCGCGGGCCGGTCGGCGTGCCGGACCAGCGGCACCCGCGTCGCCCGCGCCCGGGCCAGCGCACGCGCCGCCTGGGCGTCCGCGGCCGGCCACTCGCCCGGGGCGACGGGGGCACTGACGCCGAGCGTCCAGCCGGGCTGGGGGGCGGGAGTCTGCCGCGGGGCGGGGGCGGGGCCGGGGTTGGTGGCGGCCGGGTTCGGGTCGGCGGCGGCCCGGGGGGTGGGGGCCGTCCGAGGGGCCGGGGCGCCAGGGTCCCCGTCGGAGGTGGAGGCCGGGGGCCGGGGGGCGGGACTGGGTGCCGGTGGGGCCGGGACGAGTACCCGTACGACGTCCCCGGCGGGGTCGACCAGGGGCGAGCCGAGGGCCGCGCCCAGGGCGGAGGCGGAGATCGGGTCGGGTGTGCCGGTCGTCGGACGGGCGTGCACGACGTACCAGCGGGCGCAGTCCTCACCGTCCGCCGTACCCAGCAGCGGCGCGACCTCCTCCGGGCGGGCGCCCAGCAGCAGCCGCACCAGCGCCGAGGAACGGGCCGCGCCCGTGCCGCTCCGCTGCTCGCCGGTCAGGAGGGAGAGCAGCACGGCGGCGACCGACGCGATCGTGTGGTCCCCGGGCTCCCGCTGCGGGGCCGCTACCCCGAGGACGAAATCCTGCCCGGCGCCGAGGGCGTAGACGGCGAGCCGGGTGCCGGCGACCGTGTCCGTGGCGGTGGTGGAGGCGTGCCCGGTGACCACGCGGGCCAGCCCCGCCAGCGCCCGCCGCACCTCCCCCGCGGGCTCCCGCCCCGCCGCCGCGATCTCCGCCCCCTCCGGCCCGTACAGCACCGCCCGCCCGTCGAGCCGGCCGGCGAGCCTGCGCAGCACGGACGGCACCGGGTCCGGACGGGCGGCCGCCGCGGCCAGGGCCTGCTGGGCCTCGGAGACCCGGCGCAGCTCGGCCGTCCTGGCCCGGCCCATCAGCTGCCACACCGCACGGGCCACGCCCGAGAACGTCGTCCGCGGCGGCACCTCCACCAGCGGCAGCCCGTACCTCTCGCAGGCCGCGACCAGCTCCACCGGCACGGTGTCGTGCACCGGCGCCACCCCGAAGCCGAGCGCCGCGCCGCCCGCCGCGACGATCCGGGCCACGTAGTCGTCGAAGTACCCGGCCCCCGCGTCGCCCCCGGCCCCCGCCCCGTCCGCGGACCCCCCGTCGCGCCCGCCTCCCGCCCCCGGCGGGATGTGCACGCCCGCCGTCAGCAGCAGCTCACCGCCCAGCAGGTACGGGTAGGGGTCGGACATCTCCGAGGTGTGCGCCCCGTGGATCGTCACGTCCGCCGCCGGGGCGCCGGTGACCTGGCGCAGCCCCAGGTCCTCGCGGGCCAGCAGGGCGGCCAGCGGCACGGGAGGAGTGGGGGGCGTGGTGGGGCCGGAGGGAACGGCCGGTTCCGGCATGGTGGACCTTTCCTCCAGTCCAGCGGCGGCAGGTGGATGAAACGTACACTTCGCAGTCGCTTTTCAGCCACCTAGTGTCAACCTCGACCGGCGGCCGCGGGTACGGGCGGATGTCCCCGCGACCAGCCACCGGACACGTCCCACTGCACGACACGCCACCGAGAGTGCGCGAAGGAGGCCCCCTCATGGCCGTCGACTACATCGTGATCGTCGTCTATCTCGCCGGCATGCTGGCCATGGGCTGGTGGGGCATGCGCCGCGCCAAGTCGAAGAGCGAGTTCCTGGTGGCCGGGCGCCGCCTCGGACCCGCCATGTACTCCGGCACCATGGCGGCGATCGTCCTCGGCGGCGCGTCCACCATCGGCGGGGTCGGGCTCGGCTACCAGTACGGCCTGTCCGGCGCGTGGATGGTCGTCACCATCGGCCTCGGCATCCTCGCGCTGTCCGTCTTCTTCTCCGCCCGCATCGCCCGGCTGAAGGTCTACACCGTCTCCGAGATGCTCGACCTGCGCTACGGCGGCCGGGCGGGCATCATCTCCGGCGTCGTCATGTGGGCGTACACGCTGATGCTGGCCGTCACCTCCACCATCGCCTACGCCACGATCTTCGACGTCCTCTTCGACGTGAACCGCACCCTGGCGATCGTCCTGGGCGGCTCCATCGTCGTCGCGTACTCCACGCTGGGCGGCATGTGGTCCATCACGCTCACCGACATGGTGCAGTTCGTGGTGAAGACCATCGGCGTGCTGCTCCTGCTGCTGCCCATCGCGGTCGTCAAGGCCGGCGGCTTCGGCGAGATGAAGGCGCAGCTGCCGACCGAGTACTTCGACCCGCTGGGCATCGGCGGCGAGACCATCTTCACCTACGTGCTGATCTACACCTTCGGCATGCTCATCGGGCAGGACATCTGGCAGCGCGTCTTCACGGCGGGCAGCGACCGCACCGCCAAGTGGGGCGGCACCGTCGCCGGCACCTACTGCCTCGTCTACGCCGTCGCCGGCGCGATCATCGGCACGGCGGCCAAGGTCCTCTACCCGAAGCTCGCCAGCCCCGACGACGCCTTCGCCACCATCGTCAAGGACGAGCTGCCCATGGGCGTGCGCGGACTCGTCCTGGCCGCCGCCCTCGCCGCCGTGATGTCCACGTCCTCCGGCGCCCTCATCGCCTGCGCCACCGTCGCCAACAACGACATCTGGTCGCGGCTGCGCGGCGTCGTGCGCGGGACGCGGGGCGAGGCGGACGAGCCGCACGACGAGGTGAAGGGCAACCGCGCCTTCATCCTCGCGATGGGCGTCGCGGTGATCCTCATCTCGATCGCCCTCAACGACGTCGTCGAGGCACTCACCGTCGCCTACAACCTCCTCGTCGGCGGCCTCCTCGTCCCCATCCTCGGGGGTCTGCTGTGGAAGCGCGGCACCGCCCAGGGCGCCCTCGCCGCCGTCGCGGTCGGCGGCCTCGCCGTCGTCGGCCTGATGGCGGGCTACGGCATCCTCGCCAACGAGCCCGTCTACTACGGCCTCCTGGCCTCCCTCGCCGTCTACGTCGCCGTGTCCCTGGCGACCCGGCCCACCGACGAGGCGACCCTCACCGCCTGGCGCGAACGCCTCGCCGGCCGGGCCCCCGAACCCCAGTCCGAACCGGCGGTCCCGGCTCCCCAGTAGAGTCGGACGGCGGTAGTACATACGCGACGAAGCGTAAGAAGGAAGGCAGTACATGAGCAGCAACGTGACGCCCCGCGGCCCCGTCGACTCCTCCCGCGTCCCGCGGTACGCCGGACCCGCGACCTTCGCCCGGCTGCCCCGGCTGGACGAGGTCGGCACGGCCGACGTCGCCGTGGTGGGCGTGCCGTTCGACTCGGGCGTCTCGTACCGGCCCGGGGCCCGCTTCGGCGGCAACGCCATCCGCGAGGCCTCCCGCCTGCTGCGCCCGTACAACCCGGCGCAGGACGCCTCCCCCTTCGCCCTCGCCCAGGTCGCGGACGGCGGCGACATAGCCGTGAACCCGTTCAACATCAACGAGGCCGTGGAGACCGTCGAGGCCGCCGCCGACGACCTCCTCGGCACCGGCGCCCGCCTGATGACCCTCGGCGGCGACCACACCATCGCCCTCCCGCTGCTCCGCTCGGTCGCCAAGAAGCACGGCCCGGTCGCCCTGCTGCACTTCGACGCCCACCTGGACACCTGGGACACGTACTTCGGCGCGGAGTACACCCACGGCACCCCGTTCCGCCGCGCCGTCGAGGAGGGCATCCTCGACACCTCCGCCCTCTCCCACGTCGGCACCCGCGGCCCGCTGTACGGCAAGCAGGACCTCACCGACGACGAGAAGATGGGCTTCGGCATCGTCACCTCCGCGGACGTCTACCGCCGGGGCGCCGACGAGGTCGCCGACCAGCTGCGCCAGCGCATCGGCGACCGCCCGCTGTACATCTCCATCGACATCGACTGCCTGGACCCCGCCCACGCGCCCGGCACCGGCACCCCCGAGGCCGGCGGCATGACCTCCCGCGAGCTGCTGGAGATCCTGCGCGGCCTGGCATCCTGCAACCTGGTGTCGGCCGACGTCGTCGAGGTCGCCCCGGCCTACGACCACGCCGAGATCACCTCCGTCGCGGCCTCGCACACCGCGTACGAACTGACCACGATCATGTCCCGCCAGATCGCCCAGGAGAAGGCAGCGCAGTGACCCACGACCACGACCTGGTACTCCGTCCGACCGCCGCCCAGACGGAGGCCGCGCTGAATCCTCCCGGCGGCCGCAACGGCGGAGACCTGGTCGTGGAGACCCTGGCCGGGCTCGGCGCGACCACCGTCTTCGGCCTGCCCGGCCAGCACGCCCTCGGCATGTTCGACGCGCTGCGCCGCTCGGACCTGCGCTACATCGGCCTGCGGGTGGAGAACAACGCCGGTTTCGCGGCGGACGCCTACGGCCGGATCACCGGCGAGGCGGCCCCGCTGCTGCTGTCCACCGGGCCCGGCGCGCTCACCTCGCTGGCCGCGCTCCAGGAGGCGCGGGCGGCCTCCGCGCCCGTCCTGGCGATCAGCAGCCAGATCCCCACGGCGGGTCTGGGCGGGGGCCGCCACGGCTACCTGCACGAGCTCCCCGACCAGTCGGCGTCCTTCCGGGGCGTGGTGAAGTCCGTCCACACGGTCCGCACCCAGTCGCAGATCCCGTCGGCGATCGCGGAGGCGTGGACGTCCGCGCTGACCGTCCCGCACGGCCCGGTGTGGGTGGAGATCCCGCAGGACGTCCTCCTGGCCGAGACGCCGATCCCGGTCGTGACCGGCGGCGACACCTTCCCCGAGGAACTGCCCCCGCGCCCCGAACTGACGGCGGTCGCGGCCGACCTGCTCTCCCGCGCCGAGCGCCCCGCGATCATCGCGGGCGGGGGAGTGGTCCGGGCGGACGCCTCGAAGAAGCTCCGGCAGCTCGCGGAACGCCTCCAGGCCCCCGTCGTCACCACCTTCGGCGGCAAGGGCGCCTTCCCCTGGACGCACCCCCTGTCTCTCCAGTCCTGGCTGGAGGACCGCCACACGACCGACTTCCTGGAGGACGCGGACGTCCTGCTCGTCGTCGGGTCGGGCCTCGGCGAACTCTCCTCGAACTACCACACGTTCACGCCCCGCGGCCGGGTGATCCAGATCGAGGCCGACCTCGGCAAACTGGAGTCCAACCACCCGGCCCTCGGCATCCACGCCGACGCCCGCCTCGCCCTCCAGGCGCTGCTGGAGACGGTGGAGGAGCGCACCGACCCGGTCGCCCCGGAGCGCGTGAGGGACGTCCTGGACCGGGTCCGCGAACGCATCGCCGCCCAGGAACTCACCCTGGAGCAGGACGTCCTGGCGGCCGTCCGGGCAGCCCTGCCGTCCGGCGCGCCGTCCTTCTGGGACATGACCATCCTCGCCTACTGGGCGTGGTCCGCCTTCGACGCCGGGGCGCCCAACACCATGCACTCGGCGCAGGGCGCGGGCGGCCTCGGCTACGGCTTCCCGGCGGCACTGGGCGCCGCCGCGGCCGACCCCACCCGTCCGGTGCTGGCGGTCTCCGGCGACGGAGGCGCCCTGTACTCCATCGCCGAACTGGCCACCGCCCGCCAGTACGACCTGAACGTCACCTGGCTGATCGTCGACGACGGGGGCTACGGCATCCTGCGCGAGTACATGACCGACGCCTTCGGTCAGCCCACGGCGACGGAGCTGACCCGGCCCGACTACGTGGCCCTGGCGGAGTCGTTCGGCGTGCCGGGCGTACGCACGTCCGCGCGGACCCTGGAGGCGGACCTCGCGAAGGCGCTGGCCTCACCGGGGCCGTCGGTGGTCGTCCTCCCGGCCGTGCTGCGGATGTTCGCGCCGACGCACCTGGACTGAGCGCGGCCCGGGGGGCTCACCAGATCGCCTCCACCCACTCCGGGTGGTCGATGAACGGGTTGCGGTTGTGCTGGTAGGAGTCGTGGATGACCTGGTTGCGGCGCTCCTCGAAGGCGTCCGGCGGGTCCTGGTCGTTCCACTCCTTCAGCACGTCGAGCCTGCCCATGTACGGGTCGCTGCCGTTGTCGACGCTGCCGTTGACCTCCAGGTCGGCGAAGCCCTCGCCGCCCTCGTAGCGCACCGCCATGTAGAAGATCATGCGGGCCACGTCGCCCTTGACGGCGTCGCGGGGCTCGAAGGAGTCGGCGTCGGTGAGGCTGCCGCCGGCGTCCGTGAAGCCGCTGCCGCCGTTGTCGAAGTCCTTGTTGTCCCGCACGCTGTTGACCCGGACGTCCTCGGGGCGCAGGTGGTGCAGGTCGGTGCCGGGGCCGGTCGAGGTCCCGAAGTCGCCGTGGGACTTGGCCCACACGTGCTCGCGGTTCCAGTCGCCGGTGTCGCCGCCGTTCAGCGACTTGGCGCGGGAGATGCCGGAGTAGAGCAGGATCACCTTGCCGCTGTCGGCCGGGTCCTGGTCGGTGACCTTCAGCGCGTCCCAGACCGCCGCGTACGAGAGCTTCGTCTGGTCGCTGATGATGGTGTGGAGTGCGGACTCGAGGGCGCTGCCCGTCTTGCCGGCCGCGTCCTCGTAGTACGCCGGGTCGTAGTCCGCGGTGGCGGCCGCGGTTGCGGGCGGGTTCGTGGCGGAGGCCGTGGCCGGGGTCGCGGCCAGGGACGGGGCGGCGAGGCCGGCGAGGACGGCGGCCGTGGCGAGGGCGACCGCTTTCCGGCGCCGTGTGCGTATCGCGAGCATGGGGGTGTCCGATCTACGCGGGTGGAGTGGAGCGGTGGGACGAGCGTGGCATGGACATGTTGGAGGCCGGGTGGACGGTGCGTGGCGATTGCGTGACGAGGGCCCCGGCCGTCACGGCCGGGGCCCGACATGCGTCTCTCGCGTGCGTCAGCTCAGGTCCGACGGGTCCACGCGGTAGAGGCCCGACGTGTTCCCGGCCGAGGACGTCGAGCCGTACTCGCTCGCCTCTACGGCCGTACCGTGCTCCTGCACCCACTCGGTCACTTCGGAGCTGATCCCGGAGCCGCCGCCCGTACCGCCGCCCATGCCCTGGCCGCCGACCTGGACGTAGTGCAACTCGCCCTTCCCCACCAGGTCCTTGAGGCGGTCGAGGGTCATCGCCCGGTCGCTGCCGGACCAGCCCCACATCGAGATGACCGGCTCGCCGCTGCCGAGGATGAGCTGCGCGGCGCTCTGCGAACCGGACACCGCGAGGAGCCACTTGGCGCCGTCCCGGTGCTTCTTCAGGTAGGCGACCAGCTCGGCGCTCGCGCCGCCCGTGCCGCCGCCCATGCCGCCTTCGCCGGGACCGTTGGCACCCGTACCCGAGCCGTCGCCGGTGGTCGGGGCGCCACCCTGCGGGGGTGTGCCGTTCGGGGGTGCGGCGTCGGCCGCGTCGGTGCCGTCGGGTGCCTGGCCGCTGCCCGGGAGGGAGCCGTCGGCCGAGCCGTTCCGGCCGTCCCGCCGCTGCCCGCCCGCCCCCTCGCCGCCTCCGCCGGGGAAGGCGCCCGCACGGCCGCCCCCTCCGCCCGCGCCGCCCGTGCCGCCGCCCGTCGACGGGCCCGCGGTCGGGTTGGTGCCGCCCATGCCGCCGCCCGAGCCGGCCGGTACCGACCAGGCGTACGCCGCCGGGCCGGCGACCCCGGCGACGACCGCCGCGGCCACGGACACCGCCAGCAGCCGTAGCCGGCGCCCCGAACGGGAGACCAGCAGCCCCGCGATCGCCAGCGCCATGACCACCGCGATCGTCGGCCACAGCCAGGTGTTCCAGCCGGAGGCGCGGCGCAGCAGTACGACGGCCCAGACGCCGGTGACACCGAGGGCGAGGGGCAGGACCCACGCCCACCGCCGGTCGGTCCGCAAGGCGCGCAGCAGCATGGCACCGCCACCCCCGCACAGCGCCGCGATGCCCGGTGCGAGCGCCGTCGTGTAGTACGGGTGCATGGTGCCCTCGGCCAGGGCGAAGGTCAGGTAGTGCAGAACCGTCCAGCCGCCCCACAGCACCAGCGCGGCGCGGGTGAGGTCGGTGCGGGGGGCCCGGCCGCACAGCGCCAGGCCGCCGACGAGTGCGACACCGGCGAAGGGGAGCAGCCAGGAGATCTGGCCGCCGAGGACGTCGTTGAACATCCGTCCGATGCCCGCGGCGCCCGAGAAGCCGCCGCCTCCGCCGCCTCCTCCACCGCCCATGTTGCCGTCACCGCCGAGGATCCGGCCGAGCCCGTTGTAGCCCGTGATCAGGTCCCAGGCCGTGCCGTCCGTCGAACCGCCGATGTACGGCCGCTCGGAGACGGGCACCAGGGACACCGCCGCCGCCCACCAGAAACTGGAGACGGCCAGGGCGACCGCCGCGAGGAGCAGGTTCCTGATCCGCTTCGTCCAGCCGAGGTCCGTCGCGTACAGGTACACGACGAAGACCGCCGGCAGCGCGATGTAGCCCTGGAGCATCTTCGTGTGGAACGCGAACCCGAAGCAGGCCGCCGCGCCCAGCAGGGGCAGCAGCCGTCCGCCGCGGACCGCGCGCAGACCGAGGGCCGCCCCGCCCACCATCAGGAACACCAGCAGCGTGTCCGGGTTGTTGTCCCGGTTGATGGCGACCGTGATCGGGGTCAGCGCCAGCACCAGCGCGGCGACCGCCGCCGCACCGTGGCCCCACACCCGCCGCACACAGGTGTGGAGGATCCAGATCGTCGCCAGCGCGGCCAGGATCAGCGGCAGCATCATCTGCCAGGTCCCGTACCCGAACAGGCGGCAGGACAGCCCCATGACCATCAGGGCGAAGGGCGGCTTGTCCACGGTCAGGAAGTTCCCCGCGTCCAGCGAACCGAAGAACCACGCCTTCCAGCTCTCGGTGCCGCTGAGCACGGCGGCGCTGTAGAAGCTGTTCAGGCCGGATGCGGACAGGTTCCAGGAGTACAGCCCCGCCGCGAGGGCGAGGATCACCGACAGGGCCGGCAGGGACCAGCGCGGTGCGCGGCGAGCGGGGGTCGGTACGGGCGGCGGCTCGTGGGCCGCGTGCGGGGCAGCGGTGGCAGATGTCACCACGCCACCGTGTCCACCGGCGTTGGGCGCGGGCTGTGGCCGGCCTGGGGGTGAGCTGTGGATACCGCCGTCCCACGCTCAGAAGAGGCCGGGGAAGGACTTCCTCATCTCGGCCACCTGGGCGCGGTGACCGTCCGTGAACTCCGCCTGCTGCTCCTCGTTGATCCCGGTGTCGAGCGCGGTGAAGGACGGCAGCAGGCCGGGAACGGCGGCGAACAGCTCACCCGCGGCCTCCGCGTGTCGCCCTCTGTGGTGGGCGGCCAGCAGGTCGGTGAAGGGGTTGGTCCTCAGCCGGCGGACGCGCATGAGCGGGCTGTCCTTCCCGCCGAACTCGTCCCCCTCGCCGGGCCTGCTGCCTTCCGCCCCGCCGAGGTACTTCAGCATCCGCAACGTCGCGTACAGCCGGCCGGCCCGCTTGTGTGCGCTCTCCCGCTCTTCTGCCATGGCTCATTACTTGCCATGGCACCTCCCTCGAACCCTGCTCTTCAGGAATCGGCCGACTTCCGGCCATCCCGGCGCCCTAACGTGACGCCCATGCGTCCGAGAACCCTCCGCACCGCCCTCGCCACCCTCACCGCGAGCCTCGCGGCGGCCGGCTGTCTGACCGCCGCCGCACCGGCCACCGCGGCGCGGGAACGGCCGCCGGGGAACGCCTGCTCACCCGCCGTCTCCCTCACCGGCTACGCGGACACCCTGGACAAGACCACGCACGACGGCGCCTACGTCGGCAACCTGTCCGCCCTGGCCGGGGACCGGCGCGGTGCCGTCGCCGCCCTCTCCGACAGGTCCTCCCTGTTCCGGCTGGACGCGCGCACCCTGGAGCCGCGGGACGTGACCCCGCTCGCCGACGAGAACGGGGCCGCGCTCGACTCCGAGGGACTCGTCGTCGACCGCGACGGCACCTACCTCGTCTCCTCCGAGACCGAGCCGTCCGTACGGCGCCACTCCCGCACCGGCGAGATCCTCGGCCGTCTCCCCGTGCCGGACGGCCTGCGGACCGCCCCGGCGGGCGGCGCGCGGGCCAACGGCAGCTTCGAAGGGCTGACGCTCCTCCCCGGCGGACGGACCCTGCTCGCCTCCATGGAGTACCCGCTCGCCGGCGATCCCGCCGACCTGGTCCGCTTCCAGACCTGGCAGCGGACGGGGCGCGGCGACTTCCGGCTCGGCGCCCCGTACACGTACCGCACCGACACCGGCCTCGGCGTCTCCGAGACCACCGCGACCCCGGACGGGCGCCTGCTCGTCCTCGAACGCGGCTTCACCGCCGGCGTCGGCAACACCGTCCGCCTCTACCTGGCCGAGCCGCGCGGCACGACCCTCGGCAAGACCCTCCTCGCCGACCTGGTCCACTGCCCGTCCCTCGGCGCCACCGCCCGGCAGCCCCAGCCCAACCCGCTCCTCGACAACTTCGAGGGGATGACCGTCACCGGTCGGACGGGGAGCCGCCTGGACGTCCTGATCGTCAGCGACGACAACCAGAGCGCCGCACAGACCACCCGCTTCCTCAGGCTCCGGGTCCGGGTCTGAATGGTGCGGCGGGATGCAATCCCCTCTGTCGCGGCGGGATGAAATCCCCGCTCGCCCGCGTTGGTGCCTTCCGGTAGATCAGGTGAGCAGGACGACCGACCGGAGGGCACGGCGTGGACGCGCAACGGGGATGGGCACGACGACTGGCGGCGTACGCCTGGCGCTATCCCAAGGACGTCGTCCTCGCCCTCGGCGCCTCGCTGGGCGGCATGGCCGTCATGGCCCTGGTGCCCCTGATCACCAAGGTGATCATCGACGACGTGATCGGCGACAAGTCCAGGGACATGGCCCTCTGGGCGGGTCTCCTGATCGGCGCCGCGGTCGTCGTCTACGTCCTCACCTACATCCGCCGCTACTACGGCGGCCGGCTCGCCCTCGACGTCCAGCACGACCTGCGCACCGACATGTACGGGACGATCACCCGGCTGGACGGGCGGCGGCAGGACGAACTGTCCACGGGGCAGGTGGTCGGGCGGGCGACCAGCGACCTCCAGCTGATCCAGAGCCTGCTGTTCATGCTCCCGATGACCATCGGGAACGTCCTGCTCTTCCTGATCTCCCTGGTCATCATGGCGTGGCTGTCCCCGCCGCTCACGCTCGTCGCCCTCGCCGTGGCCCCGGCGCTGTGGTTCATCGCCCGCCGCAGCCGCACCCGCCTGCACCCCGCCACCTGGTACGCCCAGGCGCAGGCCGCCGCGGTCGCGGGCGTGGTCGACGGTTCGGTCAGCGGCGTCCG
The DNA here is from genome assembly GCF_055589025.1 of Streptomyces sp. NPDC041968. Classification (NCBI taxonomy): domain Bacteria; kingdom Bacillati; phylum Actinomycetota; class Actinomycetes; order Kitasatosporales; family Streptomycetaceae; genus Streptomyces; species Streptomyces sp. NPDC041968. The sequence continues at coordinate 993,824 of NZ_JBVJCB010000001.1, read as the reverse complement.
CGTGGTGAAGGGCTTCGGGCAGGAGGAACAGGAGACCGGAAAGATCAGGGAGGTCGGACGCAGACTCTTCGCGGGGCGGCTGCGGACGATCCGGCTGAACGCCACCTACACCCCCGCCCTGCAGGCCGTCCCCGCCCTCGGGCAGGTCGCCATGCTCGCCCTCGGCGGCTGGCTGGCCGTCCGCGGACACATCACACTCGGCACCTTCGTCGCCTTCTCCACCTACCTCGCCCAGCTCGTCGGCCCGGTCCGCATGCTGGCCATGGTCCTCACCGTCGGCCAGCAGGCCCGCGCCGGCACCGAACGCGTCCTGGAGCTGATCGACACCGAGCCCTCGATCGAGGACGGCACCCGGGACCTGCCCGCCGACGCGCCGGCGACCGTCGAGTTCGACGACGTGTCCTTCGGCTACGCGGCGGCCACCGGGGAGGACACCCCCGTCCTCGACGGCCTCTCCTTCGAGATCCGGCCCGGTGAGACGCTCGCCGTCGTCGGCTCCTCCGGTTCCGGCAAGTCCACGGTCTCCCTGCTCCTGCCACGCTTCTACGACGTGAGCCGCGGCGCCGTCCTCGTCGGCGGGCACGACGTGCGCGAGCTGACCCTCGACTCGCTGCGGGCCGCCATCGGGCTCGTGCCCGAGGACTCCTTCCTCTTCTCGGACACCGTGCGCGCCAACATCGCGTACGGCCGCCCGGACGCCACCGACGAGGAGATCGAGGCCGCCGCCCGGGCCGCGCAGGCCCACGGATTCATCACCGACCTGCCCGACGGCTACGGCACCACCGTCGGCGAACACGGCCTGACCCTCTCGGGCGGCCAGCGCCAGCGCGTCGCGCTCGCCCGCGCGATCCTCACCGACCCCCGGCTGCTGGTCCTCGACGACGCCACCTCCGCTGTGGACGCCCGCGTCGAGCACGAGATCCACGAGGCGCTCAAGGAGGTCATGCGGGGCCGCACCACGCTCCTCATCGCCCACCGCCGCTCCACTCTCGGCCTCGCCGACCGCATCGCCGTCCTCGACCGCGGCCGTCTCGCCGACCTCGGCACCCACGAGGAACTCCAGGAGCGCTCCGCCCTCTACCGGCGCCTGCTGACCGACCCCGACGAGCTGGGCGGGGTGTCGCCGGGGCACGCCCGGCCCGCGGCACCCGCCGAGGACACGTCGGTACGGGAGGAGCTGGACGCCGAGTTCGACGCCGAGCGCGGGGTCACCCCACGGCTGTGGACCGGCGACCGCACGCCGAAGGACACCGCCCTCGCGGGCACCCCGGCCACCCCGGAGCTGCTCGCCCAGGTCGACGCGCTGCCCCCGGCCGACGGCACTCCCGACATCGACGAGGCGCGGGCCGTGCAGCCGGAGGAGTCGTACGGCCTGCGCCGCCTGCTGCGCGGTTTCCGCACCCCGCTGCTGATCAGCCTCGCCCTGGTCGCCGTGGACGCCGGCATGGGGCTGCTGCTGCCGGTGCTGATCCGGCACGGCATCGACGAGGGCGTCACGCAGGCCGCCCTCGGCGCGGTCTGGGCGGTCTCGCTGCTGGGGCTGCTCGCCGTGTTCGCCCAGTGGACCGCGCAGACCGGCGAGATCAGGATGACCGGCCGGACGGGGGAGCGGATCCTGTACTCGCTCCGGCTGAAGATCTTCGCCCAGCTCCAGCGGCTCGGCCTCGACTACTACGAACGGGAGCTGACCGGGCGGATCATGACCCGCATGACCACGGACGTCGACGCGCTGTCGACGTTCCTGCAGACGGGACTCGTCACCGCCTTCGTCTCGATCGTCACCTTCTTCGGCATCATGGTCGCCCTGCTGGTGATCGACGTGCAGCTGGCGTTCGTCGTGTTCGCGACGCTGCCGCCCCTGATCATCGCCACCTACTTCTTCCGCAAGGCCAGCGTGAAGGCGTACGAGCTGGCCCGCGAGCGGGTGTCCACGGTCAACGCCGACCTCCAGGAGTCGGTGGCGGGGCTGCGGATCGTGCAGGCCTTCCGGCGCGAGCACGACGGCGGACGACGCTTCGCCGAGCGCAGCGACAGCTACCGGCAGGCCCGCATCAGGGGCCAGTGGCTGATCTCGATCTACTTCCCGTTCGTGCAGCTGCTGTCCTCGGCCGCCGTCGTCGCCGTGCTGGTCGTCGGCGGCGGACGGATCGACACGGCGACGCTGTCGACCGGTGCGCTGGTGGCGTACCTGCTGTACATCGACCTGTTCTTCGCCCCCGTCCAGCAGCTCTCCCAGGTCTTCGACGGCTACCAGCAGGCGTCCGTCTCCCTCGGCCGCATCCAGGAACTGCTGCGGGAGCCGACCTCCACCCGGGCGCCCGAGAAGCCGTCGGACGTCACGTCGCTGCGCGGGGAGATCGCCTTCGAGGACGTGCACTTCTCGTACGGCGGTGCCGACGGGGCCGAGGCGGCGCTCACCGGCGTCGACCTGCGCATCCCCGCCGGACAGACCGTCGCGTTCGTCGGCGAGACCGGCGCGGGCAAGTCGACGCTGGTCAAGCTGGTGGCCCGGTTCTACGACCCCACGGGCGGGCGGGTCACCGTCGACGGCCGGGACCTGCGCGACCTCGACCTCACCGCCTACCGGCACCGGCTCGGCGTCGTCCCGCAGGAGGCGTACCTCTTCCCCGGCACCGTGCGGGACGCCATCGCCTACGGCCGCCAGGACGCCACCGACGCCGAGGTGGAGGCCGCGGCGCGGGCGGTGGGCGCGCACGAGATGATCGCCGGGCTCCAGGGCGGATACCTCCACGAGGTCGCCGAGCGGGGCCGCAACCTCTCCGCCGGGCAGCGGCAGCTGATCGCGCTGGCCCGCGCCGAACTGGTCGATCCCGACGTCCTGCTCCTCGACGAGGCGACGGCCGCCCTGGACCTGGCCACGGAGGCACAGGTCAACCAGGCCACCGACCGCATCGCGGGCCGGCGTACGACGCTCGTCGTCGCCCACCGGCTGACCACGGCCGCCCGCGCGGACCGGGTCGTCGTCATGGACGCCGGGCGGGTCGCCGAGGACGGCACCCACGACGAACTGCTGGCGCTCGGCGGACGGTACGCGCGACTGTGGCGGACCTTCGTCGGAGCGGCCGAACCCGAGGAGCCGGTCGGCGCGCGGCGCTGACACCCGCGCAACCATTCGACAGGCGGCGAGCGTCCGTACACCCGTACGTCAGTGATCGCCGTACGGCGGGGACGGAGGGTTCCGCAGTGGGCCAGAGGGGTGCCGCCCTGCGCCGGCGGCTGGCACTGGGGACGGCCGTGCTGACCGCGGCCGGGCTGCTCGCCGTCGGGGCGCCCGGGAAGGCGGAGGCCGCCGCGGCGTGCCCGGGCCGCAAGGTGCGCACCCTGCCGTTCTCCACCGGATCGGTCCTCGTCTACAAACGCGGCGGCTACGTCTGTGCCGTCACCGTCCCCGCGAAGCCGGGCAAGAAGCGGCAGATGTCCGTCAGCGTGCAGGCACGCGGCGGCCGACCGGTCGTCGACTCGGGGCGGTACGCCTACCGGGCCGGACCGGTCACCGTGCACGCCGGGAAGCGCTGCGTGTGGGTGAGGGGCGCGGTGGCGAGGGGGTCGGTCAGCTCCGGCTGGATCCTCTGCTGACCCGGCGCTGCCCCGGTCCGTGGCGGCCATTTCCTCATCTCCCCTGGTGCGCGGGTGACTTGCTCCGATAGCTTCCGGCGCACATCTGTTTCACAGGGAGGGTGCATGCGCAAGGCGCTCAGATGGCTGCTGGCGCTCGTGGTGCTCATAGGTACCGTCAGCACGGCGAGCGCGGCCACCGCCGCCGAGCCGAAGGCCGTCGACATCAAGGACCGGCTGCTGTCCATACCGGGCATGAGCCTGATCGAGGAGAAGCCGTACACCGGCTACCGCTTCTTCGTCCTCAACTACACGCAGCCGGTCGACCACCGGCGGCCGTCCAAGGGCACGTTCCAGCAGCGGATCACCGTGCTGCACAAGGACGTGAGCCGCCCCACGGTCTTCTACACCGGCGGCTACAGCGTCTCCACGACGCCCAGCCGCCGCGAGCCGACCCAGATCGTGGACGGCAACCAGGTCTCCATGGAGTACCGCTACTTCACCCCGTCCCGGCCCGAGCCGGCCGACTGGTCCAAGCTGGACATCTGGCAGGCGGCCAGCGACCAGCACCGCATCTTCAAGGCGCTCAAGCCGCTCTACTCGAAGAACTGGCTCTCCACCGGTGGCTCCAAGGGCGGCATGACCGCCACCTACTACGAGCGCTTCTACCCGCGCGACATGGACGGCGTCGTCGCCTACGTCGCCCCCAACGACGTGGTGAACCGCGAGGACAGGGCCTACGACCGCTTCTTCGCCCGGGTCGGCACCGAGGAGTGCCGCGACCGGCTGAACGGCGTGCAGCGCGAGGCACTGGTACGCAGGACGCCGCTCAAGGAGAAGTACGAGGCGTACGCGGCCGAGAACGGCTACACCTTCGACACCATCGGCAGCCTGGACCGCGCCTACGAGGCCGTCGTCCTCGACTACGTGTGGGGCTTCTGGCAGTACAGCACCCTGAAGGACTGCGCCGACATCCCGGCCGACGCGAAGAACGCCAGCGACCACGAGATCTGGACCTCCGTCGACACGATCTCCGGCTTCTCCTTCTACACGGACCAGGGCCTGGCCCCGTACACGCCGTACTACTACCAGGCGGGCACCCAGCTGGGCGCGCCGACGATCCACTTCCCGCACATCGAGAAGAAGTACATCCGCTACGGTTACCAGCCGCCGCGCAACTTCGTGCCCCGGTCGATCCCGATGGAGTTCGAACCGTGGGCGATGCGGGACGTCGACACCTGGGTGAAGCACAACGCCCGCCGGATGCTCTTCGTCTACGGCGAGAACGACCCCTGGGGCGCCGAGCCCTTCCGCCTCGGACACGGCGCGCGTGACTCCTACGTGCTCACCGCGCCCGGCATGAACCACGGCGCCAACGTCGCGGGCCTGGTGCCCGAGGAGAAGGCCCTCGCCACGGCCCGCATCCTGGACTGGGCCGGCGTCGCCTCCGCCGAGGTGCGGACCGACCCGTCGGCGGCCGCGCCGCTGGCGACGTTCGACGCCAGGCTGGACAAGCGGGACGTGCAGCGCGAGCCCGCGCTGCGCCCGTAGGACGGACGGCTGCGCCCGGCCGCCGCTGAGAGGCCCCAGGGACTCACAGCGGCCGGGCGCAGCCCACCGGGCGTTCGCCGCCCAGACGGACGTAGAGACCGGTCGAGGCGGGGCAGTCCGCCCGGTCGGTGACCGCGTCGACCACCTTGAACTGCGGTGTCCTGCGGCCCTTGCCGTCGCACGCGGTCTCGCGGACCTTGCCGTCCCCGGCGTCGTGGACGCAGTCGCCGACGACGGTGCGCGGACCGCCACCGCCGCCGGGATCACCGGGGTGCGGCGGCAGGAGCTTGCGCATGCAGGCGTAGCCCTGCGGCACGGCACCGTCGCCGTCCTCGTCGGCGGAGGGGCGCTGCTCGCTGATGTGCAGGACGAAGTCGGTGGTGGCGGGGCACGGCGGCCCGTCACTCGCGCGGCCGTCCTCGCGGGCCACGACCCGCGCCGCCGCCCGTTCGCTGCCGCACGGCACCTCGGTGAAGCCGACCGTGCCGAACGAACTGCACTCGTCGACCGCGAGGAACACCGTCCCGTACCCGGACGGCCGCACGGCCACCGGGCCCGCCGCCGTCCCCGCGCCGGACCGCCCGCCCCCGCCCGCACCCGGGGAGCCGGCGCCCGCCGGGCCGGACGGGCTCTGGCACCCCGCCAGCAGTACGGCACACAGCGCCGACAGGGCGCAGAGCACCCCCGCGGCCCGTCTTCCACGCATCGCCGTCCCCCCGGATCCCCGGTCCAGCGTGACCCGCGGCAGCGGGCGCACGCCAGAGGCGCGGGGGGCTTCGCGACCGGCGGACGGGGGCGCCCCCGGCGCGTGTCGTAGGCCGCGCTACGCCTACGACCGGTAGGTCAGCCCGTGCCCGAGGGGGTACAGCACCGTCGCCGGATCGTCCGCCCGCACCACCGGCACCGGCAGCTTTCCGCGCGGCCGCACCCGGCCCGCGATCACCCGGGCCGCCGCCCGTACCTCGACGTCGGTCCAGGAGTAGGCGGCGAGGCAGGCACGGACGTCCGGGAGGTGCGCCACGTCGTAGGGGTTGCGGATCGCGACCGCGACGACCGGCCTGCCCGTCGCCAGCAGCCGGGTGACCAGCGTGCGCTGGCTGCCGGCCGCCGTGACGTTGTACGTGGCGACCACCACCGCGTCGGCGTCCCCGGCCGCCGCGACCGCGCGGTCGATGACGGCGGCGGAGGGGGCGGTGCCGGTGGACAGGGCGGTGGCGGTGAAGCCGAGTTCCGTCAGCGCGCCCGCGAGGACGCCGGTGGGCGGCCCGGTGGTGCCCGACGGGGAGGCGGGGTCGGCGCCCACGACGAGCAGCCTGGGGTGCTCCCGGCGCGACAGCGGCAGCAGCCGCCCCTCGTTGACCAGCAGCGTGGTGGTCCGCTCGGCGACCCGGTCGGCCGCCGCCAGGTGTCCCCGGGTGCCGACGGTGCGGTCCACGTCCCGCCGGCTGGTGTAAGCGTCCCGGAACAGCCCCAGCTTCGCCTTCAGCCGCAGCACGCGCAGGATCGATTCGTCGAGCCGGGCCTCGGTGAGTTCCCCCTCGCGTACGGCGGTCAGCACCGCGTTCCAGGCGAGGTCCAGGTTCGGCGGGTTGAGGAGCTGGTCGACGCCCGCCTTCAGCGCCAGCACGGGCACCCGTTCGTCGCCGTACTTGGTCCGCACGCCCTCCATGCCGAGGGAGTCGGTGACCACGACCCCGTCGTAGCCGAGTTCCTCGCGCAGGATGCCGGTGAGGATGGGGCGGGAGAGGGTGGCCGGGTCGCCGGAGTCGTCGAGCGCCGGGACCACCAGGTGGGCGGTCATGATCGCGTCGATGCCCGCCTCGATCGCGGCCCGGAAGGGCGGCGCGTCCAGCTCCTCCCACTGCTCGCGGCTGTGCGTGATGACCGGGAGCCCGGTGTGGCTGTCGGTGGCGGTGTCGCCGTGCCCGGGGAAGTGCTTGGCGCAGGCGGCGACGCCCGAACGCTGGTACCCCGTCACCTCGGCGGCCACCAGCTCGGCCACCGCCTCCGGGTCGGCGCCGAAGGAGCGTACGCCGATCACGGGGTTGGCCGGGTTGACGTTCACGTCGGCGTCGGGGGCGTAGTCCTGGCGGATGCCCATCGCGCGCAGCTCGGCGCCCGCGATCCGGCCGAGCGTGCGGGCGTCGGAGCGCGAGCCGCCGGCGCCGATGGCCATCGCGCCGGGGAAGAGCGTCGCCGGCTCACCCACCCGGGCCACTATGCCGTGCTCCTGGTCGGTGGAGATCAGCACCGGCAGGCCGCGCGGCAGCTCCAGGGACGCCTTCTGGATGCCGTTGGACAGGTCGGCGATCTGGTGCGGGTCGCGGGTGTTGTGCGCCCAGGCGAAGTAGATGACGCCGCCGACCCGGTACCGGGCGACCAGTTCGGCGGCCGTGCGGACGCCGATCTCCTTGAGGTTGGCGTCGATGTCGGCCTGGTCGGGGGCGGTGGCGGAGTGCCCGTACACCCGCATGACGAAGAGCTGGCCGACCTTCTCCTCCAGCGTCATCCGGGAGACGAGGGCGCGGAGCTTGTCGTCGTCGGGCCTGCGGGGGTCGGCGTGGGCGGTGCCGCCGCCGGCCGCCAGGGACGCGGTGACGACCGCGGTGGCGGTGAGGACGGTGCGTCTGGAGGGCTGTGCGCTGCTTCCCTTGCCGGCCGTGCTGCTGTGGTGCACGTGCGCTCCTTCCGGAGTGATCCGCTGGGGAATCGCTGGAGAGCTGCTGAAGGAAACTTCCAAGGAGTCACCAATATCCGGGAAGTTTCTGCCAGTCAAGGGAGCGCACAGGAGTCACCCGAAGCGGTGACGGCTCGCCGGGAACGTCCCGGAGGGGCCGCCGCCGGCGTCAGGGAGGGGGGACGCCGACGGCGGCGGGCTGCCGGTCGCGGTACGGCGGAGAGGGTGGTCGGCGACCGCGGCCGGCGGTGAGGCCGACACCGCACCGCGAGGACTCGTCCGGCAGCGTCGCGGATGGGACGAGCGGGGCGGGGGCGGGGTTCCCGGTTCGGGCGCCGTTTCCCGAGTCGGTGCGCGAGGGCCGGGTGAGACACACGAGCCACCCACCCTCCGGGAAGCGGCTGAACCCGCGACGCGCGGCCGGCGAGTCCGGCGGACGGCGAGTCGGGGGCGGAGGGGCGGAGCGGGGTGCGGTGGTGCGGGCCGGGTCAGTCGGTTTGGACGGACGCCGTCGTGCGGGGTGTCGCCGTGGTCGTGCGGGCCGAGGCGTCCGGCCAGTGGGCCCGTAGCGTGCGCACCGTCTCGGCGATCGCCGGCCGGCGGGCCGCGCCCGCGCGCCACAGCGCGTACAGCCGGCGTACGGGCATCGGGTCCAGCGGCACCTCCACCACCCCCGCGGGCAGCGGGCCGCGCCCCAGCCGGGGGATCAGGGCGATGCCCAGTCCGGCCGCGACCAGCGCCACCAGCGTCGGGTTCTCCTCGGCCTGGTGGACGACGTCCGGCTCGTGGCCCGCGCCCCGCAGGGTCCGCAGCAGCCAGTCGTGGCAGACCCGCCCGGGCGGCTGGCAGATCCACCGCTCCCCGCCCAGTTCCGCACGCCGTACGCCCGCCCGGCCCGCGAACCGGTGCCCCTCGGGCACGAGCAGATCGCACAGGTCCTCCCCGATGGCCGCCTGCTCCACCCCGGCCGGGGCGGGCAGCGGGGCGATGTCCCAGTCGTGCGCGACGACCAGGTCGACGGCGCCCTTCGCCACCAGGTCCACGGACAGATGCGGATCGACCTCCGTCAGCCGCGCGTCGAGCGCGGGGTGGCGCGCCGCCAGATCCGCCAGTACGGACGGCAGCAGACCACGCGCCGCCGACGCGAACGCGGCCACGGTCAGCCGCCCCGCCGGAACCCCCCGCCGCTCCTCCAGCCGGGTCTCCGCCCGCTCGACGAGCGCCAGCAACTCCCGCGCGGTGGCGGCCAGCTGCCACGCCTCGTCGGTGAGCCGCACCCCACGCCCCTCCCGCTCCAGCAGCACCGTCCGGGTCTCCCGTTCCAGCTTGGCGATCTGCTGGGACACGGCGGAGGGCGTGAAGCCCAGCGCGGTGGCGGCCGCGCCGACGGTGCCGTGCACGGAGACGGCGTGCAGCGCACGCAACCGCTGGAGATCGAGCATGAGGTGGGCTCCCGGCCTCGGACGGACAGAGCGAGCGGCGAACGCGCAACAGGTTAGCGCTGCTTCATCCGACCGTGCAGCAATCATCGCTGGTGCTACATGGTCCGGGCGGCGATCCTCGATCCATGCGACCTTCCCACCTCCTCCTCGCCGTGCTCGTCGCCGCCACCTGGGGCGTCAACTTCACGGTCATCGAGATCGGCCTCGACCACTTCCCGCCACTGCTCTTCTCCGCCCTGCGCTTCCTGGCGGCGGCCCTGCCCGCGGTCTTCCTCGTGGGCCGCCCGAAGGTGGCGTGGAAGTGGATCGTGGCGGTGGGACTGGTGCTGGGGGTCGCGAAGTTCGGCCTGGTCTTCCAGGGCATGGACGCGGGCATGCCGGCCGGGCTGTCGTCCCTCGTCCTGCAGATCCAGGCGGTGTTCACGGCGGTGATCGCGGCGGCGGTCCTCGGCGAACGGCCCACCGGTGTACGGGCCCTGGGCATGGTCGTGGCCGTCGCGGGCATCGGTGTGGCCGCCGTCGACGAGGGGGCCTCCGGACCGCTGGGCGCCTTCCTGATGGTCGTCGGCGCCGCCGCCGCGTGGGGCCTGTCCAACGTCCTCACCCGCAGGGCCTCGCCGCCCGACGCGCTGAACTTCATGGTGTGGGTGTCCACCGTCCCGGTGCTCCCGCTGCTGGCCCTCTCCCTCCTGACCGAGGGGCCGTCACGGGACCTGGCGGCCCTGCGCGGTCTGGACTGGCAGGGCGCGGGCACGATCCTGTTCGTCGCGTGGATCTCGACCGTCTTCGGCTTCGGCGCCTGGGGGTGGCTGCTGCACCGTCATCCGGCCTCGACGGTCGCGCCGTTCTCCCTCCTGGTCCCGGTGTTCGGCATGTCCTCGGCGGCCCTGTTCCTCGGCGAGTCGGTGACCCCGCTGCGCTGGTGCGCGGCGGCACTGCTGGTGGGCGGAGTGGCCCTGACGACCCTCACCCCGGGCGCCTCCCGGCGGGCCCGCGTCCCCGTGCCGGACAGGCCCGGGGCCGCCGCGCCGGAACCGGCCGCGCCGGTCCTCACGCCGCGTCGCTGAGGAGCCGGGCGAGGTGCTCGCGGCCCCCGTCCAACAGCTCGGGCAGCGGGGCCGCCGACTCGTGCCAGCGCTTCTCGTACTCCCAGCACAGCCACCCGTCCCAACCGTGGCGGGAGAGGACGTCCACCACCTCCGTGAGCGGCAGGACGCCGGTGCCCAGCGGGAGCGGGGTGGTGTCCTCGACGGAGGCGATGTCCTTGACCTGGACGTACCCGAGGTGCGGGGCGAGGGCCAGATAGCTCTCCGCGGGCTGCTCGCCACCGAGCCAGGTGTGCATCACGTCCCACAGCGCACCGACCTGGCGGTGCCCGACCAGACCGAGGACGCGCATCGCGTCGGCGCCGGTGCGGTGCGTGTCGTGCGTCTCCAGCAGGATGCGTACGCCGAGGTCGGTGGCGTACTCGGCGGCCGTGCCCAGGCGCCGGGCGGCCGTGGCGTCGGCCTCCTCGGGGCTCTGGTCGGTGCCGCCGCCGGGGAAGACCCGGACGTACGGGGCGCCCAGGTCGCGGGCGAGCTCCAGCAGTCCGCGCAGCTCGGCGAGGACGGCGTCGTCGTCACCGGGAGCGGCGACGCGCGTGTAGCCCGCGAGGCCCAGCAGTTCGACACCGGACGCCTTGAACCGGGCGGCCACCGCGGCCCGTTCGTCGGGGGCCAGGCCCGGGTGCACCGGTTCTTCGGGGTGGACGCGCAATTCGACACCGTGGTAGCCGTGCGCGGTGGCGAGCCCCAGCACGTCGGTCAGGGGCAGGCCGGGGACACCGAGGGTGGAGAACGCCAGCTTCATGACCACGGAGCGTACCCGGCAGCGCCGCGCCCACTCCTCCTCACCGCCCGGTGTCGCCACCCACCCCACGAGCCCCGCCCGCACCCCCCCGCCCGACCTCACCCCAGCCCGGCCGCACCTCCGCACGCGAGCCCCACCCGTCCGGTCCGGGCCCGGTCCGCTTCCGGCCCTTGTACCGGTCCCCGTCTGGCCCTGATCCGGCCCCTGTCCGGTCCGCATCCGGCCCTCGACCGACCCTCGTCCGGCCCCTGTCCGCTCCCCGCCCGGCGCGGCAGGCGTGGCCCCTCACACCCGAGCGGCGGTCCGAACGGGGCGGACCAGGGGCGCGCGCCAGCCCCCGGCACCCCACCCGGGCCACCGCGAAACCGACGGCGCCTATTCCCGTGGCCGTCCGGAGGACCCCCGCACCGTCAGCTCCCCCCGCACCGTCGCGATCCCCCCGCCCGGCGCCTCCTCGCGCCCCATCGCGATGCGCCCCGCCCGGGCCCCCGCCTCCGCGAGCGGCAGCCGGACCGTGGTCAGCGCGGGCACCGCGTCGATGCTGAACGGCAGGTCGTCGAAGCCGGCCACCGACACGTCCTCCGGAATCCGCAGCCCGGACTCGCGCAGCGCCGCGCACGCCCCCAGCGCGACGGAGTCGTTCGCGGCGACCACCGCCGTCAGGGACGGGTCCCTGCGCAGGAGTTCGAGCGTCGCGTCGTAGCCGGACCGCCGGTCGTAGCGGCCGTGGACCGTCCAGCGGGGGTCCTCCTCGATGCCGTGCGCGGCGAGCGCGGCACGGTGGCCCTCCAGCCGGTGCCGGGTCGTGGTCCGCTCCTCGGGTCCCGCGATGTAGCCGAGCCGCCGGTGCCCGAGCCCGATCAGGTGCTCGGTCAGTTCCCGGCCGCCCCCGCGGTTGTCGAAGGTCAGCGCGATCGCCCCGGTCCGGGGCGCCGGCGGACGCCCGCACAGCACCACCCGCGTCCCCGCCTCCGTCAGCCTGCCCAGCTTCGCCGCCACGGCCGCCTGGTGCGCGGCGTCCTCCATCGCGCCGCCGGTCAGCACGACGGCCGCCGCCCGCTGCCGTTGCAGCAGCGTGAGGTAGGTCAGTTCGCGCTCCGGGGAGCCGCCCGTGTTGCAGACCACCGCGAGTCTCTCGCCGCCCGCCCTGCCGCCGGGGCCCCCGATCTCGGACTGGATCGCACCGGCCATGATGCCGAAGAAGGGGTCCGCGATGTCGTTGACCAGGATGCCCACCAGGTCGGACGTGGCCGCCGCCAGCGCGCTCGCCGGCCCGTTGAGCACGTAGTCCAGCTCGTCGACCGCCTTCAGCACGCGTTCGCGGGTGGAGGCGGCCACGGGGTAGTTCCCGTTCAGCACGCGCGACACCGTCGCGGGGGAGACCTGCGCTCGGGCCGCCACGTCCGCCAGGGTCACCGTCATGTCCTCGTCCTCCGCCTCACGCGTGTGCCGTACGCCGTCTCGGCCGTCCCGGGCGACCTTACGACCGCCGCCCGCCGCTGTTCGCCCCGTCGAACAACTCGCCCGGACGACGGTCTTGTCCAGACCACCGTCCACAGGCTAGCTTCGTACCGCATAGAAAGCGCTTGCTGTACTCCCCGCATTGCTCGCTTCGAAGGGAATGACGTGACACGCAAGACGGTGCGTATCGCCATGAACGGTGTGACCGGGCGCATGGGCTATCGCCAGCACCTCGTCCGCTCCATCCTGGCCCTCCGCGAACAGGGCGGCCTCGACCTCGGCGACGGCACCGTGCTGTGGCCCGAGCCGATCCTGCTGGGCCGCCGCGAGCACGCGCTGCGGGCGCTGGCCGAACGGCACGGCCTGGAACACGTGTCGACCGACGTCGACGCGGTCCTCGCCGACCCGTCGGTGGACGTCTACTTCGACGCCCAGGTCACCTCCGCCCGCGAGGAGGCGATCCGCAAGGCGATCGCCGCGGGCAAGCACGTCTACACGGAGAAGCCGACGGCCACCGGCCTCGACGGCGCCCTGGAGCTGGCCCGGCTGGCGAACGCCGCCGGCATCAAGCACGGCGTCGTGCAGGACAAGCTCTTCCTGCCGGGCCTGCTGAAGCTCAAGCGCCTCATCGACGGCGGCTTCTTCGGCCGCATCCTGTCGGTGCGCGGCGAGTTCGGCTACTGGGTGTTCGAGGGCGACTGGCAGGACGCCCAGCGCCCCTCGTGGAACTACCGCGCCGAGGACGGCGGCGGCATCGTCGTCGACATGTTCCCGCACTGGGAGTACGTGCTGCACGAGCTGTTCGGCCGGGTGAAGTCCGTCCAGGCGCTCACCGCCACCCACATCCCGCAGCGCTGGGACGAGAACGGCAAGCCCTACGACGCCACCGCCGACGACGCCGCCTACGGCGTCTTCGAGCTGGACGGCGGCACGGTCGCCCAGATCAACTCCTCCTGGGCGGTCCGCGTCCACCGCGACGAACTCGTCGAGTTCCAGGTCGACGGCACCGAGGGCTCCGCCGTCGCCGGTCTGCGCGACTGCCGGGTCCAGCACCGTTCCGCCACCCCCAAGCCGGTGTGGAACCCGGACATCCCCGCCACCGAGGTCTTCCGCGACCAGTGGCAGGAGGTCCCGGACAACGGCGACTTCGACAACGGCTTCAAGGCCCAGTGGGAGCTGTTCCTCAAGCACGTCTACGCCGACGCCCCCTACCACTGGGACCTGCTGGCCGGCGCCCGCGGCGTGCAGCTCGCCGAGCTGGGCCTGCGCTCCTCGGCGGAGGGCCGCCGCCTCGACGTACCGGAGATCGCCCTGTGACCCTGCACCTGCCCGGCGCCGACGGCACCCTGCGCGCCCACGAGCCCCGCACCGAGCCCTTCGCCCCGACCGGCGGAGGCGCCTTCTCCTCCCGCACGGTCTTCTCGGCGGCGCACGTCGTCGCCGACCCGTACGCGGACACCACGCCCGACGGGCCCGCCGCCGTCGACTGGGACGCCACCCTCGCCTTCCGCCGCCACCTGTGGTCCCACGGCCTGGGCGTCGCCGAGGCGATGGACACCGCCCAGCGCGGCATGGGCCTGGACTGGGCGGGCGCGGCGGAGCTGATCCGCCGGTCCGCCGCGGAGGCGAAGGCGGTCGGCGGCCTGATCGCCTGCGGCGTCGGCACCGACCAGATCACCGCCGGCACCCTCGCCGAGGTCCGGGCGGCCTACGAGGAACAGCTCGCGGTCGTCGAGGAGTCCGGGGCGCAGGCCATCCTGATGGCGTCCCGCGCCCTGGCCGCGACGGCGACGAGCCCGGACGACTACCTGGAGGTCTACGGCCACCTCCTCCGCCAGGCCGCCGAGCCGGTGATCCTGCACTGGCTCGGCCCGATGTTCGACCCGGCCCTGGGGGGCTACTGGGGCTCGTCCGACCTCGACGCGGCCACGGACACCTTCCTGGAGGTCATCGCCGCCCACCCCGACAAGGTCGACGGGATCAAGGTCTCCCTGCTCGACGCCCGGCGCGAGGTCGACCTGCGCCGCCGCCTCCCGCGGGGCGTGCGCTGCTACACCGGCGACGACTTCCACTACCCCGAGCTGATCGCCGGCGACGAGCAGGGCTTCAGCCACGCCCTGCTCGGCATCTTCGACCCGCTGGGCCCGCTGGCGGCCGAGGCGGTCCGGGTCCTGGACACGGGGGACACCGAGGGCTTCCGCGCCCTCCTCGACCCCACCGTCGCCCTCTCCCGCCACCTCTTCCAGGCCCCCACCCGCTTCTACAAGACGGGCGTGGTCTTCCTCGCCTGGCTGGCCGGCCACCAGTCCCACTTCACGATGGTCGGCGGCCTCCAGTCGGCGCGCTCCCTGCCGCACTTCGCCCGCGCCTACGAGCTAGCCGACGGCCTCGGCCTGTTCCCCGACCCCAAGCTCGCGGAGGAACGCATGAGGACCCTGCTGCACCTGTACGGAGTGACCCCGTGACCGCCGACCTCGCGCGCTTCAGCATCAACCAGATGACGGTCAGGCAGCTCCCGCTGCCCGAACTGACCACCGCCTGCCGCGACCTGGGCATCGGCAACGTGGGCCTGTGGCGCGAACCCGTCCAGGCGTACGGCGTCGAGGCGGCGGCGAAACTGGTCCGCGACGCGGGGCTCACCGTCACCACCCTGTGCCGCGGGGGCTTCCTCACGGCCACCGACGCCGGCGAGCGCGCGCGGGCCCTGGCCGACAACCGCCGCGCCGTCGACGAGGCCGCCGTCCTCGGCACCGACACCCTCGTCCTCGTCTCGGGCGGCCTGCCGGCCGGCGACAAGGACCTGCACGGCGCCCGCGAACGCATCGCCGACGCCCTGTCGGAGCTGGCCCCCTACGCCGAACGGCACGGCGTCCGGCTCGCCATCGAGCCCCTGCACCCCATGTACGCCGCCGACCGCTGCGTGGTCTCGACGCTCACCCAGGCGCTGGACCTCGCCGAACGCTTCCCGGCCCACCAGGTCGGCGTCACCGTCGACACGTACCACCTCTGGTGGGACGACCGGGCGCCGCGGGAGATCGCCAGGGCGGGCGCGGGCGGCCGCATCCACACCTTCCAGCTCGCCGACTGGACGACCCCGCTGCCCGAGGGCGTGCTCAACGGCCGCGGCCAGATCGGCGACGGAGCGATCGACATGCGGGAGTGGAAGGGGTACGTGGACGCGGCCGGCTACACCGGCGCCATCGAGGTCGAGCTCTTCAACGAGGGGCTGTGGGCCCGGGACGGCCGCGAGGTGCTGGCCGAGACGGCGGCACGGTTCGCCGCGCACACGGGGGCCGCGGGGTCCGGAAAATAATTCCGGCGGACCGTGCAACCGTTGGGCCGCCCCGCGGGTCGTACCGGGCATCGGAACCCTTGTCGGGGGACCCGGGGGGGATCACGGGGTTCCGAAGGGGTGGGGAAACCCGAGGGGGCACGGTCGTCGCGACCGTGCCCCCTCGAAGTTCCCCGGGCCGCCGTCCGCGGCTGCGGGGGAGGCGCCACGGGGAGAGGGGGCACGGGGAGAGGGGGCACGGGGGCGGGGGAGGAGGAGTCGCGGGGAGGGGTCAGAAGAAGACCCCGCAGCGCAGCAGCACGTTCGCGTACGGCCGGGCCTCCCCGGTGCGCACCACCAGCCGTGCCCGCGCCGACAGTTCCTTCAGCCTCTCGTGCGGGACCAGCGTGAGGGCGGGCAGGCCGGCGTCCAGCAGCGCGGCCGCCTCCGGGTTGGCTCCGCGGATCTCCGTCGCCGCCGTCGCGCCCTCCACCACCAGCTCGTCGAGCAGCCCGTGCAGGACCTCGGCGAAGGACGGCACCCCGGCGCGGAAGGCCAGGTCCACGACGCGCGGGCCGTCCGGGATCGGCATGCCCGCGTCGCACACCAGGACCTCGTCCCCGTGGCCCAGGGCGGCCAGGGCACCGGAGAGATGACGGTTGAGTATCCCGGCCTTCTTCACAGTGCCTCGGCCTCCGCCGCCGTCGGGTAGGACGCCTGCGCCCCGGCCTTCGTGACGGCCGCCGCGCCGACCCGGGCCGCGTACGCCGCCGCCTGTGCGAGCGACTCACCCGTGCCGAGCCGCCAGGCCAGCGCCGCGGTGAACGCGTCGCCCGCGCCCGTCGTGTCCACGGCGTCCACCTTCACCGCGTCGATGCGGGAGACGCCCTCGGCCGCCGACGCCACCAGCGCGCCCTCGGCACCGAGGGTCACGACCACCGAACGCGGGCCCTTGGCCAGCAGGACACGCGCCCAGTCCTCGGGGCGGTCGCCGACGCGCGCGTCGCCCAGGATCACCTTCGCCTCGTGCTCGTTGACGATCAGCGGGTCGCAGGCGTCCAGCACCTCCTGCGGCAGCGGGCGCGGCGGCGACGGGTTCAGCACGAACCGGGTGCCCGGCGCCAGACTCCGGACCACCTCCACGACCGTCTCCAGCGGGATCTCCAACTGGACGGAGACCACCCGGGAGGCGTGGAAGAGGCTCGCGGCGGCGCGCACGTCACCGGGGGCCAGGCGGCCGTTCGCGCCCAGCGAGACCACGATGCTGTTGTCCCCGGACGGGTCGACGGTGATCAGCGCGACGCCGGTCGGCGCCCCGCCCACCAGCACGCCGACCGTGTCGACACCGGCCGTCCGCTGCGAGTCCAGCAGCAGCCGCCCGTGGTCGTCGTCGCCGACCCTGGCCAGCAGGGCCGTACGGGCACCGAGCCGGGCGGCGGCGACCGCCTGGTTCGCGCCCTTGCCGCCCGGATGGACGGCCAGGTCGGAGCCGAGCACCGTCTCACCGGCGGCCGGCCGCCGCTCGACGCCGATCACGAGGTCGGCGTTGGCCGACCCCACCACCAGGAGGTCGTAGTCGTACATGAATCGCTCTCCGATCCGAGTGAAACCCCGTGCACCTGCATTCGAGTGAGGCGGGCGGGCGGCCACCGGGGCCACCCGCCCGCGCGCACTCCCGCGCGCCCGTCCGCCCGCGTCAGCCCTCGAAGCCGGCCACGTTCTCCTCGGTGACCACCTTCACCGGCACCTTCACCATCTTCTCCACCTTCTCGTCGTCGGCGGCGCGCAACGCGTTCTCCACGGCGATCCTGCCCAGTTCCCTGGGCTGCTGCGCCACGGACGCGTACAGCGAGCCGTCCCGCACCGCCTTCAGCCCGTCCGGCGTGCCGTCGAAGCCGACGACCTGCACGGACTTGCCGGCCTTGGAGCCCAGCGCCTTGATCGCGCCGAGCGCCATCTCGTCGTTCTCGGCGAAGACGCCGTCGACGTCGGGGTGCGCCTGGAGCAGGTTCGTCATCACGTCCAGGCCCTTGGTGCGGTCGAAGTCCGCGGGCTGCTTGGCGACGACCTTGATGCCCGGGTACTGCTTCAGACCGGCCGCGAAGCCCGCCCCGCGCTCCCGGCTGGCGGAGGTGCCGGCCTGGCCCTGGAGGATGACGATGGTGCCCTTGCCGCCGAGCTTCTCGGCGAGCGCCTTGGCGCCCAGCTCACCGCCCTCGACGTTGTCGGAGGCGACCAGCGCCGACGTGTCCGCCTTGTTGACGCCACGGTCCACGGCGATGACGGGGATGTCGTCCTTGTTCGCCGCGCGCACCGAGGGGCCCGCGGCGTCGGAGTCCACCGGGTTGACGATGATCGAGGACAGGCCCTCGCTGGTGAAGTTCTGCAACTGGTTCGCCTGCTGGGACGCGTCGTTCTGCGCGTCCGTGACCGTCAGGTCCACGCCCAGCTTCTTCGCCTGCTCCTCGGCGCCCGCCCGGATCTGCACGAAGAACGGGTTGTTGAGCGTCGACAGCGACAGACCGACCTTCTGCGTCTTCCCGTCCGAGGACCCGCCGTGCAGCAGCGAGGTCGCGCCGACCACGGCGACGGCGACGACGGCCGCGATGACGTAGGTGAGAGCCTGTTTGCCCCGGTTGCCCCCGCCGGACGCACCGGCCGCCGGAGTGGTCGCCCCCGCCTTGCGGCGCAGGGTGTCCAGCAGCACCGCGAGCGCGATGACGACACCGATGACGACCTGCTGCCAGAACGCGGAGACGGACAGCAGGTTGAGGCCGTTGCGCAGCACCGCGAGGATCAGCGCGCCGATCAGCGTGCCCGACGCCTTGCCGGTGCCGCCCGCGAGCGAGGCACCGCCGATGACGACGGCGGCGATGGCGTCCAGTTCGTAGCCCTGCGCGGCCTGCGGCTGCGCGGAGGAGAGCCGGGAGGCGAGCACGATGCCCGCGGCGGCCGCGAACAGGCCGGAGAAGGCGTAGATGGCGAGCTTCTGCCGCTTCACCCGCAGCCCGGACAGCCGCGCGGCCTCCTCGTTGCCGCCGATGGCGTACATGGAGCGGCCGATGTAGGTGCGGCCGAGGACGAAGGCCGTGATCAGACCCATCACGATCATCACGAGGACCGGCACCGGCAGCCAGCCGCCGAGCGTGTCACCGAGGTGGGAGACCGAGTCCGGGAAGGCGATCGGCGAACCCTGCGAGATGACCAGCGACAGACCGCGCCCGACCGACAGCATGGCGAGCGTCGCGATGAACGGCGGCAGCTTCCCGTACGAGATGAGGAAACCGTTCACCAGGCCGCACGCGATGCCCGTCGCGACCGCCAGCAGCACGGCCAGGAAGACCGGCACCCCGGCCTCGGTGGCACTCCAGGCCAGCACGGTGGCCGACAGCGCGGCGACCGAGCCGACCGACAGGTCGATGCCCGCCGAGACGATGACGAAGGTGACGCCGAAGGCGAGGATCGCCGTCACGGCCGCCTGGACACCGACGTTCAGCAGGTTGTCGGCGGTCAGGAAGTCCCCGGACAGCGCCGACATGGCGATGACGAGGACGATCAGCGCGGTCAGCGCGCCGTTCTCCAGCAGCAGGCGGCGCACACCGCCCGGGGCGCCCTGCGCGCCCGGCTTGCTCTTGAGCGTGTCAGTGGCCACCGGAGGCCTCCGTTCCGTCGCTGTGGGGGGTGTTGTCGTGGGAGGTGTCGCCTTGGGCGGTGGTGCCCTGGGGCGTGCTGACGGCGAGCGCCATCACGGCGTCCTGGGTCGCCTGATCGGCGGGGAGTTCACCGGCGACGCGGCCCTGCGCCATGACCACCACCCGGTCGCTCATGCCGAGCACCTCGGGCAGGTCGCTGGAGATCATGAGCACGGCGGCACCGGCGGCCGTCAGCTCGTTGATGAGCTGGTAGATCTCGACCTTGGCGCCGACGTCGATCCCGCGCGTCGGCTCGTCGAGGATCAGCACCTTGGTGTTCGCCAGCAGCCACTTGCCGATGACGACCTTCTGCTGGTTGCCGCCGGACAGGGTGCGCACGTGCTGGCCGAGCCCGGCCATCCGCACCCCGAGCTGCCGGGCGATGCGCTCCGCCGACTCGTGCTGGCCCTTGAGGTCGACGAGTCCCGCGCGGGAGGTCGACCGGAGGGTGACCAGCCCGAGGTTCTCCTCGACGGAGGCGTCCAGCACCAGCCCCTGGCCCTTGCGGTCCTCGGGGACGAGACCGATGCCGGCCGCCATCGCGGCGTTCACGTCGTGCCCCCGGAGCCGGGCGCCCGAGACGTGCACCGTCCCGGAGTCGTAGGGGTCGGCGCCGAACACCGCCCGCACGACCTCCGTGCGCCCGGCGCCGACGAGGCCGGCGATGCCGACCACCTCACCGGCGCGCACCTCGAAGCCGACGTCGTGGAAGACACCGTCGCGGGTCAGCCCCTCGACCTTGAGCAGGGCCTCGCCGGCGCCGGGGCGCTCGCGCGGGTACTGCTGTTCGATCGACCGCCCGACCATGAGCCGCACCAGCTCGTCCTCGGGCGTCGAGGCGGGCACCTGGCCGACGCTGCGGCCGTCCCGGATCACGGTGACCCGGTCGCCGAGGGCGGCGATCTCCTCCAGGTGGTGCGTGATGAAGACGATGCCGACCCCGTCCTCGCGCAGCCGCCGCACGATCGTGAACAGCTTCTCGACCTCGTCGGAGGTGAGCACGGCGGTCGGCTCGTCCATGATGAGCACCCGCGCGTCCAGGCTGAGCGCCTTGGCGATCTCGACCATCTGGAGCCGCGCGATACCCAGTTCACGCACCCGCGCCCGCGGGGACACGTTCACACCGACCCGCTTCAGCAGCACCTCGGCGTCCGCGTCCATCTTCTTCCGGTCGATCATCCCGAGGCGGCGCGGCTGCCGCCCGAGGAAGATGTTCTCGGCGACCGACAGGTCGGGCACCAGGTTGAACTCCTGGTAGATGGTCGCGATCCCGAGCCGCTCGGAGTCCTGCGCACCGTGGATGCGCACCTCCTCGCCGTCGGCCAGGATGCGCCCGGCGTCGGGGGTGTAGGCGCCGGAGAGCATCTTGATGAGGGTGCTCTTGCCCGCGCCGTTCTCACCGAGCAGCACATGGACCTCGCCCCGGCGCAGGTCGAAGTCGACGCTGTCGAGCGCGACCACGCCGGGGAAGGTCTTGCGGATGCCCTCGATGCGCAGCAACTCGTCCGGACTGCGGCTGCTCACGGCGTACTCCTTCGTACGGGGGACGGGGACTGTGTCGGGGCCGGGGCCGGGGACTGGCCCGGAGGTTCTCGGTGGGGCGTCTCGCCGCAGGAGCGGCGGATCACCAGCCGCGCGGGGAGGGTGACGGACTCACCGGTCCGCCCCTCGATCCGGTCGACCAGCGCGCGTACGGCGGCCCGTCCGAGATCCCGTGTGGGCTGGGCGATCGCCGTGACGGGCGGATCGGTGTGCACGAACCAGCGGATGTCGTCGAACGCGGCGAGCGCGATGTCCTCGGGCACCCGCAGGCCGCGCGCCCGTACGGCGTCCAGCGCGCCGAGCGCCATCAGGTTGTCGGCGGCGAAGACGACCTCGGGCGGCTCGGGCAGGTCGAGGAAGCCCTCGGTGACCCGGCGTCCGCTGTCGGCCTGGAAGTCGCCCTGCCCGATGTAGGCGTCGGGGAGCGGGAGTCCGTACGCGCCGAGCGCCTCGCGGAAGGCGTCGACGCGCTCGCGTCCGGTGGTGGTGGCCGCGGGCCCGGCGATGATGGCGAGCCGCCGGTGCCCGAGGCCGTGCAGGTGCGCCACGAGGTCCCGTACGGCCGCGCGCCCGTCCGACCGGACGACGGGCACGTCCACGCCCGGGATCCACCGGTCGACGAAGACCATCGGCGTCCCGGCCCGCGCGGCGTCCAGCATCCGCGGGGAGCCGCCGTCGGTGGGGGAGACGAGCAGCCCGTCGATACGGCGGTCCAGCAACGTCGTGACGTGGTGGTCCTGGAGGTCGGGACGCTCGTCGGCGTTGCCGATGATGACGCTGTAGCCGAGGGCGCGGGCCTCCTCCTCGACGGAGCGGGCCAGCTCGGTGAAGTACGGGTTCATGACGTCGCTGATGACCAGGCCGAGCGTGCGGGTCTGGTCGGTGCGCAGCGACCGGGCGACGGCGTTCGGCCGGTAGCCCAGCGCCTCGACGGCGGCCAGTACACGCGTACGTGCGTCCGCGCTGACGGACGGATGGCCGTTGAGCGCCCGCGAGACCGTCGCGGCGGACACACCCGCCTCGGCGGCGACATCCTTGATGCTCGCCATCGCCGGTTCCACCTCCTCGTGGAATCGATTACACGAGGGATTGGAATCGATTACACGAGTGGTTGGCAAGAGGGGGAGGATGTGACGAAACTCAATCGTGACCGGGGGGCGTCACGTCACCGCGGCGCCGCCCATGCCGCGGCCGGCCCGGCCCCGGGGCGAAGGCCCGGGACCGGGCCGGAGGGGGCGCCGGTCGGCTCGGCTCAGTGCTCGAGGGCGGCCTTGAACATGCCCGCCTCGTAGGAGCCGCCCTTCTGGTGCGTGATGACGGCCATGCGGTTGGCCGCGTTGATCAGGGCGACCAGGCAGACCAGCGCGACGATCTGGTCGTCGTCGTAGTGCTTGCGTACCTGGGTCCACGTCTCGTCGGAGACGCCCTGGTGGGCGTCGGCGAGCCGGGTGCCCTCCTCGGTGAGCGCCAGCGCGGCCTGCTCGGCCTCGGTGAACACCGTGGACTCGCGCCAGGCGGCGACCAGGTGGAGCCGCACCGGGCTCTCGCCGGCGGCCTCGGCCTCCTTGGTGTGCATGTCGATGCAGTGGCCGCAGCCGTTGATCTGGCTGGCGCGCAGCGACATCAGCTCCTGCGTGGCGTGCGGCAGTGACGCCTGCTGGAGCACCACGGCGGTGCCCGCGAACCGCTTGGCGAACTTGTTGCCGATCTCGTTCTCGAACAGGTTGATTCGGGATTCCATGATCTCGTCCTCACTCGGGAAGCCGTGCTCAAGCCGTGCTGACGACCACAAGATGCCGACCGCCCGCCCTCTGTGACGGGGCACCGCTGTGACGAGAGCCACCGCCGCCGGGTGTCACAGAACGGCGGTGGCCGGCGTCCTGTGCGCGTGACACCGTGGGAAGCGGACGAGCGGAAGCAGCCGAAGATGAGCGAGCACGACGGGCACACCGGGAACGCCGAGAACGACAGGCACGGAGCAGGCGGGGACGGACGCGCGGACCCCGCCACGGAGGCCTTCGTCGCCCACCGCAACCTGCTCTTCACGGTCGCCTACGAGATGCTCGGTTCGGCCGCCGACGCGGAGGACGTCCTCCAGGAGACCTGGCTGCGCTGGTCGGGCGTGGACCTCGAAACGGTCCGCGACCGGCGCGCGTACCTGGTGCGCGTCACCACCCGGCAGGCGCTGGGCCGGCTGCGTACGCTCGGCCGCCGCAAGGAGTCCTACGTCGGCGCCTGGCTGCCCGAGCCGCTCCTCACCTCGCCCGACGTGGCCGAGGACGTGGAGCTGGCCGACAGCGTCTCGATGGCGATGATGCTGGTCCTGGAGACGCTCGCGCCGACCGAGCGGGCGGTGTTCGTGCTGCGCGAGGTGTTCGAGTTCGGTTACGACGAGATCGCCGACGCCGTGGGCAAGAGCCAGGACGCGGTCCGGCAGACCGCCCACCGGGCACGCGCCCACGTGGCGGCCCGCCGCCCGCGCGGGACCGTCACCCCGACCCAGACCCGGGACGCGTTCTCCGCGTTCCGGCGGGCCGTGACGACGGGGGACGTGCAGGGCCTGCTCGACGTCCTCGCGCCGGACGTGGTCCTCGTGGGCGACGGCGGCGGCATCAAGCAGGCCGTGCTGCGCCCCGTCACGGGGGCCGGGAAGGTGGCCCGCCTGATGATCGGCGGACTGGTCAAGCAGGGGGCCGCGGTCTCGCTGGAGCCCGCCGAGGTCAACGGCTTCCCGGCACTGATCCTCCACCTCGACGGCGAGCTGGACACGGTGCTGGCGATGCGCTTCGACGACGGCCTCATCTCGGGCCTCTACGCGGTGCGCAACCCGGAGAAGCTCTCGCACATGCGTGAGGCGACCGCACTGGGCCGCTGAACCCGCGCCCTCCTCACCCGCCGGAAGCGCGATATTCACTTCCGCCCGGGACGTTCAGGACGGAGACTCGTGCCATGGCGGACATGGGGGCGTTCCGGGATGCGGTCACCGCGTGGGCGGCCGGTGGCCCCGGCGGCCCCGCGCGCGAGTTGGCGACGAGTCTGTCGGTCCGTACCGCCGTCCTGCTCGAAGGACCGAGCGACTCGGCGGCGGTGGACGCGCTGGCCGCGACCCGCGGCCGGGACCTCGCGGCGGAGGGCGTCTGCGTCCTGCCGATGGGCGGTGCGATGAGCGTGGGCCGCTTCGCCACCCTCCTCGGACCGTCCGGCCTGGACCTGCGGCTGACGGGCCTGTGCGACGAGCGGGAGCAGGGCTTCTACGTCCGTGCCCTCGACCGTGCGGAGGCGGCGCCGGGCGGTCTCTTCGTCTGCGCGGCCGACCTGGAGGACGAGCTGATCCGCGCGCTGGGGGTGGCGCGGGTGAAGGAGCTGGTCGAGGCCGAGGGCGACCTGCGCCCCCTCCAGACCTTCCTCCGTCAGCCCGCGCAGCAGGACCGCACGGCCCAGCAGCAGCTCCGCCGCTTCTTCGGTACCAAGAAGGGCCGCAAGATCCATTACGGCCGCGTTCTTGTCGAGGCGCTGGACGACCCCGCACGTGTCCCCGCGCCCCTCGCGGGCCTGTTCGCGGCGCTCTGAGCGGTTCAGGCGGCGGCCAGTTCGCACCAGACGTACTTGCCCCGGTTGCCGTGTCTCGCCAGCGGGTGCCACCCCCACACGTCGGCGCAGGCCCGCACCAGCGCCAGCCCGCGCCCCTGCTCCAGGTCCTCCACCCGCCCGAACGCGGCCGGCGGCTGCGGCGGTTCGGGGTCGGCGTCCCACGCCCCGATCCGCAGGGTGCCCGGCGGCGACCAGCGGACCCGGAGGGCGGCGGGGCCCTTGGTGTGCCGCACGGCGTTGGAGACCAGCTCGGTCGCTAGCAGTTCGGCGACGTCGACGAGACGGATCAGCCCGTGCATGGTGAGGATCAGCCGGAGGGTGCGGCGACTGACGGTGACGGCGCGGAGGTCGTTGGGGAGGTGGAGGGAGTACTCCCAGGGTTCGGTTTCGGGCATGCGGAACTCCGTTTCGGAAAGGCAGAGGGGAACTACGGGCCCGGTGTCATCGCCGCAGTCGTCCCGGCAGGACGGAGCGGTGCACTTCCGGTGCGCACGGTAAATGCTGCGTCACTGACGGTAGGTCTAACATGTCATACGGAGCAAGCGGATCGCCTAATGTGACCTCGAACGGGTCGTGCTGGCGGACGCGTTGAACCGAGGAGTCGCCCATGGTCTTGAGACGCGAACCGACAGCGCGGCAATTGCGTCTGGCGGCCGAACTGCGCAGGCTCCGCGACGCTGCGGGGCTCACCGCGGTCGAGGCGGCGGCCCTGCTGGGTACAAGTCGGGTCCAGGTGAGTCACATCGAGTCCGGGATCGCCGGAGTGAGCGAGGAGCGGCTGCGTCGTCTCGCGGCTCACTATTCATGCACGGACGAGGCGTTCGTCGACGCCCTCGTTGTCATGGCGGCCGACCGGACGCGCGGCTGGTGGGAGGAGTACCGAGAGCGTCTACCCACGGCGTTCCTCGATCTCGCGGAACTGGAGCACCACTCCACCTTTCGATGCGATGTGGAGTTCCTTTTCATTCCCGGCCTGCTTCAGACGGCGGACTACGCTCGAGCCGCCTTCTCGTCAAGAATTCCCGAACTCCCTTCCGAGGAACTGGAGCTGCGCGTCGACCACCGGATGCAACGCAAGGCGATCTTCGACCGGCCCTCTCCCGCGCCGTACAAGGCCGTCGTCCACGAAGCAGCGCTGCGCATCAGGGTGGGCAATCGCGCCACCGCGCGAGCCCAACTCGGACGTGCTCTGGAACTCTCCGAAGCGGACCACGTCACCCTGCGTGTCATCCCCTTCGACCTGGACGGCTTCGGTGGCGCTTGGAGCCCCATGATGCTGGCGGGTGGAGCCGTGCCCCGGCTGGACACGGCTGTCCGCGACGCACCTCACGGCACCGGTTTCATCGATTCCGAGGCCCAACTCGGCGTCTTTCGAACGGTCTTCCGTAAGATGGAGGGTGTATCACTCGACCCGAGCCGGTCGCGTGACTTCATCCGGCGACTGGCCAAGGAACTGTGAGGCTCCGTGACCACCCCTGACCACTGGCGAAAGTCCTCGTACTCCGGCGGCGGCGACGGCAACAACTGCGTGGAGATCGCCACCCGGTCGATCCACGTAGCCGTCCGTGACAGCAAGGCCCCCGCCCGAGCCACCCTCACCTTCCCGGCCGAGGCCTTCGCCCCGTTCCTCGAAGCCCTCAAGGCGCCCCGCCGCTAGCCGTCCCTGCCGTACCGTCGGAACTCCGACGTCTCCACCGTCCAGGGCCCGAACGGCACCGAGTCGCCGAAGATGTACGGCTCCTCACGGCGGTAGCGGCCCTTGCACGGGTCGGAGTGCACCTGGATCGTGCCGGTGCGCGGGTCGACGATCATGTAGTGCGGGATGTCCACGGCCGGGTAGTCGGCCGGCTTCTCGTCGTAGTCGTTGCTCGGGCCGGACGGTGGGACGATCTCGACGGCAGCCAGGACCTGCGTCGCGTCGACAGCGAGGCCCTCTTCGTCGAGGGCGGCTTCCGGGACGACGACGGCATCGGGGCGACGCATGCGGCCGATCGCCGGGTGTTCGATCTCGGGGCCGTTCTCGCAGACGTAGGCGGGACGGGTGGCGGGGAGTTGCTCGTTGAGCTGGTTGCGGCTGCGGCGGACGGCTCCCTCACGGCGCTTGGAGGGACACACCCTGACCCGCACCGGACCGGCCGGTCCGATCTCGACGCGCCAGGTCCCTTCGAACCGTTCCGCGAAGGTCCCCAGGCCTTCGGCGATGGCGCGCATCCTCGCGCAGTCCACGTCCGGAGCGTACTGAAAGGCCTCACCCCGCCTGTCCCTGTCACACCCCACCGGTACGGTCGATCCATGCCCAACCAGTCCGATGCCACCCCCGGCGAACGGCGGCTCGCCATCCTCGAAGGCGTCCTGGAACGCATCACGTACGCCAACGAGGAGAACGGCTACACGGTCGCCCGCGTCGACACCGGCAGAGGCGCCGGTGACCTCCTCACGGTCGTCGGCGCGCTCCTCGGCGCCCAGGCCGGCGAGTCCCTGCGGATGGAGGGCCGCTGGGGGTCCCACCCGCAGTACGGCAAGCAGTTCCACGTCGAGAACTACACGACCGTCCTGCCCGCCACCATCCAGGGCATCCGGCGCTACCTCGGCTCGGGCCTGGTCAAGGGCATCGGCCCCGTCTTCGCCGACCGGATCACGCAGCACTTCGGCGTGGACACGCTCCAGATCATCGAGGAGGAGCCCAAGCGGCTCATCGAGGTCCCGGGCCTCGGCCCCAAGCGGACCAAGAAGATCGCCGACGCGTGGGAGGAGCAGAAGGCGATCAAGGAGGTCATGCTCTTCCTCCAGACCGTCGAGGTGTCCACGTCGATCGCGGTCCGGATCTACAAGAAGTACGGCGACGCGTCGATCTCCGTCGTGAAGAACCAGCCCTACCGCCTCGCCTCCGACGTCTGGGGCATCGGCTTCCTCACCGCCGACCGGATCGCCCAGTCCGTCGGCATCCCGCACGACAGCCCGGACCGCGTGAAGGCGGGCCTGCAGTACGCCCTGTCGCAGGCCACCGACCAAGGACACTGCTACCTCCCCGAGGAGAAGCTCATCGCCGACGCGGTGAAGCTGCTCCAGGTGGACACCGGGCTCGTCATCGAGTGCCTCGCCGAGCTGGCCGCCGACCCGGCGGACGGCGAGGACCCCGGCGTCGTCCGCGAGAAGGTCCCCGACCCCGAGGGCGGCGACCCCGTCACCGCCGTCTACCTCGTCCCCTTCCACCGCGCCGAGCTGGCCCTCTCCGCCCAGCTCCTGCGCCTGCTGCGCGCCGGCGAGGACCGGATGCCGGGATTCGGGGACGTGGCCTGGGACAAGGCGCTCGGATGGCTCAGGCAACGTACCGGCGCCGACCTCGCCCCCGAGCAGGAGGCCGCCGTCAAGCTGGCGCTCACCGAGAAGGTCGCCGTCCTCACCGGCGGGCCGGGCTGCGGCAAGTCGTTCACCGTCCGGTCCATCGTCGAGCTGGCCCGCGCCAAGAAGGCGAAGGTGGTGCTCGCCGCGCCCACCGGCCGGGCCGCCAAGCGCCTGGCCGAGCTGACCGGCGCCGAGGCCTCCACGGTCCACCGCCTGCTGGAGCTCAAGCCGGGCGGCGACGCGGCCTACGACCGGGACCGCCCGCTCGACGCCGACCTCGTCGTGGTCGACGAGGCGTCCATGCTCGACCTCCTGCTGGCCAACAAGCTGGTCAAGGCCGTTCCCCCGGGCGCCCACCTGCTCTTCGTCGGGGACGTGGACCAGCTGCCCAGCGTCGGTGCGGGCGAGGTGCTGCGGGACCTGCTGGCCCCCGGCAGCCCCGTACCGGCCGTGCGGCTCACCCGGGTGTTCCGCCAGGCCCAGCAGTCGGGGGTCGTGACCAACGCCCACCGGATCAACGCGGGGCAGCACCCGCTCACCGACGGCATGAAGGACTTCTTCCTCTTCGTCGAGGACGACACCGAGGAGGCGGGGCGGCTCACCGTGGACGTCGCCGCCCGCCGCATCCCCGCCAGGTTCGGCCTCGACCCGCGCCGCGACGTGCAGGTCCTCGCGCCCATGCACCGGGGTCCCGCCGGGGCCGGCGCGCTGAACGGGCTGCTCCAGCAGGCCGTCACCCCGGGGCGGCCGGACGTGCCGGAGAAGCGGTTCGGCGGTCGGGTCTTCCGGGTCGGCGACAAGGTCACCCAGATTCGCAACAATTACGAGAAGGGTGAGAACGGCGTCTTCAACGGCACCGTCGGCGTGGTCACCTCGCTCGACCCGGTGGACCAGCGCCTCACCGTGCTGACGGACGAGGACGAGGAGGTTCCGTACGACTTCGACGAACTGGACGAGCTGGCCCACGCCTACGCGGTGACCATCCACCGCTCCCAGGGCAGCGAGTATCCGGCGGTGGTGATCCCCGTGACGACCGGCGCCTGGATGATGCTCCAGCGGAACCTGCTGTACACGGCGGTCACCCGGGCCAAGAAGCTGGTCGTCCTCGTCGGCTCCCGCAAGGCGATCGGACAGGCGGTGCGCACGGTGTCGGCCGGCCGGCGCTGCACGGCGCTCGACTTCCGGCTGACGGGCTCCTGATCCACAGACCCTCCCGTGACCCGCCCGGCCCCTGTGAAAAAAATGATCGATCAAACGAGTCGTAAAGGTCACAGAGCACTTCCGGAAGGAAGGGAGAGGGGGCAGGATGAGCAAGTTGGCGGCACTGAGTGCCGCCGATAGGCCCGATGGTCGACCCCGAGTGCACTCTCCTGAGCCAAGTGGGGGATGGTAGAGACAGTCAGGGCACCTCGAAGATGAGGCACTACGTCGGTGAGGGAAGACGTGAGCGACAACTCTGTAGTACTGCGGTACGGCGACGGCGAGTACACCTACCCGGTGATCGACAGCACCGTCGGCGACAAGGGCTTCGACATCGGGAAGCTCCGCGCCCAGACCGGTCTGGTGACGCTGGACAGCGGTTACGGCAACACCGCCGCCTATAAATCCGCCATCACGTATCTGGACGGCGAGGCGGGCATCCTCCGCTACCGCGGCTACCCGATCGAGCAGCTGGCCGAGCGCTCCTCCTTCGTGGAGGTCGCCTACCTGCTGATCAACGGCGAGCTGCCCACGGTCGACGAGCTCACCGCGTTCAAGAACGAGATCACGCAGCACACCCTGCTGCACGAGGACGTCAAGAACTTCTACAAGGGCTTCCCGCGCGACGCCCACCCGATGGCCATGCTGTCGTCGGTCGTCTCGGCGCTGTCGACGTTCTACCAGGACAGCCACAACCCGTTCGACGAGCGTCAGCGCAACCTCTCCACGATCCGGCTGCTCGCCAAGCTTCCGACGATCGCGGCGTACGCGTACAAGAAGTCGATCGGCCACCCGTTCGTCTACCCGCGCAACGACCTCGGCTACGTCGAGAACTTCCTGCGCATGACGTTCTCGGTGCCGGCGCAGGAGTACGAGCTCGACCCGACGGTCGTCTCCGCCCTGGACAAGCTGCTGATCCTGCACGCGGACCACGAGCAGAACTGCTCGACCTCCACGGTCCGCCTGGTCGGCTCCTCGCAGGCCAACATGTTCGCGTCGATCTCCGCGGGCATCAACGCCCTGTGGGGCCCGCTGCACGGCGGCGCCAACCAGTCGGTGCTGGAGATGCTCGAGGGCATCCGCGACAACGGTGGCGACGTCGACACCTTCATCCGCAAGGTGAAGAACAAGGAGGACGGCGTCCGCCTGATGGGCTTCGGCCACCGGGTCTACAAGAACTTCGACCCGCGCGCCAAGATCATCAAGGCCGCCGCGCACGACGTCCTCTCCGCCCTCGGCAAGTCCGACGAGCTGCTGGACATCGCGCTGAAGCTGGAGGAGCACGCGCTCTCCGACGACTACTTCGTCTCGCGCAGCCTCTACCCGAACGTCGACTTCTACACCGGCCTGATCTACCGGGCCATGGGCTTCCCGACCGAGATGTTCACGGTCCTGTTCGCCCTCGGCCGGCTGCCGGGCTGGATCGCCCAGTGGCACGAGATGATCAAGGAGCCGGGTTCCCGCATCGGCCGCCCGCGCCAGATCTACACGGGCGTCGTGGAGCGCGACTTCGTGCCGGTCGAGGAGCGCTGAGCGTCCTCCCCGAGGCTTGTGGGCCCCGTACCCGACCCCCCCGGTCGGGTACGGGGCCCGTTCTTTTCCCGTGGTTCGGGCCCGGCCGGGAACAGCGAAAGGCGCCCCGGCGCCGGTCCCCCCACGGGCCGACGAACCAGGGCGCCTTCCCATGTCCCGGTGCGGATTCCCCCCACGGGATCCGGCCGGGCGTCTGTGAGGACAGCGCCTGAATCGCTGTACTGAGCAGGCGGGCGAACCCGCCCGCCTGTCGTGTGTCTGTCGAGTGTCTCGTGCGGTCTGCCGGGACAGCGCACGACCGGGAGGGCCGCTCAAAGCTTCCCGGTGTACGTGTCCCGGCAACGCAGCTCTGGGAATGTCCCCCAAGACGTCCCCAGATGTCAGGTGGCGCCCCCCAAGACGCTGCCTGACATCGCCAACTTAGACCTTCGAACCCCTTAGATGGTTACGTTCGCATCACTGTGATCTGCGTCTCTTGCATATGTCCGTTAGGTGCGCAAGGGCCCCGATACGTCGAACGGTACCCAAGCGTAAGGAAGATGCGCGAGCCTTGTGAAGAGCTTATGTGAGGCTCGCGCAGGACTCCAGAGGGATCCGGGCATCGAGACCTCAGCGAAACGCCCGCAGCCGGAGGCTGTTGGTGACGACGAAGACCGAGGAGAACGCCATCGCCGCCCCCGCGATCATCGGGTTCAGCAGTCCGGCGGCGGCCAGCGGCAGCGCGGCCACGTTGTAACCGAAGGCCCACACGAGATTGCCCTTGATCGTCGACAGGGTCCGCCGGGAGAGCCGGATCGCGTCCGCGGCCGCCCGCAGGTCCCCGCGCACCAGCGTCAGGTCGCCCGCCTCGATCGCCGCGTCCGTTCCCGTGCCCATCGCCAGTCCCAGATCGGCGGTGGCGAGCGCGGCCGCGTCGTTGACGCCGTCCCCGACCATCGCGACCGTACGGCCCTCGGCGCGCAGCCTCTCCACCACGGCGACCTTCTCCTCGGGCAGCACCTCGGAGATCACCTCGTCGACGCCGACGGCCCGGGCGACCGACTCGGCCACGCGCCGGTTGTCGCCGGTCAGCAGGACCGGGGTGAGCCCCAGCCGGCGCAGCTCGGCCACCGCCTCCGCGCTGGTCTCCCTGACCGTGTCCGCCACGGCGACGACCCCGCGCGCCGCGCCGTCCCAGCCGACCACGACGGCCGTACGGCCCCGCCTCTCGGCCTCGTCCCTGGCCCGGGCGACCTCGGGCGGCAGGACGTCGTAGAGGCGCCCCACGGCCACCTGGAGGCCGTCCACGCGCCCGCGTACGCCGCGACCGGGGACGTTCGTGAAGTCCTCGACCCCCGGGAGCGGGCCGAGGCGCTCCTCGGCGCCGGCCGCGACCGCGCGGGCCACGGGGTGCTCGGAGGCGTGCTCGACGGCGCCCGCCAGGCGCAGCACCCGCTCCTCGTCGTTGCCCTCGGCGGCGTACACCTCGTGCAGGGTCATGCGGCCCGTGGTGACGGTGCCGGTCTTGTCCAGTACGACCGTGTCCACCCGCCGCGTCGACTCCAGGACCTCGGGGCCCTTGATGAGGATGCCCAGCTGGGCGCCGCGGCCCGTGCCGACCATCAGGGCCGTCGGCGTGGCCAGGCCCAGCGCGCACGGGCAGGCGATGATCAGCACGGCGACGGCGGCGGTGAACGCGGCGACCGTGTCGCCGGTGGCGCCCAGCCACCCGCCGAAGGTGGCGCACGCGATCAGCAGCACGACGGGCACGAAGATCCCGGAGATCCGGTCGGCGAGCCGCTGCACCTCGGCCTTGCCGGTCTGCGCGTCCTCGACCAGCTTCGCCATCCGCGCCAGCCGCGTGTCCGCGCCCACCCGGGTCGCCTCGACCAACAGCCGGCCCGCGGCGTTGACCGTCGCGCCAGTGACGGTGTCGCCGACCGCCACGTCCACCGGCACCGACTCGCCGGTCAGCATCGAGGCGTCCACGGCCGAGGCACCCTCGACCACCGTGCCGTCGGTGGCGATCTTCTCCCCGGGCCGTACGACGAACCGGTCGCCGACCGCGAGCCGGGCCACCGGGACGCGTACCTCGCGCCCGTCCCGCAGGACCGCGACGTCCTTCGCGCCCAGCTCCATCAGCGCCCGCAGCGCGGCTCCGGCGCGGCGCTTGGAGCGGGCCTCCAGCCAGCGGCCGAGCAGCAGGAAGGCGGTGACACCGGCGGCGGCCTCCAGGTAGATCGCGGAGGCGCCGTCCGTGCGGGAGACGGTGAGGTCGAAGCCGTGCCGCATGCCCGGCATGCCCGCGTCCCCGAGGAACAGCGCCCACAGGGACCAGCCGAACGCCGCGAGCGTGCCGAGCGAGACGAGGGTGTCCATGGTGGCCGCACCGTGCCGGAGGTTCTTCCACGCGGCGCGGTGGAAGGGCAGCCCGCCCCACACGACGACGGGCGCGGCGAGGGTGAGCGAGAGCCACTGCCAGTTGTCGAACTGGAGCGCCGGGACCATGGCCAGCAGCACGACGGGCGCCGCCAGCAGGGCGCAGACCACGAGGCGCCCGCGGAGGGCGGTCAGCCCGGGGTCGTCGCCGGCGCCGCCGTCCGGGTCGCCCGCCGCGTCGGCCGGCTCCGGGGGCGGCGCGGGCTCCTCGGCGGTGTACCCGGTCCGGACGACGGTCGCGATCAGGTCGGCGACCCCGGTGGTCGCCGGGTACGTGATCCGGGCCTTCTCCGTCGCGTAGTTCACCGTGGCGGTGACGCCGTCCATGCGGTTGAGCTTCTTCTCGACGCGTGCCGCGCAGGAGGCGCAGGTCATCCCGCCGATGAGCAGTTCGACCTCGGCGAGGTCCGGCGCGGCGGCCGGGCCGCCCGGGGACGCCTCCGCGGTGGCACCGCGGGCGGTGGTTTCGGACGCGGTGGTGTCGGACGCGGTGGTGCTGGTCATGGTCCAGGCTCCTGACGGCCGGCCGGACCGCGGCCCGGCCGGAGGGGCTGTGGGTGCTGCGGGGTGCGGCGGTGCCGCTCAGGCCCTGCCGACGAGTTCGAAGCCCGCCTCGTCCACGGCGGCGCGTACCGCCTCGTCGTCGAGGGCGGCCTCGGAGACGACGGTGACCTCGCCGGTCGAGGCGACGGCCTGCACCGAGCCGACGCCCGGGATCTCGGAGATCTCGCCGGAGACGGCGCCCTCGCAGTGTCCGCAGCTCATTCCGCTCACCTTGTAGACGGTGGTGACGGAGCCCTGGGTGTCGGTCTGGGCGGTCATGTCGTTACTCCTCGTCGGGGCGTGCCGGGCGGGTACCCGTGATCCGGCGTGGACCACGTATCCCCACTGTACCCCTAGGGGGTATGGGCGTCGCTGGGCCTGCCGTGTGATGGGGGACGGGAAGCGGGAGTGCCGGTACGGGAGTGAGGGTGGCGGATGCGCGCGGTGGTGTTCGAGCGGTTCGGGGAGCCGGCCGAGGTGCGTGAGGTGCCCGACCCGGAGCCCGCCGCGCACGGCGTCGTGGTCCGCGTCGGGGCCACCGGGCTGTGCCGCAGCGACTGGCACGGATGGCAGGGCCACGACCCGGACATCGCCCTGCCGCACGTACCCGGGCACGAACTCGCCGGTGTCGTCGAGGCGGTGGGCGACCGGGTGACGGGATGGCGGCCCGGTGACCGGGTGACGGTGCCCTTCGTCTGTGCCTGCGGAAGCTGCGGTGCCTGCGCGGCGGGCGACCACCAGGTGTGCGAGCGGCAGACCCAGCCGGGCTTCACCCACTGGGGGTCCTTCGCCGAGTACGTGGCGCTCGACCACGCCGACGTCAACCTCGTCGCCGTACCCGAGGACATGTCCTTCGCGACGGCGGCCTCGCTCGGCTGCCGGTTCGCCACGGCGTTCCGGGCCGTGGTCCAGCAGGGGCGGGTCGCGGCGGGGGAGTGGGTCGCGGTGCACGGCTGCGGCGGCGTGGGCCTGTCCGCGGTGATGATCGCCGCCGCCTCGGGCGCGCGGGTCGTCGCCGTGGACGTGTCGGCCCGGGCGCTGGAGCGGGCGCGCGAGTTCGGCGCGGCCGCGTGCGTGGACGCGACCGCCGTGCCCGACCCCGCGGAGGCGGTGCGCGAGCTGACCGGCGGGGGTGCCCACCTCTCGCTGGACGCCCTCGGCTCACCGGTCACCTGCGCCGCGTCCGTGAACGGCCTGCGCCGCCGCGGCCGGCACGTGCAGATCGGCCTGCTGCCCTCGCCGACCGGCACCACACCGGTCCCGATGGGCCGCGTCATCGCCCTGGAGCTGGCCCTCCTCGGCAGCCACGGCATGGCCGCGCACACCTACCCGCCGATGATGGAGCTGGTCCGTACGGGAGTGCTGCGGCCCGAGCGGCTCGCGACGGCCACCATCCCGCTGGACGCGGCCCCCACGGCCCTCTCGGTCATGGACACGGCACCCGGGGCGGGCGTGGTGGTCGTCCTGCCGTGACGGCGGCCCCCGGGTCCTCGCGGGCGGGCCCGCGGTGGGCGCCCCACTCGGCGTCGAAGGCGGCCGTCAGCAGCTCGTCGACCCGCGCGCCGTCTTGCCGCTCCGCCGCCCGCCGGGCCCGCCCCCTCCACCGACCCGCAGGGCCGCAGGGCCGTCCTGCGGCCGTGCGGGACGGGTCCCACCGGGCAGTCCACGGGCGGCACCGCGCCCCACCGGGCGGTGGAGCGCGGAACGCCCTTCCGGCCGTGCGGGGTGCGGCGGCCGGCCTATCGCTTCCGGTTGCGGGGCCGGGATGCCACCCAGGCCCGGATCGTGTCCGCGTACCAGTAGGGCTTTCCGCTCTCCACGTGGTCGGGCGGGGGCAGCAGCCCGTGCTTGCGGTACGACCGCACGGTGTCCGGCTGTACCCGGATGTGGGCCGCGATGTCCTTGTAGGACCAGAGCCTTCGGTCGGTCACGTGCACCTCCCCGCGCGCACCGCGGCGGCGACCGGGGACGGCCGCCAGGGGGGAGCCGGGCGCTGCGCTGGCGATCACCAAGCCTGTGCGGGGAGAACGACGTCGGGTGGGGGGCGGTCAGGGGCCGTTCCCGGGTGTGACGGAAGACCCGCGTGCGCGTGACATTCGTGACGGGAGGGGCGCCTTTGTGACAGGGATGCCGCAAAGGCGTACGCCGGAGTCCGGGCGTGGCGCGTTGACTTGGGCGGTCGGCGGTGTTCCCCGCGCTCGGGCGGGCGGCCACCCGGAGCATGCCGCTCGCTCTGTCGTCCGAATGTCCGGACAAAACATTGACAGGGCGCACGCACGGGGCTAGAAACCGGGGGAGACGCAACGGCGGACGGGCGGACGGGCGGGCGGACGGGTGATGGGCGGGCACGACCGCCAGGACCGCCAGGACCGCCAGGACCGCTACGACCGGTACGACGTGCACGACGGGCACGACGGGCACGACGGGCACGAAGGGCACGAAGGGGAACGCGATGGCGCGCACGACCTGGCCGCCGGGGCCGGGATCCGCCCCCGCCGGTTCCCCCACGAAACGCCTCCGGCGCGGGAAGGCCGCTTCGCCCTGGCAGGAGCGAGGCACGAGCGCCGACTCCCCGCTCGCACCGGCCCCGCGCCGGAGGTTCCCGCGTCCCGTCGGGGTGCCGACCGCCCGCACTGCCCCAGGTGTCTACGCGGACACCCGAACCGCATACACAGTGTCGGGCGCGTCCGGAGCGCCCGGCTGCTGGGATGGACCCATGGCCGAGACCATGGCCCGATCGCCGCGGACCGCGAACCGATCGTCGCCGGTCACGGCCCGTGAGCTGGACCAACGGCACGTCTCGACCCGTCGCCGCCATCTGTGAAGGAGTTCTCGGTCATGACGAACATCGTCAACCACTGGATCGGCGGCAAGACCGTCGAAGGCGCCTCGGGCACGTACGGGCCGGTGACGAACCCGGCGACCGGCGTGGTCACCACGAAGGTGGCCTTCGCCTCGGTCGACGAGGTGGACGCCGCGGTGGCCGCGGCCAAGGACGCCTACCTGACCTGGGGCCAGTCCTCGCTGGCGCAGCGCACCTCGATCCTCTTCGCGTTCCGGGCGCTGCTGGACGCCCACCGCGACGAGATCGCCGGCCTGATCACCGCCGAGCACGGCAAGGTGCACTCCGACGCGCTCGGCGAGGTCGCGCGCGGCCTGGAGATCGTCGACCTGGCCTGCGGCATCACCGTGCAGCTCAAGGGCGAGCTGTCGACGCAGGTCGCCACCCGCGTCGACGTGGCCTCGATCCGCCAGCCGCTCGGCGTGGTCGCCGGCATCACGCCGTTCAACTTCCCGGCGATGGTGCCGATGTGGATGTTCCCCCTCGCCATCGCCTGCGGCAACACCTTCGTGCTCAAGCCGAGCGAGAAGGACCCGTCGGCCGCGATGAAGATCGCCGAGCTGCTCTCCGAGGCCGGTCTGCCGGACGGCGTCTTCAACGTCGTGCACGGCGACAAGGTGGCTGTGGACCGGTTGCTGGAGCACCCGGACGTCAAGGCGGTCTCGTTCGTCGGCTCGACGCCCATCGCCCGGTACATCCACACCACCGCCTCCGCGAACGGCAAGCGCGTCCAGGCCCTCGGCGGCGCCAAGAACCACATGCTGGTGCTGCCGGACGCCGACCTCGACGCGGCGGCGGACGCGGCCGTGTCGGCGGCCTACGGCTCGGCCGGCGAGCGCTGCATGGCGATCTCCGCGGTCGTCGCGGTCGGCGCCGTCGGCGACGAGCTGGTGCGGAAGATCCGCGAGCGCGCCGAGAAGATCAAGATCGGTCCGGGCGACGACCCGGCCTCGGAGATGGGCCCCCTCATCACCGCGGCGCACCGCGACAAGGTGGCGTCCTACGTCGAGGGCGCGGCGGCCGAGGGCTGCGAGGTCGTCCTGGACGGCACCGGACTCACGGTCGACGGGCACGAGGACGGCCACTGGATCGGCATCTCCCTGCTGGACCGGGTGCCGACCACCGCCAAGGCCTACCAGGACGAGATCTTCGGCCCCGTCCTGTGCGTGCTGCGCGCCGAGACCTACGAGGAGGGTCTGGCCCTCATCAACGCCTCGCCGTTCGGCAACGGCACCGCGATCTTCACCCGGGACGGCGGCGCGGCCCGCCGCTTCCAGCTGGAGGTCGAGGCCGGCATGGTCGGCGTGAACGTGCCGATCCCGGTCCCCGTGGGCTACCACTCCTTCGGCGGCTGGAAGGACTCGCTCTTCGGCGATCACCACATCTACGGCAACGACGGCACGCACTTCTACACCCGCGGCAAGGTCGTCACCACCCGCTGGCCGGACCCGTCCGACGCCCCGGCGGGCGTCGACCTGGGCTTCCCGCGCAACCACTGAGCCACCACCGAGCCACCGCGGTGCCCGTGTCCCGGCCGGGGACACGGGCACCGTCACGTCGTCTCAGCCCTGTTGCGTCCCGGCGTCCTTCACCTCCTGGGTGAGGTCGCCGGTCTGCGCGGCGGGCGGGGCCACGATCTCCTTGGTGGCGCCGAACTTGTCGAAGTCCATGGTGACCTTCATGGCGCCGAACTCCTGCGTCATGCGCACCGGGAGGTCCTTGCCGCCCACCCAGACGTCCATGGTGACGGTGGTGGAGCCGCCGGTCATCTGGCCGAAGAGGTTCCCCGCGTCGCCGTAGGCGTCCTTGAGCCTGCCCATGTCGCTCCGGTCCAGGACGGCCCGGTAGTGGGTCGCGGAGCGGCCGTTGAGCGTCTCCTTGCCGAGGTCCTCAACATTGCTGGCGTACTTCAGCCCCTTCATGGACGCGGACGGGCTGCCGCCGGCCGACCCGCTGAGCGCGTCCGCGCCCGCGTCGCCGAACACGGCCGAGCCGTCGATCCGCATCCACTCCTTGCCCGCGAGCGGGCCGGACGGCTGCGGGTCGATGTCGTAGTAGTAGGCGCCGTCCACGAACAGCGTGCGGACCGTCGGGGAGGCCGTCAGCTCCTGCATCTGCGCGGCCTCGGTGTCCATCTCGACGTCGAAGGCGTAGCCGTCGCCCCACGAGTACGTGCCGTCCATGGAGATCGGCTCGCCCGGGCCCAGGTCGGTCGACATCCGGACCTCCGCGGAGCCCAGCTCCTCGGTCCGGTCGGTGGCACGGGAGAGCGCCGCCATGATCGTGTCCGTCTGGCTCACGGCCGTGTCGGCCGCCTTGTCGGCGGTCTCCGCCGCCGTCTTCGCGCCCTGCGAACCGCACGCCGTCGCCGCGACCATCGCCGCCGCGGTCAGCCCCACCCAGGCCGCGGTGTACCTCAGCTTCATGAGTCCCCACCCAGTGCCGTGTTCCTGTGATTCACCTGTGCCGAGGACTGTACCGGGCACCACCGACAGCGTCCGGATACCGGACGACGGCACCTTTTTTTGCCCCGCCCCCTACGGTTCCCGCACGCCGCAAAGGTCTTCTGATTCAAGGGGCATCGTGCGGTTTACCGGTGTCCAAGCGCCTGGGAACAACGGTTTCCGTAGGTAAACAGCCATTGACGCGGCGGTTTTCGTCGGGATTCCATCTGGCGTCGGGAGCGGACGAGAACCACGTACGAGCAAGCCGCCGGAGGCGATAGCGCTCCCGCCCGAACCACGCCGCCCGAGTCGATCGGAACCGCTCCATGACCGACACGCTCCACCCCGCCGAGACCGCAACCGCAGCGCCCCCCGACCTTCCGGCACCGCCGGAGTCACGGACGCTCAAGCGTTCCATCGGGGTCGTCGGCGGCACTCTCCTGACGCTCTCGTGCGTGACCCCCGCCTCCACGCTGTTCGTGGTGGTCCCCGACCTGTTCGGCTCGCTCGGCACCGCCACCGCCCTGACCATCGCCATCGGCTCCCTCCTCTGCGTCGCCGTGGCGTTCTGCTACTCGGAACTGGGCACCCTCATCCCCAGCGCGGGCGGCGAGTACGCCATGGTGTCGACATTGGCCGGGCGGCTGGCGGGCTGGCTGGTCTTCGTGCTGTCGCTGCTGGTCGTCATGATCGTGCCGCCGGTGATCGCGATGGGCACGGCCGACTACCTCGCACCGATCGTGCACCTCGACCCGTCCGCGGCGGGCGCCGGCGTCATGGTGCTCGCCACCCTGGCCGGCCTCCTCGACCTGCGGGCCAACGCCTGGATCACCGGCGTCTTCCTGGTCCTGGAGGTCATCGCCGCCGCCGTCGTCGCGGTGCTGGGCTTCGCCCACGCGGAGCGCGGTCCCGGCAGCCTCGCCTCCCTGGAGGTGGCCGGCGCGGACGGCGGCGCGGACCCCGTGACGGCGATGCTGGTCGTCTCCGGGCTCGCCATCGCCCTGTTCGTCACCCAGGGCTTCTCCACCGCCGTCTACCTCTCCGAGGAGTTGGAGAACCCGCGCCGCAACGTCGCCCGCACGGTGCTCGCCACCCTCGCCATCTCCGCCGTGATCATCCTGGTCCCGGTCGTCGCCATCACCCTCGGCGCCTCCGACCTCGCGGAGCTGACCGGCGGCGACATCGGCGCCATGGTCACCGCCTGGTCCAACTCGGCCGTCGGCACCTTCGTCAGCCTCTGCGTCGCCCTCGCCATCATCAACGCGGGCATCGTCATGGTCATCCAGAACTCACGCGTCCTGTTCGCCTCGGCCCGCGACAAGGCCTGGCCCGCCCCGGTGAACGGCGTCTTCTCCAAGCTCGGCCGCTTCGGGTCCCCTTGGGTCGCCACCCTCGCCGTCGGCGTGCCGGGCGCCCTGCTGTGCTTCGTCGACCTGGACACCCTGTACGGGGTCACGGGCGTCTCCGTCACCGGCATGTACCTGCTCGTCGCGGTCGCCGCCCTGCTCTGCCGGCGCGGCTCCCACCGGCACGCGCACGCGTGGCGCATGCCCCTGTGGCCCGTCGTGCCGGTCCTGCTGATCGTGGTCCTCGCCTACATCCTGACCCAGCAGGAGACCGGCCACCTGCTGTGGACCGGCGGCATCACCGCCGCGGCCACCCTGTACTGGGCCCTGTACCTGCGCCCGCGCCGCGACACGCGCTGGCTGGTGACCGTCCCCGACGACGTCCGGGAGCCCGCCGGGCCGTGACGCCGCCCGCAAGCCGCCCTACCGCACCCGCGGTACGCGGGACCGGCCGCGTACTTCCCTGGGAGGGGCGGAGGTTCGGTCCCGGGACTGCCCCGGTTGTCGGCGGCGGCCCGTACCGTTGACACATGGATCTTCGACTGCCCCGCGTGCGAGGGCTGCTACGGGGGCCGCGGCGGATTCTCTGCGCCGCGGCCGCCGTCGTCGTACTCGCCGGAGCCGGGACCTGGACGGCCGTCGCCGGTGACGACCCGCCCCCGGTGCACCGCACCGACCGGACCCTGGCCGTGGGCGACGGAGTGCGCCTGGACACCTCGTACTTCACGGCGGGTTCCGGCGGCCGGCGCCCGGCCGTCCTGCTCGCGCACGGCTTCGGCGGCAGCAAGGACGACGCACGCGAGCAGGCGAAGACCCTCGCCCGCGACGGGTACGCGGTGCTGACCTGGTCGGCGCGCGGCTTCGGCAGGTCCACCGGCAGGATCGGGTTGAACGCGCCGGACGGCGAGGTCGCCGACGTGTCCCGGCTGATCGACTGGCTGGCGAAGCGGCCGGAGGTCCGGCTGGACCGGCAGGGCGACCCGCGCGTGGGCGTGGCCGGCGGTTCGTACGGCGGGGCCGTGGCCCTGCTGGCCGCCGGGCACGACGACCGGGTCGACGCCATCGCCCCCGCCATCACCTACTGGAACCTCGCGGACGCCCTCTTCCCGAACGGCGTCCTCAAGAAGCTGTGGGCCGGCCTCTTCGTCAACCTGGGCGGCGGCTGCGAGGAGCTCGACGCCACGCTCTGCCGGATGTACCAGCGCGTCGCCGAGCAGGGGGCGCCGGACGCCGAGGCGGTGAAGCTCCTGGAGGAGCGCAGTCCGCAGGCTGTCGGCGACCGCATCGACGTGCCCACGCTGCTGATACAGGGTCAGACCGACTCCCTCTTCCCGCTCGGCCAGTCCGACGCCGCCGCGAAGGCGATCCGGGCCAACGGAGCCCCCGTCCAGGTCGACTGGGTCTCGGGCGGGCACGACGGCGGCGACATGGAGACGGACCGCGTCCAGGACCGCATCGGGACGTGGTTCGACCGCTATCTGAAGGACGACGAGTCCGCCGGCACCGGCCCCGCCTTCCGCGTCACCCGCACCCTCGGCGCCGGCAGCGGCGACGGAGAACCGCGCCTGGAGGGCGTGAGCGCCGACTCCTACCCCGGCCTCACGAGCGAGCCGCAGGCGATCGCCCTGCGCGGACGCGAGCAGCGCTTCGACAACCCGGCCGGCGCCAGTCCGCCCGCCGTCTCCGCCGTGCCCGGCATCGGCGGCTCCGGCGGCCTCTCCCGGCTCTCCTCGCTCGGCGTCGGCATCTCCCTGGAGTTCCCCGGCCAGTTCGCCGCCTTCGAGTCGGCGCCCCTGGAGGAGGACCTCCAGATCACCGGCTCGCCCACCGCGACCGTGCACGTGAAGTCCACCCGCGACGACGCCGTGCTCTTCGCCAAGGTGTACGACGTGGGGCCCGGCGGCACCCAGCAGGTCCTCCCCGCCCAGCTCGTCACGCCCCTCAGGGTGGAGAACGCCAAGGCCGGCAAGGACGTGACGATCACCCTGCCGGCCGTCGACCACGAGGTCGAGGACGGCCACCGACTGCGCCTGGTCCTCTCCTCCACCGACCTCGGGTACGCCTCCCCGGCCGCCCCCGCCACCTACACCGTCTCCCTCAAGGGCGACCTGAAGGTACCGACGGCGCTCGGCGGGACCGGCCAGGTGGCCGGGCTGCCCGCCTGGGTCTGGTGGGCGCCCCTCGCCGGAGCGGCGGTGGCCGCGGCCCTGCTGCTGACGGCCCGCCGGCGCACCACGGCCCCGCCGCCCGACCCCGCGCTGGCCGGCGTGCCGCTCCAGATCACCGACCTGACCAAGCGGTACGCCAAGTCCACCGACCGGTACGCGGTCCGGGACCTGTCCTTCCGGGTGGAGAAGGGCCAGGTACTCGGCCTGCTCGGACCGAACGGCGCCGGCAAGACGACGACCCTGCGCATGCTGATGGGCCTCATCACGCCCGACGGCGGCGAGATCCGCGTCTTCGGCCACGCCATCGCGCCCGGCGCCCCGGTGCTCTCCCGCGTCGGCGCCTTCGTCGAGGGCGCGGGCTTCCTGCCGCACCTGTCCGGCCGCGAGAACCTGGAGCTGTACTGGCGGGCCACCGGCCGCCCGCCCGAGGACGCCCACCTCGACGAGGCCCTGGAGATCGCCGGCCTCGGCGAGGCGCTCGCCCGCGCGGTGCGCACCTACTCCCAGGGCATGCGCCAGCGCCTCGCCATCGCCCAGGCCATGCTCGGCCTGCCGGACCTGCTGATCCTGGACGAGCCGACCAACGGCCTGGACCCGCCGCAGATCCGCGAGATGCGCGAGGTGATGATCCGCTACGCGGCGGCCGGCCGCACCGTGATCGTCTCCAGCCACCTGCTGGCCGAGGTCGAGCAGACCTGCACCCACCTGGTGGTCATGGACCACGGCCGGCTGGTGCAGGCCGGCCCGGTCGGCGAGATCGTCGGCTCCGGCGACACGCTGCTGGTCGGCACCACCGCGCCCGTCGACGCGCCCCTCGTCGAGAAGGTCGCCGCCCTGCCGGGCGTGGCCTCGGCCGTCCGCACCGACGAAGGCCTCCTGGTCCGCCTCGACGCCGCCGCCGACGGCGCCGCCCGCCGCCTGGTCGCCGACCTCGTACGCCTGGACGTGCCCGTGGAGTCGGTGGGCCCCCACCGGCGCCTCGAGGACGCGTTCCTCACCCTGATCGGAGACCCGGCATGAGCACGCTGGCCGAACGCGCCGAGCCCGCCGGCCCCCGGGAGGTCGCCGAGGGCTACCGCGCGGGCCGCACCCTGCCCGTGCGGGTGGAGCTGGTCCGGCAGCTCAAGCGGCGGCGCACGCTCGTCATGGGCGGCATCCTGTTCGCCCTCCCGTTCGTGCTGCTCGTCGCCTTCCGGGTCGGCGGCGGACCGGACGGCGGCGGCAACCAGGTCAGCCTGATGGACTCGGCCACCGCCTCGGGGGCGAACTTCGCCGCGGTCAACCTCTTCGCCTCCGCGGGCTTCCTCCTCGTCGTGCCCGTCGCCCTGTTCTTCGGGGACACGGTCGCCTCGGAGGCGAGCTGGTCCTCGCTGCGCTACCTGCTGGCCGCGCCGGTGCCCCGGGCCCGTCTGCTGTGGTCCAAGCTGGTCGTCGCGCTCGTCCTCAGCCTCGCCGCCATCGTCCTGCTGCCGCTGGTCGCGCTCGCCGTCGGCACGGTCGCCTACGGCTGGGGGCCGCTGGAGCTGCCCACCGGCGGCAGTCTGCCCACCGGCACGGCGGCCGAGCGCCTCGCCATCACGGTGGCGTACGTCTTCGTCTCGCAACTGGTCACCGCCGCCCTGGCGTTCTGGCTGTCCACGAAGACGGACGCACCGCTCGGCGCGGTCGGCGGCGCGGTCGGCCTGACCATCATCGGCAACGTCCTGGACGAGGTGACCGCCCTCGGCGACTGGCGGGACTTCCTGCCCGCGCACTGGCAGTACGCCTGGCTCGACGCGGTCCGGCCCCAGATGGACTGGACCCGCCTCATCCAGGGCACCTCGCTGTCGGTGACCTACGCCCTCGTGCTGTTCGCCCTGGCCTTCCGGGGGTTCGCCCGCAAGGACGTCGTCTCCTAGGCCCCCGCCCTTCCGCCGCGCACGCACGGGCGCCCCTCCCGGGGCGCCCGTCGGCGTCGACGCGCGAAGACACCGCCCCGGTCACCGGAGGGTCACCCACCGGTCACGGCCGCCCGCCGCCGTGCCCCTTTCGAGACGCACCCGTGACGCCACGTACCGCACGTTCCGCCCCGCCGCGCCGTCACAGTCACGTACACCGGCGTCAACGGAACCAGGGGGCACGGAAGATGAAGCGGTACCGGACACGAAGGCCGATCGGCGCGCTGCTCGCGCTCACGGCGGCGGGCGGCCTGCTGCTCACCGGCTGCCAGGGCGACGGCGCGGCACAGGGAGCGAAGGACACCGCGGCTGACTCCCGGGGAGGTTCGGCTCCGCTCCCGGCGCCCGACCGCCCCCGCGGCGAGGACGGGCAGCGCCCCGACGGAGGTGACACCCCACCGGGGACGGGAGAGGGGCGTGACGCCGCCCCCGACCACCTCTCCACCT
The DNA here is from genome assembly GCF_055589025.1 of Streptomyces sp. NPDC041968. NCBI lineage: Bacteria > Bacillati > Actinomycetota > Actinomycetes > Kitasatosporales > Streptomycetaceae > Streptomyces > Streptomyces sp. NPDC041968. The sequence continues at coordinate 948,947 of NZ_JBVJCB010000001.1, read as the reverse complement.
TCGCCCTCGACGTCGACACCGCCTCCTACGGGTACGCCCGCCGCACCCTCTCCGAGGGCCGGCTGCCCGATCCGTCGACGGTCCGCCCCGAGGAGTTCGTCAACAGCTTCCGCCAGGACTACGACCGTCCCGGCGCCGATGGCTTCTCCGTGACCGTGGACGGCGCCCGCACCGGCGAGGAGGGCTGGTCGCTGGTCCGGGTGGGGCTGGCCACGCGGAGCGCCGAGCAGGAGGGCGAACGCCCGCCCGCCGCCCTCACGTTCGTCATCGACGTCTCCGGCTCCATGGCCGAGCCCGGCCGCCTCGACCTGGCCCAGGAGTCCCTCGGCACGATGACCGACCGGCTGCGCGACGACGACTCGGTCGCGCTCGTCACCTTCAGCGACGAGGCCGAGACCGTGCTGCCCATGACCCGGCTCGGCGACCACCGCGGCCGGGTGCACGACGCCATCGACAGCCTGGAGCCGACCGACTCCACCAACCTCGGCGCGGGCGTCGACACCGGCTACGCCACGGCCGTCGAGGGCCGCCGCGCGGGCGCCACCAACCGCGTCGTCCTCGTCTCCGACGCCCTCGCCAACACCGGCGACACCGACGCGGACGCCATCCTCGAACGCATCGCGGACGCCCGCCGCGAGCACGGCGTCACCCTGTTCGGCGTCGGCGTCGGCAGCGACTACGGCGACGCCCTGATGGAGCGCCTCGCCGACCGGGGCGACGGCCACACCACCTACGTGTCGGACACCGAGGACGCCCGCGAGGTGTTCTGCGAGCAACTGCCCCGCCACATCGAGCTGACCGCCCGCGACGCCAAGGCCCAGGTCGCCTTCGACCCCGAGGCGGTCGCCGAGTTCCGCCTCGTCGGCTACGAGAACCGCGAGGTCGCCGACGACGACTTCCGCGACGACCGCGTCGACGGCGGCGAGGTCGGTCCCGGCCACACGGTCACCGCCCTGTACGCCGTCCGCGTCCGGCCCGGCGCCGACGGCCGGCTCGCCACGGCCACCGTCCGCTGGCTCGACCCCCGTACCCGGGCCCCGCACGAGGAGTCCGCCGACGTGGAGACCGGCGGCCTCGACGACTCCGTCTGGGAAGCGGACCGGGACCTGCGCGTCACGGCGACCGCCGCGTACTTCGCCGACGCGCTGCGCTCCTTCGGCGACGACCGGCACGGCTCCCTGCCGGGCGCCCCGGGCCTCGGCCGGCTCGCCGAGCACGCCGGGACACTGGCCGACCGCACCGAGGACGAGGACGTCCGGCGACTGGCCGAGGCGATCGCGACGGCGGACCGCCTGACGACCTGACACGCCGCGCCCGGGTTGACTCTTCCTTACGCTCCAGTAAGTTTACTCCCGAGTAAGTAAGTGGAACGAACACGGCACGACAGCACCTCCGTCCGATCCGCGACCGGGAGCCGACATGGGCGTACACAGGGACCTGAAACGGGCGAGGAAGCGCGGTGGCCTGGCGTCCCGCACGACGACCGAGACGGTCAGGGACGAGAGCGGCACCGTCCGCGAGGCCCGTACCGCGCCCCTCGCCCCCCGCCCCACCACGGGCAGCACCGCCGACATCCCCTTCACCAACGCGTCCGAGGCCCCAGGCGCGGTGGTCCTGCGCCGCGAGGTGGACGGCGTCTGGCGTCCCGTCACCGCGGCGGAGTTCGCCCGCGAGGTGACCGCCGTGGCCAAGGGTCTGATCGCCGCCGGCCTGGAGCCCGGCGGCCGGGTCGCCGTCATGTCCCGCACCCGCTACGAGTGGACGGTCCTGGACTTCGCCGTCTGGACGGCGGGCGGCCAGACCGTCCCCGTCTACCCCACCTCCTCCGCGGACCAGGTCGAGTGGATCGTCCGCGACTCCGGCGCCGCCCACGTCGTCACCGAGACCGCCGCCAACACCGCCACCGTCGTGGCGGGCACGGCCTCCCACCCCGAACGCCCGCGCACCTTCGAACTCGACGCCGGTGCGCTCGCCGACCTCACCGCCCTCGGCCGGGACGTCAGCGACGAGGAGGTCACCAAGCGCCGCACCGCCCTCACCCCAGACACGGTGGCCACCGTCTGCTACACCTCCGGCACCACCGGGCGCCCCAAGGGCTGCGTCCTGACCCACGCCAACCTGCACGCCGAGGCCGCCAACACGGTCGAGCTGCTGCACCCGATCTTCAAGGAGGTCACCGGCCAGACCGCCTCGACTCTCCTCTTCCTGCCCCTCGCCCACATCCTCGGCCGCACGATCCAGATCGCCTGCCTGCTGGCCCGCATCGAGGTCGGCCACTTCCCGAGCATCAAACCCGACGAACTCCGCCCGGCGCTGAAGTCCTTCCGCCCGACCTTCCTGGTCGGCGTCCCGTACCTCTTCGAGAAGATCCACGACACGGGCCGCGCGACCGCCGAGAGGATCGGCCGCGGCGCCTCCTTCGACCGCGCCCACCGCCTCGCCGTCCGCTTCGGCGCGGCGCACCTGGAGCGGTTCCTGGGCCGCGGCAAGGGGCCCGGCCCCGCCCTGCGGGCCGGCTGGGCCCTGTACGACCTGCTGGTCTACCGCCGGGTCCGCGCGGAGCTCGGCGGCCGGATGCGCTACGCCATCAGCGGCGGCTCCCCGCTCGAACGCGACCTGAACCTGTTCTTCTACGCCGCCGGAATCATGGTCTACGAGGGCTACGGCCTGACCGAGACCACCGCGGCCGCCACCATCGTCCCGCCGCTCGGCCCCCGCCCCGGCACCGTCGGCCCGCCCGTCCCCGGCACGTCCGTGCGCATCGGCGACGACGGCGAGGTGCTCGTCAAGGGCGGCATCGTCTTCGGCGCCTACCGGAACGACCCGGCGGCCACCGACGCCGTCCTGGCCGACGGCTGGTTCGCCACCGGCGACCTCGGCTCCCTGGACGCCGACGGCTACCTGACCATCACCGGCCGCAAGAAGGACATCCTGGTCACCTCCGGCGGCAAGAACGTCTCACCGGCCGTCCTGGAGGACCGGCTGCGCAGCCGCCCGCCCGTCGCCCAGTGCCTCGTGGTCGGCGACAACCGCCCCTTCGTCGCGGCCCTGATCACCCTCGAACCCGACGCCGTCGCCCACTGGCTGTCGGTCAGGGGGCTGCCCGCCGACACCCCGATGTCCGAGGTCGTCCGGGACGAGCGGATGCGGGCCGACGTGCAGAAGGCCGTCGACCACGCCAACGCGGCCGTCTCCCGGGCCGAGTCGATCCGCGCCTTCCGCCTCGTCGAGGGCGAGTTCACCGAGGAGAACGGGCTGCTGACCCCCTCCCTCAAGGTGAAGCGGCACGCGGCGGCCGCGGCGTACGCCGACGAGATCGAGGCGCTGTACGCCACGCCGGGCCGCTGACCCGGGCGGCGACGGGGTGCGGCCCGGCCGACGGCATGCGAAAGGGGCGGACCGCCGGTGCACCCGGCGGCCCGCCCCTCGCCGCTGTCAGCCCTCGCTGTTGGAGGACAGGATCGAGACGTCCTCCAGGAGGTGCGCCAGCGCGCCGTCACGCTTGGCCTGCGTGGAGTTCTCGGAGCACTGCTGGTTCATGTCGTCACCCAGGACGTTGAGGTCCTGGATCGGGACGATGCCGATGACGCTGACCGGAATGTCGCTGACGGCGAGGCAGGGCTTGTTGAAGGAGCCCTGGATGAGCGCCATCTGCGGGCTCATGTTGCCGTGGGTCGCCGAGTTGCCGAAGTACTGCGAGGCGCCGTTCCCGTTCGCGGAGACGGGGCCGCTGTCGTCGCCGATCGCCATCGCCTGCGGGGCCGCGGCAGCGGAGGCCCCCATGACGGAGGCGGCGATCGCCGCGTAGGCAACAACCTTCTTGATCACTGGCCAGTCCTTTCTCAGAAACCCCGTCCACCGGAGCCCTCTGGTCAACTCCGTGAGTGCAGTCGGGTTTCTCCCGTTCACTCCGTCGGCCGACAACGGGAAATGTGTACGTATCCACGGGTCGCCCGGCATTCCGGCGGATTTTCCAGGGCTTTTGAGATCCCGTGCGGGCCAACCGGGTGAACGCCCGCAACCAATCACTCCGCACCGGGTTGATGAGGCCGTAGGACAGTGCGTCGCTACGACGAAAGGAACGCGAAGTGCTCAAGAAGGCAATGGTCGCCGCGGCGGCTGCCGCTTCTGTGATCGGCATGTCCGCTGCTGCCGCGCCCCAGGCGCTTGCCATCGGGGACGACAACGGGCCGGCCGTGGCCAACGGCAACGGCGCCTCGTCGTCGTTCGGCAACTCGGCGACCGACGGCGACATGAGCCCCCAGCTCTCGCTGGTCGAGGGCACGCTGAACAAGCCGTGCGTCGGCCTCGAGGACATCAACGTCGCCGTCATCAACATCGTCCCGATCCAGGACGTCAACGTCCTGGCGGACGACCTGAACCAGCAGTGCGACGACAACTCCACGCAGGCCAAGAGGGACGGTGCGATCTCGCACGTCCTCGAGGACCTGTCGGTGCTGTCGGCCAACGGCGAGGGCTGAGCCTCATCCCGCTCGGTCCGGGCGGCCCGCTGACCTCTCCGCGGGCCGCCCGGTCGCACGGGCCGGTTTTTCGCCGGGCGAGCGGAACGACGTCGTCGCTCTCCTGGGGGTACGGCCGTAACGGATCGTAGGGCATTCGAGTGAATATCTCGGGTCCCCGCGTTCGGTAGTTTCCCCGGCCGTCAATTCCTCGTTTGCAGGCTGCAGGTCATGGTGCGAGCCGTCAATGCTGTGCTCGCGCGGTTTCGGCCGTCATTCAGGCATGACCGCAGAGAAGGGAAAGTTCATGAAGAAGAGCGCTGCTGTCGTCGCGGGCGCGATCATGGCCCTCGGCATGGCCGCCCCGGCCTTCGCCGACGCGGGCGCCGAGGGTGCCGCTGTCGGCTCCCCGGGTGTCCTGTCCGGCAACGTGGTCCAGGTCCCCGTGCACGTTCCCGTCAACGTGTGCGGCAACACGATCAACGTTGTTGGTCTGCTGAACCCGGCGTTCGGCAACCAGTGCGAGAACGACTGACGTCGTTCCGCACCGACCGGCTGCGTCACGGCCGGCCCTGGCCAACTCGCTTGGTTCGGGGCCGGCTTCTCCCCTTTCTGCAGCCCGTTCTCCAGCCATCTCTACCAGCAGGAAGACAACGAGAGTGCGACAGACCCTGAGCAGGGGGATGGTCGCGGCAGCCGCCGCGACAGGCATCCTGTCCCTGTGCGGCAGCCCCGCCCTTGCCGACTCGCATGCGGACGCGACCGCCACGAACTCACCCGGCGTCGCGTCCGGCAACGCCGTCCAGGTCCCCCTCGACGTACCGGTGAACGCCTGCGGCAACACCGTCGACGTCATCGCCGCCCTCAACCCGGCCTTCGGGAACGAGTGCGAGAACAGCTCGGACGAGAAGACCGGCGGTCCCGGTTACGGCACCGGCCAGGACACCGGGTACGGCACCGGACCCGGCGAGGACGTCCGGGTGCCGTCCGGGTCCCACGCGAGCGGTGAGGCCGTGGGCTCACCCGGCGTCGGCTCCGGAAACAACGCGCAGGTGCCGGTCGACGTGCCGCTGAACCTCTGCGGCAACACCATCGACGTCATCGCCGCGCTCAACCCGGTCTTCGGCAACTCCTGCGACCAGGCGCAGGAGGAGCCCCCGGGCTACGGCGAGGAGGAGCCGCCGCCTCCCACCACGCCGCCGACCGACGAGGAGCCGCCGCCGCCCGGTGAGGAGAAGCCCCCGCCGCCGGCCGGCGAGGAGGAGCCTCCCCCGCCCGCGAGTGAGGAGGAGCCGCCCGCTCCGCAGACGGAGAAGCCGCCCGTGCTCGCGGAGACCGGCAGTGCGGGCGCGCCGGCCGCCGCGGCCGCCGGTGCGGCGATGATCGCCGGTGGCGCGATCCTCTACCGCCGCAGCCGGGTGGCGGCCCGCCGCTGACCCCGGCGCTCCGCCGCCTGACGCCCCCGGCCGACCCCTACGGTCCGCCGGGGGCGTCGCGCTGCCCACCCCCCCGCACGGTGGGCAGGCCGGTCAGCGGCTGCCCGCCCGCTCGTCGTCCGGGCGGTCGGAACGGTCGGTGCGCCCGGTGGGATCCGGAGCGGGGGCCTGCCGTACGACACGGGCCGCGGGCGGGGGCCCCGCGGCCGGGCGGCGGTCCCTGCGGCGCGCGCGGTCCAGCAGCCGTCCGGTCGCGTGCCGTCCCCACAGGGCCCACAGGGCCCGGCCCGGGGCGCGGTCGTCGGGGGCGTGCCAGGCCAGCTCACGTCCGTCGGGGGCCGGACGCAGGGCGCTCAGCGGCGCGTAGTTCTCCACCACGAAGGTCCGCCCCGGCCGCGGCTCGCCCTCCGGCAGCGCGCGGTGGGTCAGGTCCAGGTGCAGGGCGCGTACGACGTCGAGGCCCGCGGTGTCGGTGAACAGCCGGAACTGGGCGCCGGGACGCGGGTTGAAGTCGAGCAGGTGGTAACGGCCCGTGGTGCCGCAGCGGCGGAAGTCCAGGTCGAAGATGCCCCGGTAGCCCAGTTCCCCGGTGACCCGCTCGGCGAGCGCCTGCACCCGCGGGTTCGGCGTCCAGTGGCCGACCGCCGTCAGACCGGCGCCGCGCGGCCTGGCGCGCGTCTTGCGGCCGGGACCGCCCGCCCGGACCGTGCCCGAGCGGTCGGCGTACCCGTGGAAGAACCAGTCGCGGTCCGGTCCCGGCGCCAGGAACGCCTGGAGCAGCAGGCGGCTGCCCGCCTCCTCGGCCCGCCGGTACAGTTCCCGCGCCTCCTGCGCCGAACGCACCAGCACGGTGCTGCGCAGCCCGCCGCCCGGGGGCAGGAGCCAGGGCCGGCTCCACTTCGCCACCACCGGCAGCCCCAGCCGCCAGGCGGCGCGGGCGGCCTCCGCCTCGCCCTCCGGGACCAGGGTCTCGGGGTGCGGCAGGTCCAGGGACGCGCACACACCGGCCAGCTCCGCCTTGTCGGCCACCCGCTCGGACAGCGCGCCGGGCAGCTCCGGCAGCAGGTAGACGGGCGCCAGCTCCGCCCGCATCCGCGCCACCGCGACGGCGCACGCGTCGTCCATCGGGATCAGTACGGCGGGCCGCGCGACGCGCGCGGCGACGCGGCGCAGCGCCGCCGCGATGTCGTCGGACGACGCGCCGGGCGGCGGGGGAGTGTGCAGTCCGCTCACGTAGCGGGAGGCGCGGACCGGGCTGCGGGAGCAGTCGGCGACCACGTGCACGTCCACGCCCGCGCGGCCGAGGGAACGCACCGCGCCCAGCGTTCCGTGGTGGAAGGGATTGCGGTCGGTCCGCAGCAGAACGGCCGGGACTCGGGTGTCGAACAACGGCACGGGCTTTTTCCTTCGTTCTTCGGTTCGGATCACCGGTGCGGGCGATCGGCGCACTCGAAAGCCGTAACGGCGGTGGCGTGATGGCATTTCATATGACTGAGTGTCAGTAGACGGGGACACAGAGCGAGGAAAGGAGCCGGACATGGCCGTACGGCAGTTATGGACCCGGTCCGCACGGCCGGCGCGCGTCGTCGCGGTACTCGCGGCGGCGGTGTTCCTGACCGCGTGCCCGGGGGTCGCCGTCGGCGACCCCGTGCCGCCCGCGCCCGCCCCGCCCGCACCGGCGCCCGCGGTCCCCGCCCCGGCGCCCGCCGCCGCTCCCGCGTTCGGCGCGTACCTGGACTACGGTCCGCGCGGCGTGGCCAGGATGGCCGAGCTGAGCCAGTGGCTGGGCGACGCCGAAGTGCGCGTCGGCCACACCTACCTGCCCGGCGACCGCTGGAGCAACATCGAGGGCGCCCCCGGCTTCCTCGACGTGTGGGCCGACTGGCGCACCCGCGAGGCCGACCGGACGCTCGTCCTCAACGTGCCCATGATGGAACGCAACGAGGAGGGCGTCGACGACGACGAGGTACGGGAGTTGCTCCGCAGGGGAGCCGCCGGGCACTTCGACCACCACTTCAGGGCCCTCGCCGAACGGCTGGTCGAACTGAACGTACCGGACACCGTCCTCGTCCTCGGCTGGGAGATGAACGGCACCACCTACACCCACCGGTGCGGGCCGGACCCGGAGGCCTGGAAGACGTACTGGAACAGGATCGTCACCGCCATGCGTTCCGTGCCGGGCCAGAAGTTCCGGTTCGACTTCACGCCCAGTCGCGGCCGGGACGCCGTGCCCTGGACGCAGTGCTATCCCGGGGACGACACGGTCGACATCATCGGCATGGACTCCTACGACCAGCCACGGGGCATGGCGTTCGACGAGCAGGTGACGGAACCCTTCGGGCTCCAGGCGCACGTGGACTTCGCCAAGGCCCACGGGAAGCCCATCTCCTATCCCGAATGGGGGCTGTTCCGCAACGGCGACAACGCCGAGTACATGCGGCGCATGCTCGCCTGGATGGACGAGCACCGGCCCGTCTACAACACGCTCACCGACTACTGCCCGCACGGCGTGTGGCAGTGCGACGACAATCCCCGGTCGACCGCGGTGTACCGGTCCGTGCTCTTCGGCCGCACCGACGAGCCGGCGCCGAGTGCCCCGGAGCCGACCGCGCCCCCCACACCCACCGCACCGCCCGTGCCCGCGGTGCCGCCCACCGCGCCCCGGCCGCAGGCCGGCTGCTCGCCGCTGGAGCTCGGCGACTGGGTCGAGTACTGGCTCGGCGGAAAGCTCTGCATGCGCCTCGACTGGTACACGCGCAACAGATAGCGGCCCGCGGTGGCGGCGGGGCCGGTCAGGTCCTGCCGCCACCGTCGCCCTCCCTCTGCTCCCGCCACCGGTGCAGCAGTTCCTTGCCCCGCCGGCGCGCGGCGACGTCGCAGAGAGCGGCCGCCAGCAGCGGGGCCGTGCGCCGGCGGGCGAGCAGCAGACGCTGGTTGCCCACCGGCTCCGGACGCCAGTGGTGCTTGTACGGCTCGTCCCCGCGCAGCAGGCTCAGCGTGGAGCGCCCCGGGGCCCGGGCGTGCTCGGCGCACGCGGCCAGCAGCATCACCGCCACGTCCGCCTTCCGCTCCCGCAGCCGGGGATGGGCGCCGTACAGATAGCCGCCGGCCAGCCGCCGGGACAGCAGCGTCACGTCCACGGCCACCACCTCGCCGTCCATCCGGAACTCGGTGACCACCGCGTCCCCCGCACGCACCATCGGCCCCACCGCCCGCACCAGATGCTCACGGAACCGCGTCCGCAGGTGCTCGCCGGTCACCTTCCGGCCCTGCCACTGCAGCAGGTGCAGCTCCAGCAGCCGGTGCAGGGCCGCGTCCACCTCACCGGCGGGCACGGTGCGGCTCCCCACCCCCAGCGCGTCCAGCCTGCGCAGCTTGGCGCGCACCCGCTGCTGCGCCTTGGCCGAGGGCAGCCTGGCGACCAGGTCGTCCATGGGTACGGCGGGCAGCTCCAGGCAGGGCGAGTCGGGCACCCGGCGGCGGGGGCCGCGCCAGTGGTCGTAGACGCGTTCGGCGGCGGCGCCCGGACGCACCTCGCGCAGGTCGATCAGCGCCGTGCGGGCCGCCGCGCCCAGCGCCCCGGTCAGCGCGGCCACCGCGTCCTGACCGCGCTCGTCGTCCAGCAGGACGTCCCCGTAGTCGGAGATCGCCCCGCCCAGCGGCACCAGCGCCGGTACCGGGCCCCCCGCCCGCATCAGCGGCGCGGCGGCGACCAGTTCGCGCCCTTCGCGGGCCAGCAGCAGCCGCAGCCGGCCCGGGGCGCCGTAGGAGCGCCACCACGAGTGCAGCCAGGCGTGGCTCTGGAACGGGGTCGCGGCGGCGCACCGGCGGTACAGCCGGCCCCAGTCGGCCGCCAGCTCGGTGAAGCCGCGTTCGTCGGTGACCAGTTCCGCCGTGTACGCCGCGGCGGGCGGCGGGTGCGGGGCCCGGGACCTGGTCGTGGTCGCGGCCGGGCCCGTCGCCTGGTACGTCACAGCCGGCCGCGGACGTCGGCCGCCGGGGCGGGACCGGGGAGGGCCGCCCCCGCGCGACCGGGTTCCCGCGCCGACCGCAGGGGCCGGACCAGCAGAGCCAGCCCGCCCAGCAGTCCGCCCGCGCTCGCGCCGACCAGCGCGGTCAGGGCGGTGGAGGCCGAGGATTCCTCGGTGGGCTCGGTGGCGCGTGCGAACTGACGCAGTTCCACGTGGGTGTCGTCCGCGGCGGCGTCCGCGTGCCGGGTCAGCGCGCCGGCGACGGCGTTGGCCATGTCGGCGGCCTCGCCGGGGCGGGAGGAGGTGGCCGCCACCGAGACCATCGGCGCGTCGGGCGAGGTCGCGGTCCGCACGCTCTCGCGGAGCGTCGCCACCGGCACGTCCGCCCACATCTGGGCGTCCCCGAGCACCGCGAGCTGGGTGGCGACCCGGCCGTAGGCCTGCGCGAAGCCCAGTGCGGACGCCGGGTCGGACTTGTCGGTGGGGACGGCGACGACGTAACTGGTCGCCGTGTACTGCGGGGCGGTGACCAGGCCGTAGGAGGCGCCGAGCAGGCCGCCGGCGAGGACGCCGGCCGCGAGCGGGGACCAGGGCGGCAGGGCGCGCAGGCGGTGCAGGGCGGGGCCCAGCGGGGTGCGGGCGCGGGCGGACCGGTCCGGCCGGGCGGCGGGCTTCGCGTACTCGGCGCCGGGCTCGGCCGGGGACTGGGTGAGGGGCTCGGTCATGCGGAACTGACTCCCTGGGGTGCCGGGGGCAACGGGTGCGTGAGGGTGGCCGCGTACACGTCCGTCAAGCGGGCGGCGCTGCGCGTGACGCAGTAGTGGCGGGCGGCCTCGGGTGCGGTGCGCGGGCCGGGACCCGGGCCGCTGTCCGCGCGGACCTCGGCGAGGGCGCGGGCGAACTCCTCGGCACCGCCGGTGACACGCCGGGCCGAGGGCGCGGCGTCCGGGGGCAGGTCCTCGATCGCCGGGCAGGAGGAGTGGAGCACCGGCAGCCCCGACGCGAGCCCCTCCACGACCGCCAGGCCGAAGGCCTCCTCGGCCGACGGCGAGGCGAGGACGTCCATGGCCGAGGCGAGCGCGGGCAGGTCGGGACCCGGGGAACCGTCGGGCAGGTAGGGGCGTTCGCCGGTGAGCAGGACACGGTCGGCCACCCCGGCCTCGTGGGCGGTGCGGCGCAGCGTGTGCTCCTCCGGGCCGCCGCCGACCAGCAGCAGCCACCAGTCGTCCGGGAGCCGGGCCAGGGCACGGACCAGCACGTCGAACCGCTTGCCCGGTGCCAGCCGGCCGACGCCGCCGACGACGTACGCGCCCTCCGGCAGGCCGAGGCGGCGGCGCGTGCGCAGACGGGCCACGGGATCGAAGCGGAACCGGTCCAGGTCGATGCCGTTCGGGACGACCTCGATGCGGGGCGCGGGCACGCCCCAGCGCCGCAACCGGTCGGCGACGGTGGGGGAGACGGCGACCGTGGCGCTGCCCAGCCGCTCCCCGGCCAGGTAGAGGGCGCGGACGCCCGGGGTGAGCGGGCGGCCCTCCATCTGGGAGTCCCCGAGGGAGTGTTCGGTGGCCACGATCGCCCGGACGCCGGCCAGCCGCGCGGCGAGGCGGCCGTAGACGCAGGCGCGGTACAGGTGGGTGTGCACGAGGTCGTAGCCGCCGCGGCGGATGAACCGGGTCAGGCGGGGCAGCGCGGCCAGGTCCCGGTTGCCGGCCATGCCGAGGTGGGCTACGCGTACGCCGTCGGCCCGCAGCCCCTCGGCGACCGGGCCCGGGTTGGTGAGCGTCACGACGTCGCAGTCGACGGGGAGGTGGCGCAGCAGCAGCCGCAGTTGCTGCTCGGCACCGCCCACCCCGAGGCCGGTGATGACGTGCAGTGCCTTCATCTCAGACCCCCGCGCCGGCGCGGCGGCGCAGGCGGTGCAGCCGCGTCTTCAGCAGCAGCCGCAGCGACCCGTCGCTCTGTCCGACGTGCACCCGCGGCAGGGCGTGCGGGCCGGTCAGCGGGCCGGGGTCGATGGCGCAGGCGTACGCGTATCCGGCGGCCCGCACGGCCTCGACGGCGCGGGCGTCGACCGTGCCGTACGGATAGCAGAAACCGGTGACCGGAGCACTGATCAGATCCGCGAGCAGTGCTCTGCTCTCGGCGGTCTCGGCCCGCAGTGCGGCGTCGTCCGCCTCGGTCAGGTCGATGTGGGTGAGCCCGTGCGAGCCGATCTCGACGCCCTCGGCGGCGGCGTGCCGGATGCCGTCGGCGGTCAGCAGCGGCTTGCGCGGACCCAGCGGGTCCCAGGCGTTGTCGCCGCCGAGCCGGCCCGGCAGTACGAAGAGGGTGGCCCCGCAGCCCCAGCGGCGCAGGCACGGCAGCGCGTGCTCGACGAAGTCGGCGTACCCGTCGTCGAAGGTCAGCCCCACCAGCCCGCGGCCCGCGCCGCGCGCCCGCGCGGCCAGCAGCTCGCTGACCGGTACGCCGCGCAGTCCGCGCCGCCGCAGCCAGCCGAGCTGTGCGTCCAGGCGGTCGGGCGTGACCGTGATGCCGTACGGGTCGGCCGAACGGTCGCCGACGGAGTGGTACATCGCCACCCACGGGACGGTGCCCAGGCGGGCGCGGACCCCGCCGCGAGTGGCGGCGGCGTCAACGGAACCGACGGGGCCGACGGGGGCGGGAACGGGGGCGGGAACGGAAGCGGAAGCTGAAGCGGCCATGGGAGAGCCTTCGTGAGACGGAGCGGGGAAGGGGAGGGAGGCGGAGGAGGCGGAGGAGACGGTGGAGGCGGCGGAGCCGGGGGTGGCCGAGGGACCTGAGGGCAGCGGCGACACCCGGGACGCCCAGGGCCAGGCCGAGGGCGACGAAGACCGCGACGACGGTCGCCGCACCGGCGGCGAGGGACACGGCGGGCCCGTCGAACCCGGCCGCGGCCGCCGCGCCCGCGAGGGTCGCCCCGGCCGCCGCCGGCACCGCCCTGCCCAGGTCGCCCAGGACGCGCCGGACGCGGACCGGGACACTGCGCGGACCCATCCCGGCGAGCAGCAGGGCGGCGGTGACGGTGATGCCGGCGGCGTTGGCGGCGGCGATGCCGGTCACGCCCCACGGGCCCACCGCACCGGCGCCGATGCCCGCGGTGGCGGCGATGCCGGCGGCCATCGCGCCCAGCGGGTACCAGCTGGCGCGGCCCGCGGAGAAGTACGAGCGGGCGAGCGCGCCCACCACGGTCTGGCCGAGCAGCCCGAGCGCGTACACGCGCATGACGTTCGCGGTGACCGCCGTGTCGGCCGAGGTGAAGGCGCCGCGCTGGAAGAGGAGTTCGATCATCTGCGGTGCGCAGGCGATGACGGTGGCCGCACCCAGCAGCACCAGGCAGGCCGCCAGTGCCACGTCCCGTTCGACCCGGTCGCGGGCGCGTTCGGTGTCGCCGTCGGCCAGCGCCCGGGCCACCACCGGGAAGGTGACCGTGCACAGCATCAGCGACAGCGTCATCGGGATCTGGGCCACCTTCTGCGCGTAGTTCAGGTGCGAGATGGCCCCGGAGGGCAGCCCGGAGGCGAGGAAGCGCTCGATGAGGACCTGGGACTGGCGGCACAGGGCGAAGAGCAGGACGGTGGTGAACAGGGCGAGGGCGAGGGGACGGGCCGGGTCGGACGTGGCAGCCCGCGCCGTGCCGGCCCCGTCCCGGCACCGCAGCCGGCGCAGCAGCGACGGCAGTTGCGCCGCCACCATCAGGAAACCGCCCGCCGCGACCCCGACCGCCGCCGAGCGCACCCCCCAGCGCCCGCCGAGCACGAACATCGCGGTGATGATGCCGGTGTTGTAGGCGACGTAGATCGCGGCCGGCGCCAGGAACCGGCCGTGCGCCCGCAGGGCCGCGCTGCAGTACCCGGCGAGCCCGAAGCTGAGCACGCAGGTGGCGGTGAGCCGGGTGCAGTCCACGGCCAGGGCGTGCTCGCGCAGACCCGGGGCCAGGGCCCGGACCAGCATCGGCGCGGTGACGACGACCAGCGTGCCGACGGCGAGGAAGGCCACCGCCAGGCGGGGCAGGGTCGAGGCGACCAGCGCGCGGACCGGGTCGCCGGAGGCGCCCTGCGCGCGGCGGGCCAGCGCCAGGCTGAACATCGGCACCAGCGCGAAGGCCAGACCGTCCTCGATCAGCAGCGTCGCCGCGAACTCCGGGACCGTCCACGCCACCAGGAAGGCGTCCGTCTCCCCGCCGGCCCCGAACAGCCGGGCCAGCGCCTGGTCCCGGGCCAGCCCGAGCACCGATCCGGCCACCGACAGCACGGCCGTGAGCAGCGCGGCCCGGGCGAGGAAACTCCGGGAGGAACGGGGCTCGGGGGTGGGGGTGGGCGCGGTGGTGGACGTGGGGGTGGGTGCGGGGGGTGACGTGGGCGTGGTGACCCTGGCGGGCGGGACGGACGCCCCGTCCGCGGCACGCAGCGGGGTCGGCTTCACCGGGCCGGCACCTCCTCGGAGCCGGCTTGAGTACGGACTCCCGTCCCGGTCCCACGGCAGGCTTCCGTGCCGCGTCCCGCGCCGGGTTCAGCGTCGCGCCCCGCACCGGCTCCCGCCGCTTCCGCCTCCGCCCCGGACCCGAGCGCCCACCAGGCCGCCAGGCCGAAGCACACCGCCGTCAGCACGGTCGAGGGCCCGCCGATGTCGGCGTACGCGAAGTCGGTCAGCTGCCACACGAGCAGCCCGCAGGCGACCAGCCCGCAGTCCGTCCCGGCCCGCCCGGTACGCCGTACGGCACGGAGCCCGCGCAGCGCCAGGACGAGGAGCGCCAGCCAGCTCCCCGCGAGCGCGAGCAGCCCGAGCAGCCCCTGCTCCGCCAGTACCAGCAGGTACATGTTGTGCGGGGACAGCAGCGGCTGCCGGAGGTACCCGGCGCCGGCGCCGTCCGTCTCGCTGCCCGAGGACAGCGCCAGCGAGGCGTGGCCGTCGCGGTGTTCCGGGAAGCCCTTGAGACCCACGCCGGCCAGCGGACGCTCGCGCCACATGCCGACGGCCGCCTCCCACATCGTGTAGCGGTCGGTCACCGACTGGTCGGGGGCGTCCGCGACCTGCGTGATGCTGCCGACCCGCTCCTGGAGCATCGCCGTGCCGAGCCCGAACCCGCCCACCAGCACCACGCCCGCCGCGACAGCCGTCGCCCCCACCGCCAGCGCCCTGCGCACCCCGGCGAGCAGCAACTGCGCCGCGCAGGTCACCGCCGTGGCGATCCACGCGCCGCGGCTGAAGGACAGGGCGAGCGGCACCAGCAGGGCGAGCGCGCACCCGGCCGCCAGGGCGCGCTGCCGGGCGGGTGCGTGACCGAGCGCCAGTCCGACCGCGCAGACCAGCCCCAGGGAGACGACGGTCGCCATCCCCATCACGTCCTGCGGTCCGAAGGTGCCCACGGCCCGGATCTGCTCGCCCTGGTACGAGGCGCCGGTCCCGGTGACGTACTGGTGCACGCCGACCGCCCCCTGCCACAGCGCCAGCCCCACCATCGACCGGGCGAGCAGCCGGGCGTCGCCCCGGTCGCGGACCAGCAGCAGGACCGCGGCGGGCACGAGGACGAAGACCTGGAGGTAGCGTCCGAGACCGGTGACCCCGGCCCCCGGCGTCACCGCGCCCACGGCGGCGACGGCCAGCCCGAGCACCGGCAGGCCCAGCACCACCGCCGCCGTACGGGACAGGGGGCGCCGCCGGCCGTGTACCAGGCGCAGCACGCCGTACAGCACCACCAGCGCGGAGACCGCGTCGGCCGGATGCGCGCCGCCCCCGCCGTCCGCGGCGACCGGCAGGGCGAGCAGCGCGACGACGGCGACCACGGCGAGGACGGGCGGCGGCCGCCGGGCGCGCGCGGCGGATGGGGGCGGGACGGGACTGCTCACGCGGCTCAGCTTCCCGTCGGGCGAACGAGCGCCACGGCCGTGCGCAGCAGGATGCACACGTCCTGCCACAGGGACCAGTCGTCGATGTAGGCGTTGTCGAAGCGGGCCCGGTCCTCGATGGAGGTGTCGCCGCGCAACCCGTGGATCTGCGCCAGGCCCGTGATCCCGGCCGGCACCCGGTGGCGGGCGGCGTAACCGGGGTGTGCCTGGCTGAACTGCGCCACGAAGTAGGGACGTTCGGGTCGGGGGCCGACCAGGCTCATGTCGCCCCGGAAGACGTTCCACAGCTGGAGCAGCTCGTCCAGGGAGGTGCGGCGCAGGAAGCGGCAGAACCACGGCATCCGGCGCTCGTCCGCCACGCTCCACCGGGTCGCCGACTCGTGCTCGTCGGCCGGCCGGTGGGTGCGGAACTTCAGCAGCGTGAACGGCCTGCCGTCCTTGCCGACGCGCTCCTGCCGGAACAGGACGCCCGGGCCGCTGATGATCCGCAGGGCCGCCGCGCAGGTCAGCAGCAGAGGGCTCAACAGCAGCAACAACGCCCCGGAGACCGTCACGTCCAGCACCCGCTTGCCGGTGCTGCGCGGGCGCCGCAGGCCCGACTCAAGACGTCGGCAGGGGAACCCGGCGAGCCGGTCCGGGCCCGCGTACGCGGGGGCGTCCGCGTCGACCTCCCACACCGCGCAGCCCGACTCGGCCAGCGTCCGCAGCAGGGGCCCCCGCAGGGCCCGTACGGAGGGGTCCACGGCCAGGACGTCGCGCACGCCGTTCTGCACGACGGCACGCCGCACCTCCTCGCCCGTGGTCAGCACGGGCAGCGACGTTGCTCCGCCGGGGTCGTCGGTGACGATCCCGACCGGGCGCACCCCGCAGCGCGGGTGGCGCAGGACCGCCGAGGCCACGCGGTGCGCGGTGGCCGCGGGGCCCACGACGAGGGCGGCGCGCGGGTGGTTCAGCAGCCCGGCACGGCGCCGCCGGTGCACGACGCCCCGGCCCGCGCAGCCGGACGCGGTGTGCAGGAGGAAGCCGAGGAGCAGGGTGCGGGCGGACAGCGCGTGCGGTGGGGCGTACGCCGCGACGAGCGCGGCCAGCGCCAGCCAGACCACCGCGATACGGCCGCACAGCGCGGGCAGGTCGTCCAGTACACCCGGCAGGCGCCGGGGCGGGCGCGAGCGGGGGCGCAGCAGCAGCGAGCCGGCTACCAGGAGGGCGGCGAGCAGCGGTGTGTGCGGGGTGCCGGTGAGGACCAGCGAGCCCGGCAGGGCCGCCGCGCCGTCCGCGACGAGCAGCGGCAGCGGGGAGTCCGGCCGACGCGGGAACTCGGGCCGCGGTGCGGGCCGCCCGGCGGGGAACCGGAAGCCCGGCGTGCCGGTGCGCCGCGTCAGCACCGAGACGGGGGAGGAGCCGAGGTCGCGCGGCTGGCCGGCGGGGTTGGGGACGGTGCGTTCCGCGGTCACGGGTGGGTGGGCTCCCTGTACTCGATGGGCGCGACGCCGGCCCGTCCCACGGCTGCGGACCCGTCGCCGGGCAGGTGGGACTCGGCGGGCGTCGCCCGGTTGCCGGGGAGGCGGGACACGGCCGGTGCGGGCCGGGTGCCTCGGGGGTCGGGTTCGGCGGGTGCGGGCCGGGTGCCGGGCAGGTGGGGCTCCGGGCCGGTCGGCCGGGTGCGGGGGAGGGGGGACCCGGGGGATGCCGGGCGGGTGTCGGAGGAGGGGGGCTCGGTGGGCGTCCCGGGGGCAGCGGCGGAGTCTTCCGCCGGTGCCGGGTCGTGGTCGTGGAGGGGGTGCGTGCGGGGGTCCGGTCTGCTGTCGGGGTGGTGCGGTGCGGGCGTGGGCGGTCGGTCGCCGTGGACCGTGAGCGGTCCGGTCGTCCCGCCCCGCTCGGCGAGGAGGCCGTCGTAGAGCGCGGCGACCGCCGCGGCCGTGTGCCGCACGTCGTGCGTGGACCGCACGTGCGCGCGACCCCGGCGGCCGAGCGACGCGCGCAGCGGGGCGTCGAGCAGCAACCGGGCGACGGCGTCGGCCAGCGCCGCCGGGTTCTCGGGCGGCACCACGCAGTGCGGCACGAGAGCCGGCGGCAGGCCCTCGCGGGCACCGTCCACGTCGGTCACCACCACGGGCCGCCCGCAGGCCATCGCCTCCAGGGGGGCCAGCGCCATGCCCTCCCAGCGTGACGGCAGGACGACCAGATCGGCGGCCCGGTACCAGGAGCCGACGTCCGCGACGGCACCCGTGAACAGCACGGAGTCCGCGCCGTCCGCCCCGCGGTGGTCCGGGGTCGGCCCGGGGACGTCCGGCCGGCCCGCCGCGGCCCGCCCGGTGAGCCGTGCCCGGTCCGGACCGTCGCCGACCAGCACCAGCCGGGCCCCGGGCACCCGCGCGAGGACCGAATCCCAGGCGGCCAGCAGGACGTCCTGGCCCTTCTGCCGGCACAGCCGTCCCACGCAGACGACCAGCGGGGCGTCCGGACCGGCCGCCCGCGCCCGCTCGGCCCCGTCGCCCCCACCGAAGCGGTCGACGTCGATGCCGTTCGTGATCACCGACCACCGTCCGTGAATCCCGGCCCGCACGCCCCGCAGCCGCTCCGCCTCGCTGACGCACACCGTCCGCGCCGCCCACCGTGCGCCCCACCGCTCCCAGCCGCGCGCCAGGGCCGCGGCCACCCCGTCGACCGCCTCGAACGACCAGGCGTGCGGCTGGAACACGGTCGGGACCCGTCCGCGTACGGCGAGCCGTCCCGCGAGGCCGGCCTTCGCGCTGTGCGCGTGCACCAGGTCGGGCCGGACCTCCCGGACCACCCGGGCGAGCCTCCGTACCTCCGGGACCAGGGCCGGGCCCGGCGATCGCGTCGCCGGCCAGTGCCGTACGTCGGCGCCGAGCGAGCGGAGCCGGTCCGCGAGGTCCCCGTCCGGACAGGCGACCGCGACGCGCAGACCGGCGGCGAGCTGGGCCCGCGTCAGGTCCGTCACGACACGGGCGACCCCGCCGTCCACCGGCTGGGTGACGTGCAGGACCCGCGGCCGGGCGTCGGTCGGTGGCAGGTGCATACGCGTTTCCTCGCTCACGGAAAATGCTCGGGACGGGCGGGAACGCGTCTCATCGCAGGCGCCGACCGCGACGCGGCGCACACCGGCGCACGCCGCGTCCTCCTGGGAAACGAGCCGGAAGTCCGGCTGGTCACCGCCGCGTTCGGAGTTCTCGTAGAGCGCCCTCGGCCGAAGTCCCGCACATGGTGCGACAGGGATGCGTCGGATGGTGCGGAACTCTAGCCGCTATCCGTACTAATACGGTGAAACAGGGCATGTGTGTTGGGCCCGTGAACGCCGGGCCCCGGCGACATCACCCTTTCGGCGGCACAACTCACGTGCATGCCACGCGTTGACACTGCGCCGGGCACCCGCCCGGATGTTTGTGTCAACCCCCAAGGAGCACCTCTCCATGTCGCGTATCGCGAAGGGCCTGGCCCTGACCTCCGTCGCCGCCGCCGCGGTGGCGGGCACCGCCGGTGTCGCCGCCGCCGACGCCGGCGCGCAGGCCGCCGCCGCCCACTCCCCGGGTGTGCTGTCGGGCAACGTCGTGCAGGTCCCGGTCCACATCCCGGTCAACGTCTGCGGCAACACCATCGACGTCATCGGCCTGCTGAACCCGGCGTTCGGCAACGAGTGCGAGAACGACTGACCGTCGGCTCGAACCCCCTGACCGGCCGTCCGTACCGCGGTTCCTCCGCGAGCGGGCGGCCGGTTCGCGTTGCCGTACGGACGGCGGTGTGCGCCCCCGAATGGAGGGTGCGGGCGGCGACACGGCGGCGGGACCTTGACAGGGCGTCCCACCAGGGATGACGCCGACAGCGGGGGTCATGGACGAGCGCAGTGCGTAGCGGAACGGTTGCAGAGTGCCATGGTCGATTCCACGGTGGGCACAAGATCCGACGCACCACCGAAAGGAACCCCCATGCGTCTGCCCGCACGGCGAATCGCCACCACCGCCCTCACCGCAGGCCTCCTGATCGGTCTCTCCGGTCCGGCGGTGATGGCGGCCGATGGCGACTCGGTCCGGGAACGCACCCACGCGGCGTCCCGCGCCCCCCTCCCCGACGTGGAGGAACTGCAGGACCAGGTCGGCAGCCTGGCCGGCCTGGGCGGAGTGCTCACGCCGGTCACCGACCTGCTCGGCGCCGTCCTCAAGGCCGACGACGGCCAGCTCGCCGACAAGGACGCGGACGAGTTCGCCGCCGCCGTCAAGGACGCCCTCGCCAAGGCCGAGGCGGCGGACCTGGACGCCGACGACACGGCCACCGCACCGGGTACGACGACGCCCGGCACGAGCACGCCGGCCCAGCCGCCGGTCGTGACCGCGCCGGAGGCCGGGACGCCGGTCACGCTGCCGGCGCCCGTCGTGGCGGACAGCGACGGGGCCGCGGTGGCGGACGACCTGGCCGCCGACGCGCACGCCGCCCTCCAGAAGCAGATCGACGCCCTGATCCAGGCCACCACCTCCGGTAGCGCCGAACAGGTGACCCCGGCCGTCCAGGAAGTGGTCAACGGCGTCGTCAACGTCGTCGCCGCCACACTGGTGGGCAGCGGCCTGCCCGCCGCCGACCTGGCCGGTCTGCCCGCGCTGCCGAGCGCCCCGGAAGCCGCCACGCCGGAAGCCGCCGCACCGGCCACCCCGCTTCCGGCCGACCCTTCCTGACGCCCACGGCGTTCAGGGGCCGTTGCGCCATCCCTACCGGGGTGACGCAACGGCCTTTCCCCTTTGTCGTCGTGGATGTCGCCGTGGATGTCGTAGGAGATGCCGTCGTCATCGTCTTCGCGGGTGGTCTCCGAGGTGTCCGAGATGTGCTCCGGAGATCTCATATGTCTTCCGGAAGCGGGGTTTCCGGGCCCGGTGCGGGTCGTTAGGCACGGCGTCAGCATTTCCTCCGGTGTCCCCGGGCCGCCTGGTCGCCGGGTCGCCGGGTCGCCGAAGAAAGGAAGCACGATGAAGTCCCTCAAGGCCGCCGCCGTGGTCGCCGGATCCCTGGTCGCCGCCGGCTCCGCCGCGCCCGCGTTCGCCTACGACGCCGAGGCCCTCACGCCCACCAGTCTCAACGGCGCCGTGAACGCGCTCACCGCCGAACCCATCGACGTGATGCCGCTCAAGCACCAGTCGGAGGCGCTGGACACCGAGAACAAGGACTCCGTGCTGCACACCGTGAAGGGCGCGACCACGCAGCTGAACTCCAAGGGCGGCCTGCTCGGCGGCCTTCCGCTGCGCGGCTGACCCGCATTCCCCCGCCGCGTTCCTCCGCTCTCCTTCTCGCATTGATGAAAGGGACCGTGCCCGACATGAAGTCGACCACCAGACGAACCCTGGCCGCCGTCGTCACCGGTGTGGCGGCCGCCGTGGGCGTAGCGGCGGCCCCCGCCGTCGCGGCCGGCGCGATCCCCGTGCCCGTACCGCTCGGCGGCGCGGAGACGGCGCTCGGGATGGAACTGCCCGACGTGGCCGGCGAACTGCCCGTGCCGACAGCGGGCACGCCCGAGGGACCGCGGTACGCCGAGGGCCGGCTGCTGCCGGAGCGGACGCTTCCGCAGCTGCCGGTACGCAGCGGGCTGCCGGGGGTCGACCTGCGCCAGCCCCTGCCGCAGGTCCTCGGGGACGAATTCGACCACGCCGCCGTCCAGGCCCCGGCCGCCGAGCTGCGCGCCCTGGCGCCGGGTCTCTCCCTGGACGCCCCGCTCAGCGCGCCCGACGGCGGTGGTTTCGGCCTGCCGACCGCGAAGCTGCCCCAGGCGGGCGTACTCACCCCGGTCGTCCAGACGGTGCCCGCGGCCGACCTGGGCGTCGGCCCCGGACTGTAGCCCCGCCGCGGGCCCTCACGCGCGCGTCAGCCTTACGGGCCCCGCGCGCGTCGTCCGTACGACCCCTTGCCCACCCGGCGCCTACCCGCTCCCCGCGCCCCCGGCGCGCACGGCGTTCGCGCGCCGTCGGTCGTTCCGTCGCGACGTCCGGTGCCTCGTGTGGCCCTGCGGGCGGTGACCGCGGGGGCCGCCGCTCGGTTACCGGTACGGATCACCGAACCGGACGAGGAGCGAGCCATGGTTGTCAACCTGGGCGGAACACCGAGCGGCAAGGAGCGGGAGGCGGACGTCCCGGCGAGAGGCGGACCGGCGCACGGCACACGGCGGCAGATGATGCGGGGGCTGCTCGCCCCGGCGCTCGCCGTGAGTCTCGCGCCCCTGGTCGCCGCCTCCCGGCCCTCCCGGGCCGCCGTCACCGGCGCGGGCGGGCAGCCCGCGCGCCCCGAGCCGCGCGCCGAGGAGTCGGCCGGCAGCGTCTCGTTCGACGAGACCTACCGCGGCCGCCGCATCCGCGGCATCCGGTCCGCCGCGGGACGCGCCGTCGGCGCCGGCTCCTGGCACGTCACCGTGGACGGCCGGCCACTGCACCTGATGCGCCGGGCCGACGGCAGCTGGCTCAGCATGATCGACCACTACCGCTCGTACCCCACCCCCCTCGCCGCGGCGCGCGGTGCCGTCGACGAACTCGGCCCCGGCGAACACCTGCGCGACACCCCGGCCGCCGGTCACGAGCACTCCGGGGGGCACCATGGCGTACACGCGTAAGGACGTCAGCACCCTCACCGCCACCGAGAGGCGACGGTTCGTCAAGGCGCTGCTGGAGATCAAACGGCGCGGCGAGTACGACGAGTTCGTGCGCACCCACATCGAGTACTACGTCTCCGACGGCGAGGACGGTCTCCGCACGGCGCACATGGCGCCGTCCTTCCTGCCCTGGCACCGCCGGTTCCTGCTGGACCTGGAGGAGGCGCTGCGCCGGGTCGACGCCTCGGTCACCGTGCCCTACTGGGACTGGACGAAGGACCGCACCACCTCCTCCGCGCCCTGGACCGCCGACCTGCTCGGCGGCACCGGGCGGCGCTCCGACCACCGGGTGACCACCGGGCCGTTCGCCCACGCCGAGGGCAACTGGACCCTCAAGGAGAACGTCACCGACACCGAGTACCTCACCCGGGACCTCGGACGGGCCGCCGACCCCCTGGCGCTGCCCACCAAGAGGGACCTGGAGTGGGCCCTCGACGACCCCGTGTACGACACCGCGCCGTGGGACTCCACGGTCCGCAAGGGGTTCCGCAACAAGCTGGAGGGGTGGGGGACCGGCCGCGGCAGTGTCTCCTGGCGCAACCACAACCGCGTGCACCGCTGGGTCGGCGGGGCCATGGTCGGCGGCGCCTCCGTCAACGACCCGGTGTTCTGGCTGCACCACGCCTTCGTGGACCTCCTGTGGTCCCGCTGGCAGGCCCGGCACCGCGGGGCCCGCTACCTGCCCGCCGAACCGCCCGGCCGGGGCGGCGCGCAGCACGGACGGATCGTCGCGCGGCACGAGAAGCTGCCGCCGTGGGACGTGACGCCGGACGAGCTGGAGGACCACAGCCGGATCTACCGGTACGCCTGAGCGCGCCGAAGGGACGGGACAGGAGGGGAGAGACAGAGGAACGGGAGGAACGGCAGGACGGGGGGAACGGGGGAACGGGAGGAGCCCCGGCCGGACGGCCGGGGCTCCTCCGTGACCGCAGGGTCAGCTGCCGTAGCCGCTGTTCTTGCCGTCGTCGCCGTGCTTGTCGCTCTTCTCGTCGTCGCCGTTTTCGCAGGCGTTGCCGAAAGCCGGGTTCAGCAGGCCGATCACGTTGATCGTGTTGCCGCAGACGTTGACCGGCACGTGCACCGGGACCTGGACGACGTTGCCGGACAGGACACCGGGCGAACCAATGGCCGCGCCCTCGGCGCCCGCGTCCGCCATGGCCAGGCCGGTGCCGCTGAGCACGACGGCACCGGCGCCGAGTACGACGCCGGTGGCCTTCGCGATGCGAGACATCACGTTCTCCTTATGACTCGGGGAGCACGGCAGCGGGACATGCCACCGCACTTCCGGTTCAACGCACCAGGTCGGAGAGGGGTCACGGGGGGAATGTGAGGATCACCCTTTTTGAACAGGGGGCTCGGGAGGGGCGGCGCGCCGGTGCCGGGGGGCGGGAAAACCGCTCCACGCGGCGCGGGGCCGTCCACTAGCCTCCCGGCATGGTGAACGACCGTCCCGACCGTCCCGACCGACCCGTCACGTCCGAGGCGCCTGTGCCGTCCCCGCCTTCCCCGCCTTCCCCGCCGTTCGCGGAGTCCGTGCCGTCCGCCCGGGCCGCTCTGTCCGCGCTGCCCGGCCTGTTCGCCGAGGAGGGGCGGGTGCGTGCCTTCGCGGCCGTGGCGCTGGGCGCGGGCAGTGCCGCACAGGTGGCGGCCGCGGCCGGCCTGTCCGTGAAGGACGCCTCCGCCGCGCTGCGCCGCCTGCACGAGCAGGGCGTGGTGACGTCCGGCGACGACGGTGAACTCGTCGTCGCCCACGACCGTTTCAGGGAACTGGCCCGAGAGGCCCGGTCCACGGCACCGGCCACCGGCGACCCGGGGGCGGAGGACGACCGGGCCGGCATGATCGTGCGGACCTTCGTCAAGGACGGACGGCTGGTACGCCTGCCCGCGCGCTGGACGCGCAAGAAGGTGGTGCTGCGGCACATCGCCGAGCAGACCTTCGTGCCCGGCGCGGAGTATCCGGAGCGCACGGTCGACGAGAAGCTGCGCGCCTGGTGCGACGAGGGCGACGTCGACCATGTGACGCTCCGGCGCCACCTGGTGGACCTGGGCCACCTGCGCCGCAGCGGCGGGACCTACTGGCGTCCGGCGCGGTCCGACCGGGCGGGCACCGCCTGAACGCCCGGCGTGCCGGACGCGGGCAGCCGCCGTACGGGCGAACCCGCGAGGTAGGCCTGGATCGCCTCGACCGCCTGGCCGTAGTACGTGGCGTAGTTGGCGCGCGAGACGTATCCGAGGTGCGGGGTCGCGAGCAGGCGCGGGGCCGTGCGCATCGGGTGGCCGGCGGGCAGCGGCTCGGTGTCGAAGACGTCGACGGCCGCACCCGCGATGCGGCCCTCGCGCAGCGCGGCGAGCAGGGCCTCCTGGTCGACGATCGCCGCGCGCGAGGTGTTGACCAGGTAGGCGGTCGGCTTGAGCAGCGACAGCTCGGCGCCGCCGAGCAGGCCGCGGGTGCGGTCGCCGAGCGCCAGGTGGACGGAGACGAAGTCGGCGGTGCGCAGCAGCTCCTCCTTGGAGGGGGCGAGTTCGACCCCGACCGCGTCGGCGCGCTCCCGGGTGAGGTTCTGGCTCCATGCGCTCACCCGCATGCCGAAGGCGAGCCCGACGCGCGCCACCCGGCTGCCGATCCTCCCGAGGCCCAGCAGACCCAGTCGGCGGCCGTGCAGGTCGGCCCCCACCGTCTGCTGCCAGGGGCCGCCCTCGCGCAGCGCGTTGCTCTCCTGGACGAGACCGCGGGCCAGGCCCAGCAGCAGGGCCCAGGTCAGTTCGACGGGCGGCGTCGAGGAGGAGGCAGTACCGCACACGGTGACACCGTGCGCCTCGGCGGCGGCGTAGTCGATGACGCTGTTGCGCATGCCGGAGGCGACGATCAGTTTCAGCCGGGGCAGGCGGGCGATCAGCGACCCGGGAAACGGCACGCGTTCCCGCAGGGTGACCACGATGTCGATGTCGGCGAGGGCCGCGGCGAGGGTCTCCTCGTCGGCGTGGTGGGTGTCGAAGGACACGACGTCCACGGCGTCCGCGACGGGGGACCAGTCGGCGATCTCGGTCGCCACGCGCTGGAAGTCGTCGAGCACCGCGCAGCGCAGTCGCACGTCGTCCCGTCCCTCCCGCCCAACGGGCAGTGGCGCCCCCGGCAGGACTCGAACCTGCGGCCAAGCGCTTAGAAGGCGCCTGCTCTATCCACTGAGCTACGGGGGCCTGGTGTGGTGGCCTCGTTCTCGGTGCCCGGGTGTGGGCTGTTCCGCGACGTTGCCGGGGACAAGGATAGGGCTCCCGGCTCCGTGTCCCTGCTGCTTCGCCTCCGTGGCTCGATGTGGAGGTTCGGTGAAGCGGTCCTGATAATCGCAGGCAGGTGCGAATCGTGCATCGCTTTTGGCGTCTCACGCATCGGGTGTTGTGCACTCGTTATGCCTGGACTGTCCTTGCGCCCCGGTAATCCCTTCCGTCCGGAGTGTCCGATCGGCGCGCGGACATGCTCATCATGCGCATATGCTTCAGAATTCCCCTAAAATTGGGCATTCTTCACATGTGGTGACCTTGGACGTACGGCCTCAGCTGCTCGACGCACTCTCCGCCCTGCGCGACCGTGTCGCGGCCGCACGCTTCCCGCTGCCCCTGGCGGGGGCTCCACGCGCGCGTGCCAACCGCGACGAACTCCTCGCCCAGCTCGACGACTACCTGGTGCCCCGGTTGAAGGACCCCGAAGCGCCCCTGCTGGCCGTCGTGGGCGGCTCCACCGGCGCCGGGAAGTCCACCCTGGTGAACTCCCTGGTGGGCCGGCGGGTCAGCGAGGCGGGCGTGCTGCGGCCGACCACCCGCACGCCGGTGCTCGTGTGCCATCCGGAGGACCACCACTGGTTCAGCGGCATGCGGGTGCTGCCGGACCTCACGCGCGTGTGGGTGCCCCATCGGGAGCAGGACGACGACCTGCTGCTGCCGGGGGAGAGCCCCGCGCGCGTACTGCGGGTGGAGACCGCCGACAGTTTGCCGCCCGGCATCGCCCTCCTCGACGCGCCGGACATCGACTCCCTCGTCGCCGACAACCGGGTCCTCGCGGCCGAGCTGATCTGCGCGGCCGACATCTGGGTGATGGTCACCACGGCCGCCCGTTACGCCGACGCCGTGCCCTGGCACCTGCTGCGCACCGCCAAGGAGTACGACGCCACCCTGGTCACCGTGCTCGACCGGGTGCCCCACCAGGTGGTGTCCGAGGTGTCACGGCAGTACGGGGCACTGCTGGCCAAGGCCGGGCTCGGCGAGGTCCCCCGCTTCACCGTCCCCGAGCTGCCCGAGTCGGCCTGGGGCGGGGGGCTGCTGCCGGCCAGCGCGGTCGCCCCGCTGCGGGCCTGGCTCGTCCACCGGGCGCAGGACCTCGACGCCCGGCACCACGCCATGGCCCGTACCGCGCACGGCATCCTGGACTCGCTCAAGTCCCGGATGCCCGAACTGGCCGGCGCGGCCGCCGCGCAGTACTCCGCCGCGCTGCGCCTCACCGCGGCCGTCGACGGTGCCTACGACGGCGAGCACGCGCGCGTACGGGGGCGGTTGCAGGCGGGCGCCGTACTCGCCGGGGACGCGCTCAAGCGGTGGCGTGCCTTCCCCCTGGACTGCTCCCCGGAGGAGCTTCTCGACTCGCTGGTGGAGAGCCTGAGCGCCCTGCTGCTGTGCGCCGTCACCGCCGCCGACGAACGCGTCGACGAGGCATGGCGGGGCGAGCCCGCGGCCACCGCCCCGGAACTCACGGGCCGCGACCCCGCGCCGGAGGGCGCCGAGCACCGTATCGGGATGGCGGTGCGGCGGTGGCGTCGGGAGCTGGAGGAGTACGCCGAGGAGGAGGTGCGCCGACTGGACCGGAATCTGGCGCCGGACCCCGGTGCGGTCACCGCTCTGGTCGCCACGGTGCTGCTCGGCGGGCGCCGGGCGCGTAGTGCGGGGGAGGGGCTTGCCGAACGCATCGGCGCCCACGGCGCGCTGCGGCTGCGGGACCGGGGCGGACGCCTGCTCGACGACTGCGTGGACCGGGTCGTGCACGTCGAGCGCGAACGCCGGCTGGCGCCGCTCGACGGGCTGGAGGTCCATCCCGAGCCCCAGGCCGAACTCATCGCCGCGCTGTCCGTACTGCAGAAGGAGAGGTGACCGGTGACCGCCGTCACTGACCAGGACCCCACCGAGCACACCCATGACACGCCGCAGGAGGCAGGCCGGCCGGAGGAGGCGGGCCGGCCGGGCGAGACGGAGCGAACGGGCGAGACGGACCGCCCGGGCCGCCGGGCGGGTCGGCCGGGCCGCGCGGAGGAGGCAGGCCGGTCCGGCCAGGCAGGCCGAACGGCCCGCGAGGACCGGGCGGACGCCGCCCCGGCCGGTCATGGCAGGGCCCCGGAACGGTCCGCCGAGGACGGCCCGCGGGCGGACACCTCCGGGGACGCCGGGCGAAGTCCCCGCCCGCTCGAGCGCGGGGGCGACCGCGCACGCGGCCTCCTCGCGCGCGTGAAGGACGCCGGGGAGTCCCGCCGTACGGACCGGGAGCGGGAGCAGGACCAGGCGCGTGACCTGGAGGAGAAGCCCGGGCGGGGCGGGGACGCCCGGAAGGGCAGGGGCGGGGAACGCCCGGAACGCGGAGGAGACGTGGCCGACCGGCGACGAGCGGCTGATCAGCCCCGCAGGGAGGAACGCGGCCGTGCGGAGGCCCGTGACCGCGGGGCGGGGGCGGCGGACAGCGAGCGTGCGGGAGCTGTGGAGCGTGCGACCGGCGGCTCGTCCGGTGCCGGGGGCGGCGACGGTGCCTGGGGTGACGGTCTGATCGCGCGGCGGGTGGACGAGAACAGCACGCCGGAGCAGTACACCGTCATGCCGAGCAGGCCTTCCGGTTCCGCCGCCGCCCTGATGCCACTGGCCTACGACGGGCAGCTCAGGTCGCGGCTCGACGCCCTGCGCGAGCTGGTGGGTCTCTCCCGTACCCGGCTGGACAGCGGGACGCTGGCGGAGGCCGGCCGGGTCCTGGACGAGGCCGCCGCGCGGCGCAGGCTCTCCGGTCAGCACACCGTCGTCGCCATCGCGGGCGCGACCGGCAGCGGCAAGTCGCAGTTGTTCAACACGCTCGCCGGGGTGCCCATCTCCGAGACGGGAGTGCGCAGGCCGACCACTGCGGCGCCGATCGCGTGCAGTTGGAGCGACGGTGCGGCCAGCCTCCTGGACCGCCTCGGCATCCCCGGCCGGCTCCGCCGCCGCCCGCTGCAGCACCCGGACGCCGAATCGCCGCTGCGCGGGCTGGTCCTGATCGACCTGCCGGACCACGACTCGGCGGCCGTGCAGCACCGCGAGCAGGTGGACCGCATCCTGAAGCTCGTCGACGCGGTGATCTGGGTCGTCGACCCGGAGAAGTACGCCGACGCCATGCTCCACGAGCGCTATCTGCGCCCGATGGCGGGCCACGCCGAGGTCACGTTCGTCGTCCTCAACCAGGTCGACCGGCTGCCCGGGGAGGCCGCCGAACAGGTCCTCGACGACCTGCGGCGGCTGCTCGACGAGGACGGCATCGCGCTCGGCGAGCACGGCGAGCCCGGGGCCACCGTGCTCGCCCTGTCCGCGCTCACCGGGGACGGCATCGGCGAACTGCGCGAGGTGCTCGGACAGTTCGTCGCCGACCGGCAGGCCCCGGCGCGCCGCATCTCCGCCGACGTGGACGCCGCCGCCTGGCGCCTGCGCCCCGTGTACGTCACCGGCCGGCGGACCGGCCTCAGCGAGGAGGCCCGGGAGGAGTTCGCCGACCGACTCGCGGACGCCGTGGGCGCCACGGCAGCGGGGGAGGCGGCCGAGCGCGCCTGGCTGCGCAACGCCAACCGCGCGTGCGGCACGCCCTGGCTGCGGCTGTGGCGCTGGTACGACGACCGGCGCGAGCCCACCACGGGCCGGTTCCCTTCGCGTACTCAGGCGGACGAGGAGGCAACGGCCCGTCAGCGGGTCGAGCAGGCGGTGCGCACGGTGTCCGACCGGGCGTCGGCCGGGCTGCCGGCGCCGTGGGCGCAGGCGGTGCGCGAGGCCGCCGTCCGCGGCGCCCAGGGCCTGCCCGAGGCCCTCGACGAACTGGCGGTGCGCACCGGGACGCCGCCGGGGCGTCCACCGCGGCCGGGCTGGTGGCCGGTGGCCGTGCTGGCCCAGGCCTCCATGACGTTGCTCCAGGTCGTGGGCGGGTTGTGGCTGCTGGCCCAGATCATCGGCTTCGTGTCGCCGAACCTCGGCGTGCCGGTGCTCCTGATGCTGGCCGGCATCATCGGCGGCCCCCTCATCGAGTGGAGCTGCCGCATCGCGGCCCGCGGACCCGCACGGCGCTACGGCCACGAGGCGGAACGCCTGCTGCGGGAGGCCGCCGCGGGGTGCGGCCGGGCCCGGGTACTGGATCCGCTGGCGGCGGAACTGCTCCGGTACCGGGAAGTGCGTGAGCAGTACGGGCGGGTCACCGGGGTGGGGGCTGTGGCCAGGTAAGGGGTCGCCTCGGGGGTGGGGCCCGTCGGGAGGGGCGGCCGGGCGTGGTTCTCCCGGGAGAGTGCGGTGGTGACTCATGCGGGTGAGGCGATGGTGGCTCAACCGGGTGAGGCGGGGACGGCTCAGCGGGTGAGGAGGGGGTGGCTCACCCGGGAGAGTGACGGAGTTCTCCACAGGTCCGGAGGCGGTCCACAGGCCTCGGCGGGGCCGGCCCGAGCGGATGCAGTCTGGCCCCGTGGCCATCGCGACGGACGCGGTCGGCCCGGGTGCGGCGGTGTACGGGGACGTGACGCCGCCGCGCCGGACGCAGCCGCACGGGAGGTGCCCGTGCGCAAGGGAGGACGCGCGATGAACGAGACGATGATCTGCGCCGTGGGCAACGTGGCGACGCAACCGGTCTTCCGGGACCTGGCGAACGGCGCTTCCGCGCGGTTCCGGCTGGCGGTCACCGCGCGGTACTGGGACCGCGAGAAGAGCGCGTGGACGGACGGCCACACCAACTTCTTCACGGTGTGGGCCAACCGGCAACTCGCCACCAACGCCTCGGCGTCGCTGACGGTGGGGGACCCCGTCGTCGTCCAGGGCCGGCTGAAGGTGCGCACGGACGTGCGTGAGGGGCAGAACTGGACCTCGGCGGACATCGACGCGGTGGCGATCGGCCACGACCTCGCGCGCGGCACGGCGGCGTTCCGGCGCACCGGCCGGGCGGAGACGCCGGGCTCCCCGCCGCAGCCGGAGCCCAACTGGGAGACACCGGCCGCCGAGTCGGCCGCACCGCCCCCCGAACAGCGGCCGGAGCCTGTCGCGGTGGCCTGATGGCGGCCTTCCGCCGGAAGTGACCGAAGTACGGCTTATTGACGAACACGCCCAGGCAAAGCCGGGTGGATTTGTCGATAAGCCCTGCTCACAGCCCTGCCGGGGATAACGATTCCGAGTCGGATCATCGTGCGGGCGAACATCCCCGGCAGGCGCGGTGCGTTAGGTCCTTAGGATGCCGAACGAGCCCTCCGGGGCTGCTGATTCTGCTGGTGGGACCGTGCCCCCCACGCCAACGGGTCCTGCTCGAAGGGGAATTTGGTGTTTTCTTCGCTCACCGCGCTGTCTCTGCCCGGACGAGGGGCGGCGCGTCTCGCCGCCGCGGCGCTGGTGTCCGCGCTCGCCGCCGCCGGAGTGATGACCGGCGCCGCCCCGGCCGCCGCCCAGGATGCGGGCCAGGGGCAGGGCGGGGCGACGGCCACCATAGGCGGCCTCAAGACGTACGGCGCCGCGGTCATCCACGGGGACACCGGCGACCAGGAGGTGTCGGCCGGCCTCTTCGAGATGTCCGTCGAGGGCGGCGGCATGCTGCAGACGTACTGCGTCGACCTCCAGAACCCGACGCAGAAGGACGCCAAGTACCACGAGACGCCCTGGATCGGCACGTCGCTGGGCACCAACAAGGACGCCGGCCGCATCCGCTGGATCCTGCAGAACTCCTACCCCCAGGTCAACGACCTGGCCGCGCTGGCGAAGAAGGCCGGCGTCCGCGGCGGGCTCACCGAGCAGGACGCGGCGGCCGGTACGCAGGTGGCCATCTGGCGCCACTCGGACCGGGCGGACGTCGAGGCCGTCGACCCCCAGGCCGAGCGGCTCGCCGACTACCTGGAGAAGAAGGCCCGCCTTCTCACGGAGCCCAAGGCGTCGCTCACCCTGGACCCGCCCGCGGTCTCCGGCCGGCCCGGGGAGCGGATCGGCCCGGTGACGGTGCGCACCAACGCGGGCGGCGCGACGGTCACGCCCCCGGTGGACGCCACGGCGGGCGGGGTGCGGATCGTCGACAAGAAGGGCGAGCCCGTCACGTCCGCCACCGACGGCACCCAGATCTTCTTCGACGTGCCGAAGGACGCGGCGGCCGGCACCGCCGAACTGACGGTCCAGGCCTCCACGACCGTGCCGGTCGGCCGCGCCTTCGCCTCGGAGAGCCGCAGCCAGACCCAGATCCTGGCCGGCTCCAGCGAGTCGACGGTCGCCGCGACGGCGAGCGCCACCTGGGCCGACCAGGGCGCGATACCCGCCCTCTCCGCCAGGAAGAACTGCGCCGAGGGCACCCTGGACATCACCGCGGTCAACGAGGGCGACGAGCCCTTCACCTTCGAGCTGCTGGACAGCGAGCACACCATTGCGCCCGGCGAGTCCCGGACGGTGGCCGTCCCGCTTCCGGAGGACAGGGCGTACGACTTCACCATCCGCGGCCCGGCCGGCTTGGAGCAGCGTTTCACCGGCGTCCTCGACTGCCGCACCCAGAGCGCGGCACTGGCGGACGCCACCCACACCCTCGGCCAGCCGGCCCCCACGACGGTGACCACCCCCACCCCGAACCCCAACCTCGCCGAGACCGGCAGCTCGGAACTGACCCCCCTGATCGGCGGCCTGGCCCTGGTCCTGCTCATCGCCGGCGGCACGACCCTGACCGTGATCAACCGAAAGAACGCCTCCCGGTAGTACGAAGCCGCCAGGGCTCCGGCGGGCGCGCGGAGCCCTGAACGCCACCGTCCCTTGGGGCCGCCCGGCCGCGGCTCGCATCACCCGCCGACGGAGAACAGCAGCGCCGCTCCCCCCAGAACGACCAACTGCACGACGCCGGGAACACGCCACCCCAGCGCGAGAAGACCACCGCCCGTCACGACTGCCCCGCCTCCCAGGAGCAACGCCGCCTGGGACGCCACCCGGGACGCACTCGACGGCCCGGCCCCGTCACTCGCATAACCGTCGGCCCACCCGGCCATCCCATAGCTGTACACAGTCCAGCCGATGACAACGAGGTCGATGACGACCAGCGCCACCCCCGCCCCCACCTGCCGGCCGGTCGACGGCTGATCCGTCCGCCCCCTGCCCATGGCCGCCCCGCCTTCGGATATCGCTCCCCTCGGTGCCCGCGGGCCAGCATGCCGTCGTGCCGCTCGCCGAGCATGAGTACGGGTACTCAACCGCGTCGCTCCCCAGGAGCGCCGCCCCGGAGCGACCGGCGGGGAACGCCCTCCGCCTCGACGCCGACCGCCCACGAAAGACGACGGCCCGCCCGCCCCCGGGAATCCCCAGGTCAGCGCCCCCGCCCGGAACGCGTTTCCTCCCAGGGGTGGCGGTGCGGCAAGATGGGGTGTATCTGCCCACTGCCTGATTCAAGCTGCCGGACGGTTTCTCTTGGCTGAGTTCATTTACACCATGCGCAAGGCGCGCAAAGCGCACGGCGACAAGGTGATCCTCGACGACGTCACCCTGAACTTCCTGCCCGGCGCGAAGATCGGTGTCGTCGGGCCGAACGGTGCCGGCAAGTCCACGGTGCTGAAGATCATGGCGGGGCTGGAGCAGCCGTCGAACGGTGACGCGTTCCTGTCGCCGGGCTACACGGTCGGCATCCTGCTGCAGGAGCCCCCGCTCAACGAGGAGAAGACCGTCCTGGAGAACGTCCAGGAGGGTGTCGCCGAGATCAAGGGCAAGCTCGACCGGTTCAACGAGATCGCCGAGCAGATGGCGACCGACTACTCGGACGCGCTGCTGGAGGAGATGGGCAAGCTCCAGGAGGAGCTGGACCACGCCAACGCCTGGGACCTCGACGCCCAGCTGGAGCAGGCCATGGACGCGCTGGGCTGCCCGCCCGGCGACTGGCCCGTGGTGAACCTCTCCGGTGGTGAGAAGCGCCGGGTCGCGCTCTGCAAGCTGCTGCTCGAGGCGCCCGACCTGCTGCTGCTCGACGAGCCCACCAACCACCTCGACGCCGAGTCGGTGAACTGGCTGGAGCAGCACCTGGCCAAGTACGAGGGCACCGTCGTGGCCGTGACCCACGACCGGTACTTCCTGGACAACGTCGCCGGGTGGATCTGCGAGGTCGACCGCGGCCGGCTGCACGGCTACGAGGGCAACTACTCCAAGTACCTGGAGACCAAGGCCACCCGCCTCAAGGTCGAGGGCGCGAAGGACGCCAAGCGGCAGAAGCGCCTCAAGGACGAGCTGGAGTGGGTCCGCTCCAACGCCAAGGGCCGGCAGGCCAAGTCCAAGGCGCGCCTCGCCCGCTACGAGGAGATGGCCGCCGAGGCCGACAAGATGCGGAAGCTGGACTTCGAGGAGATCCAGATCCCGCCGGGCCCGCGGCTGGGCAGCGTCGTCGTCGAGATCAACAACCTCACCAAGGCCTTCGGCGACAAGGTCCTGATCGACGACCTCTCCTTCACGCTGCCGCGCAACGGCATCGTGGGCGTCATCGGCCCCAACGGCGCCGGCAAGACCACCCTCTTCAAGATGATCCAGGGCTTCGAGGAGCCGGACTCCGGTTCCATCAAGGTCGGCGACACCGTCAAGATCTCCTACGTCGACCAGAGCCGCGAGAACATCGACCCGAAGAAGACGCTGTGGGCCGTCGTCTCCGACGAGCTGGACTACATCAACGTCGGCCAGGTCGAGATGCCGAGCCGCGCCTACGTGTCCGCCTTCGGGTTCAAGGGGCCGGACCAGCAGAAGCCGGCCGGGGTCCTCTCCGGCGGTGAGCGCAACCGCCTGAACCTCGCGCTCACCCTCAAGCAGGGCGGCAACCTGCTCCTCCTCGACGAGCCGACCAACGACCTCGACGTCGAGACCCTCTCCAGCCTGGAGAACGCGCTGCTGGAGTTCCCCGGGTGCGCCGTGGTCGTGTCCCACGACCGGTGGTTCCTGGACCGCGTCGCCACCCACATCCTCGCCTACGAGGGCGAGTCCAAGTGGTTCTGGTTCGAGGGCAACTTCGAGTCGTACGAGAAGAACAAGATCGAGCGGCTCGGTGCCGACGCCGCGCGTCCGCACCGCGCCACCTACAAGAAGCTGACCCGGGGCTGATCTCTTGCGCCACATCTACCGCTGCCCGCTGCGCTGGGCGGACATGGACGCGTACGGCCACGTCAACAACGTGGTCTTCCTCCGCTACCTGGAGGAGGCCCGTATCGACTTCCTGTTCCGCCCGGACAAGGAGTTCAAGCAGGGGTCGGTGGTGGCGCGCCACGAGATCGACTACAAACGGCAGCTCGTGCACCGGCACCGCCCGGTCGACATCGAGCTGTGGGTCACGGAGATCAGGGCCGCGTCCTTCACCCTGACCTACGAGGTCAAGGACGACGACGTGGTCTACGTCCGCGCCTCGACGGTGATCGTGCCGTTCGACTTCGAGACGCAGATGCCACGCCGGATCACCGCTGAGGAACGGGAGTTCCTCAGCGAGTACACGGACGACAAGGAGGAGGCCGTCGCCGCATGACGGTGCTCCACCTGGCCGACGAGGGGGAGGCCGCGGATCTCGCGGCCTTCCTCTCCCGCCTGCTCCGCTACGACCGTGCGGCTGCGGTACGCCTCCAGGCGGCCGGCACCGCCCTCGCCGTCTTCGGCCGGCCGCCCTCCTTCGAGGTGCTGGCCGTCCGCGCGGTGCGGCTGGCCAAACCGTACGAGGACGGACTCGACGTCACGCTGGACGTGACCGTCTCCGCCGGTGAGCTGCTGGAAGCGGTGGACGAGAAGGCGGCCACCGCGGGTGTGCCCGGTGCGGTGACCGGACCGCCGTGGGCCGGGCTGCTGCCCCCGCGCGGCGGCTGGCGCCCCGAGCCGGGCCTGCCCGCCCCGGACGCCCTGCGCGCGCTGGTCGTCGCGGCGGTGGCGGAGTTCCGCTCCCGTACGGGCGAGCTGGCGTCCGAGGGCCGTACCCGGGTCGAGCTGGACCGGATCGGGCGGGAGATATGGTCCCGGACGGTCGGGGACACCGGGCTGCCGGTGCGGGCCGTGCACGCGGCCCAGTCCCTGGGCTTCTTCGGCCCTCCCGGCGCCCCCTCCGGCGAGGACGCGCCGAAGCTCTTCTCCTCGGGCACGTGGCTGCGGCTGCGCACGCCTTACGGCTCCGTCGCCCTGCGCCGGGCCGGGACCGGGGCCCTGGGCATCAGCGTGCGCTGACTTCCGGCGCCCCGGCCGACCGTGGTCCCGGATGTGGGCGCGACCGGGCCCTGGTGGGGCCGGTGCGTGCGTCCGGCGACGTGGTCTGTCCGTCACCGCCGACGCCGGACGAGCAGCCTCCGACGTCGGCGTCGGCGCCGGCGCCGGGGCGAGGGGTCAGTCAGCGGTGTTGACCATCGAGGCCGCCGCGTACGTCAGGTACTTCCACAGCGTCTGCTCGTGCTCCTCGGAGAGCCCCAGCTCGTCCACGGCGACCCGCATGTGCTTCAGCCAGGCGTCGTGCGCCGCCCGGTCGACGGCGAAGGGGGCGTGACGCATCCGCAGCCGCGGATGGCCGCGGTTGTCGCTGTACGTCGTCGGGCCGCCCCAGTACTGCATCAGGAAGAGCGCGAAACGCTCCTCGGCCGGGCCCAGGTCCTCCTCCGGGTACATGGGCCGCAGGATCGGGTCCTCCGCCACCCCCTGGTAGAAACGGTGGACGAGCCGGCGGAAGGTCTCCTCCCCGCCGACCTGCTCGTAGAAGGTCTGCTCCTGAAGCGTGCCGCGCCGAATCTCATTCACGTCGTCCATGGTCTCAGACGGGTGGACATAGGACTCCGGGCTTAGGACCACTCCTCGCCCGCTCCCCGCCCGCCTTACTGTGGAGGCATGGGCGGGCACCCGGACCTGGACGGCCTCGCCGCCTCCGCGCGGGCGGAGCTGGTGCGGGAGATCGAGCTGAGCGGCGCCTGGACGGCCGACCCGGTGTGGCGGGAGGCCTTCGCGACGGTCCCGCGCCACCTCTTCGTGCCGTACTACTACGTCGGCGTCCGGGGCGGTCACGAACGCCGGTGGGGCGAGGACCCCGACCCGGGCGCCCGCGAGCGCTGGGTGCTCGGGGCGTACGCCGACGCACCGCTGGCGACCCGGCTGCGCGACGGCGAACTGCTCTCCTCCAGCAGCCAGCCCTCGCTGATGGCCCTGATGCTGGTGGAACTCGGCGTGCGCGACGGCGACCGGGTGCTGGAGATCGGCGCCGGCACCGGCTACAACGCCGCCCTGCTCGCCCACCGGCTCGGCGACGACGACCTGGTCACCACCGTCGACCTCGAACCCGAGATCACCGAGTCCGCGCGCCGGCACCTGGCCGCGGTGGGCCACCACCCGGCCGTCGTCACGGGCGACGGCGCCCGCGGGGTGCCCGAGCGCGCGCCCTACGACCGGATCCTCGCCACCTGCACGCTGCCCTCGGTGCCGCGCGCCTGGCTCGTCCAGTGCCGTCCCGGCGGGCGCATCCTGGCCCCGCTCGCCACGGGCCTGGTCGTCCTCACGGTCCGCGACGCCAGGCACGCCGAAGGGCGCTTCCTGCGCACGCCCGCGTACTTCGTTCCGCTGCGCGGCGCGGAGCGGGGCGAGCCCGAGGCGCCAGGCCTCGGCGGGGTGCCGCGCCGGGCCCGGGAGAACGATCTGTTCCGCTTCCTGCTGGAGCTGAGCCGGGGCAGCCTCGACCCGCAGGAGGCGTACGCCCTTTGGGACCGCGAGGACGCCCCGCGCCGGGAGCGCTACGGCATCACCGTCCGCGGCGAACGGGCCTGGGCCTGGCTGGACGACCCGCAGGGCCCGTACGCCTGGCCCTTCGTCTGACGGACCCGGCGGCGCCGGGCGCGCGCTAGCCCCGGCGGATCGTGATCGTCGTCCAGGCGCCGACGTGCACCCGGTCGCCGTCCTGGAGCGGCACCGGCACGAAGGGCTGGATCGGCTCCTCGCCGCCGTTGACCGTCGTGCCGTTCGTCGAGTTCTGGTCGACGACCGCCCAGTTGCCGTCCGGCTGCTGCACCAGCACCGCGTGCTGGTGCGAGACGCCCGGGTCCTCGGGCGGCACCGCGAGATCGATGTCCGGGGTGTCGCCGGTGGAGTGCCGGCGCCGGCCGATGGTGATCTGGTTGCCGGCGAGGGTGCGCTGCTGTTCCGGCGAGTACGCGGGCAGGTTGAGGCCCGCGGCCTCGGGGCCGGACCGCTGCATCATCGCCATGAAGTAGTCGCGGTCCGGGCCGATGGTCGCCGTCCAGGTCGCGGGGCCCTGGGGGCGCTGGGGCTGCTGAGACTGGTGGGGGAACCCGTAACCTCCGCCCGGCGGGGGCGGCGGAGCCTGGGTGGCGCCGGGCTGCGGGAAGCCGTAGCCGCCGCCCTGGGCCGGACCCGGGCCGTTCGGGCCACCGGGGCCGCCAGGGCCACCGGGACCCGAGGACGGCGGGGAGAGCACCCAGTCGTCGTCACCGCCGCCGAAGGACGGGCCGCCCTGCTGCGGCCGGTTGGTCTCCTGCGGGAACGCGGGCGGGGCCGGCGGGCCGGACTGCTGGTACGCCTGCGGGGCGCCGTCCCGCCCACCGGGGCCGGGAGGCGGGGCCGGGCGCGAGGGGTCGCCACCGAAGGGGGGCGGTGCCGGCGGCCCCGAGGGCCCGTTCGGACCGCCGTGCCCACCAGGTCCACCGGGCCCGTTCGGGAAGCCGGGGCCACCGGGGCCACCGGGGCCTGCGGGGCCGCCCGGGCCACCGAAGCCACCCGGGCCGCGAGACCCGCCGGGACCGCCAGGACCACCGGGACCGCCGGGAGCACCCGGGCCGGCCGGTCCACCGGGTCCACCAGGACTACCGGGACCATTGGGGTTGAAGGGGCCACCGGGACCACCGGGGCCACCAGGACCTGCGGGGCCGCCGGGACCGCCCGGAGCACCGGGACCGCCCGGAGCACCGGGCCCGCCCGGCGTACCGGGACCGCCCGGGCCACCGGGACCCGACGGAGCGCCGCCGAAGGGCGGGCCCGGCGGGATCGGCTCGGCGGGGCGGTTCATCTGGGACGGGCGGGAGCCCTGGTAGTCGTACGCGTCACCGCCGTACGACGGACCCGACGGCGGCTGCGGGAAGCGCGGGCCGGGGCCCGGCGCCGGCGGGCGCGGGGCGGCCGGGGTGTACGAGGTGGCGGTGTTGGTGAGGAAGTTCCACCGGCACTCCTCGCAGAACGGCGCTCCGCCCTCACGCGGCGTGCGGCACTGCGGGCACAGCTGCGGCTCGGCCCCGGGACCCCCGGGGCCGCCGCCCTGGCCGGCCGGACCGGCGGGCGGCGGGAAACCGTAGCCGCCACCCGGGGGCGGAGGCGGGGGAGGGGGCGGCACGGCACCGGCCATGCGGTGACCGCAGACCTCGCACCAGTCGTCGGAACCCGACTGGTGTCCGTTCGGGCAGGTCGGCATGTCGGAGCTTCCCCCTCTTGCGGAGCTTGTCGCTGTGTTGTCCTGCGGTGCTGCGGGACTGCGGTGCTGCGTTGTTCGGTCTCTTCAGTGCTTCTTCACGCGGACGGTCTTCGTGGACCGGGTCTCGAGAGTCATCTCGTCGGCCTCCTCGACCTTCGCTTTCAGTCGCACAGTACCTGCCGCCGCGTCGACCACGTCCACCACCTTCGCAAGCAGTTTCGCAGTATCCGCGTTTCCGGAGGCCCCGGCGAGCTGAACCGCCCGGCCCAGTTTGGCCGTTGCTCCGTCGATGTCTCCCGCTTTGCGTAGGTCCATCCCCTGTTGGATGACCTGTGCCAGTTCTGCCTGCCCGGTGTAGTGGGCCACCTGCGGGTTGATGGACGTGGAGGCGGCCATGTCGTCGGTCCACACGGCCCGTACGAGACCCTGCGCGCCGAGGTTGCGGGCGCCGCCCCCCGCGCCCGGCGCCTCGCCCGCGGGCTCCGGGACGACCAGGGAGACCCGGGCGGCCAGCATCTCCTGGCCGAGTCCGGCCGCCGGAACCTCCACGCAGACGTGGTAGTCGCGGGACTCGTCGCCCCAGGAACCGGTGGGGTAGTCCCCGGCGCGCGGCCCCGCCTCGGTGCGGCGGCCGGTGAGATCCTCGACCGTGGGGGCGACCTGCTTGACGAACCTCACGGTGGTGCCGACCGGGGTCCACAGGCGCAGGGCGACGTCCGCGACCTCCTTGCCCATGGCCGTCTCCATCACCCGCGTGAAGTCGGCGGCGAGACCGGCGGGGTCGGCGACGATGTCGGCGGTGCCGAGCAGGGCGGAGGCGATCCCTGTGACTTCTTTCACTTCCCAGTCGGTGCCCACGCCCCGGGCGTCACAGGTGAAGCGCCCGGCGCACGCGTCCAGGGCGGCCCTGAGATCCTCCGGCGACTCGTGCTCGTTGCGGCCGTCGGTGAGCAGGATGCCGTGCCGGATGGCGACGTCCGCGGTGGACAGCAGCCGGTCGGCCAGCCGCAGCCACGTGCCGATGGCGGTGCCGCCGCCCGCGCTCAGGCCGCGCAGGGCACGCTTGGCCTGCTCCCGGGTGGTGGCGCCGGCGACCGCCAGGCGCCCGCCGCCCGGGTAGACCTCCTTGGCGACGTGCGTGCCACCGACCACCGCGAAGTGCACTCCGTCGCGGAGGGTGTCGATCGCCGCGGACGTGGCGTCGCGGGCGTTGCGCATCTTGGTGGGCGGGTAGTCCATCGAGCCCGAGCAGTCGACCATGACGGCGACGGCCGCGGACGGGCCCTGGCCCGGCGAGTAGAGGTGGGGCGCGGCGACCGCGCTCCCGATCGTGCCGCCGCCGGTCGCGGTGACCGTCACGATGGCGTTGACCTCACGGCCGCCGTCGGGCAGGTACTCGTTCTGGTAGACGTCCACCGAGAACTGCGGCACGTTCGACTTCGAGAAATTGGCCATGCCGGTTCGCATCCCCCTCTACGTCCCCACGGTGGTGGGTGTCTGGCTGCCGGCACGGACCGCCCCCTGCGGTCCGCGAGGCCACCCCGCGCGCCTTCCCCGGGCCCTACCGGGGCCGCGCCCGGCCACGACGGCGCCACGGCGCCGCGCAAGGCCTCAGGCCGATCCTGCCCCCTGCGGCGGGGCGGGGAACGGCACGAGCGCCACTGTTACGTTGTCGTGGCCCCCGCCGTCCAGGGCGTGGCCCACCAGGACGCGGGCGCCGTGCAGCGGTCGCGCGGCGGCGTCGAGGGGGACGGCCTCGGCCATCTCCTCGGCGGACTCCGCGTAGTTCCACAGGCCGTCCGTGCAGACCACGACGACACCGGGGCGGTCCGGCTTGAAGGACGCGGTGTGCGGCTCCAGTTCGTAGGCGTCGGCGCCGAGCCAGCCGGTGATCGCGTGGGCCCGCTCGTCGGCGTAGGCCTCGGCCTCGCTCATCAGGCCGGCGGCGACCATCTGCGCGGCCCACGAGTCGTCCTCGGTGAGCCGGGCGGGCGGGGTGCTCCGGTCGACCGGCACCCAGTAGACGCGGCTGTCGCCGACCCAGCCGACGACCAGGAGACCCGCGGTCACCACGGCGCCGACCAGGGTGCAGGCGGGGGCGTTCTGGTGCGGGGCCTGCTCGCGGGCCGTGGCGGGCTCGTCGGCCAGCGCGTTGACGGCGTGCGAGGCGGCGACGATCGCGTCGTGCATGGCCTGCTGCGGGTGCGTGCCGCGCGGCAGGGCGGCGAGCAGCGACGCGCCGGCCGCCCGGGAGGCGGCGAGCGAGGCGTCGTCGGGGCGGGTCGCGGAGGACACGCCGTCGCAGACGATCGCCACCGACGCGGGGGCGCCGTCGGGCAGCGCGGTGCAGCCGACGGAGAACGCGTCCTCGTTGCGGTGGTGGCGCAGACCGCGGTCGCTCACCGCGGCGACGGGGCCCGACTCCTGCTCCATGTGGTCGCGTTCGCGGGGCTGGGCGTGGCCGCAGTTCTCGCAGTAGCCGTCGTCGTCGACCCGGCCCGCGCGGCAGGCCACGCAGACCTTCACGGCCACGGGCTGTCCCGCCGCGGCGGACCCGGCAGGGACCGGCCCGGACGGGACCGGGTCGGGCGCCTGCAACGGGTACTCGTCGGGCTCCCGCGGCCGGTCGTGCCGGTCGGGGAGATCGAACCGCGTCGCGGGAGCGGCCGGAGGCACCGGTGGCGGGGGCGGCAGCGGGGAGCCGCCCGAGTCGGTGCCCGGCACCTCGGCCGCAGCGTGCACCGGGGCGGGCCGGCCGGAGCCGTCCGAGTCCCGGGCCGTCGGCCAGTCCACGCCGTCCGGCGCCCACGACGGCGCGGGCACCGAGCCGTTCAGGGCGATCGTCGGGCTCTCGTCGGGCCGCGCGGGCACGGCGGACAGGTCGTATCCGCACGCACCGCAGAAACGGTCACCCGACTCGAGGGGCTCCTCGCAGCTCGGGCACTTCGACACAGCGGCCTGCTGGGGCATCTGCGACATCAACTACACCCACGTCCGGGGGCGGTAACGATTGGCACGTTCCACCAGGTCGATCCTCTCCTCGCCGCCCCGCGCCAGCCGAGCCAGCGTGCGGTACGAACGCTCCAGGCCGAAACGCAGACCGCGTTCGTCCAGGCCGCTGCCGAGCAGCGTCCGTCCTCCGGCGGCGGGAGGGACGGAACCCTGACCTCCGGAGAGTACCCAGTCCAGCGCGCAACCGAGGACCTCGGCCGACAACTGCTCGCGCCGTGCCGGATCCAGACCGTACACGTCCAGCGCCTCCACCTGCCGCGCGGCCGCGACCAGGTCGTCCAGGAACGCCACGTCGCCCGCGTTGGCGACGCGCCGCCGCAGTCGCGCCCGCACCGCCGCCACCCGCGCCGCGGTGCAGTGCACGGACGACTCCGGCACCGACTCCAGCGTCCGTACGGCACGGGCCCGGTCGCCGCCGGCGAGCTGGACCCGGGCGAGCCCGAACGCGGCGCTCACATGGCTCGGGTCGGAGGCCCACACCAGGCGGTAGTACTCGGCGGCGTTGTCGAGCTGCCCCAGGACCTCCGCGCACAGGCCGAGCGCCAGCTTGGGCGCGATCTCGCCCGGGAAGGCGTCGTAGATCGCGTCGAAGGCCAGTGCGGCGCCCTCGTGGTCGCCGGTCACCAGCCCGGCCAGGCCCCGGTACCAGACCACCCGCCAGTCGTCGGGCCGTTCGCCCTCCAGCGACTCCAGGTCGGCCACCGCGCCGGGCGCGTCGCCGGTCTCCAGCCGGGCCCGGATCTGCCGCAGCCGGGTCTCGGCCGACGGCGCCGGCGCGGCGGCCAGCGCGGTCAGCAGCTCGCCCGGCGCCGACGCCATGAGGCCCGCCAGGAACCCCGCGTTGGGGTCGCCGACGTCGACCCGGGGCACCGGCAGCGCGAGGGCGGCGGTCGGCGCGTCGGCAGGTTTGACCAGGCCGGACACCTCGACGCCGGGATCACCGCCGCCGTGTCCGAAGACCGCGCCCGACCCGCCGCCGTGTCCGGCGCCCGTGCCCGATCCGCCCGCGCCCGAACCGCCCGTGTGTCCGACACCGGTGCCCGTCCCGCCGGCGTGCCCGACCGCCATGCCCGCCCCGCCGGCCTGCCCGACGCCCGGACCCGTGCCCCCGGGCGCGCCGACCGCGGCGCTCGTCCCGGCCGGCAGCGCGGGGCCGCCGGCCGGGGGCGGCACCGCCGTACCGGCGCGGCGCGGCCCCCTGCCGACGGTCCGCGCCCCCAGCCGTGACACCTCCCCGTCCAGCCGCGGGAACAACTCCGTGTCCGTCACCCTGACTTCCGGCCCGAACAGCGTGGAAACGGCGGGCCGGGCCCGGCCCGTCTGGAGCGAGATCACCTCGCGCAGCACGCCCGTCAGCTGCTCGGCCATCTCCTCGGCGGAGGCGAACCGGCGGGCCGGGTCGGGGTCGGTGGCCCGCACCAGCAGCCGGTAGAACGACTCGTACCGCCGGAAGACGTCGATGGTGTCCGGGTCCGGCAGCGAGTCGGCGTAGACCGTGGTGT
Organism: Streptomyces sp. NPDC041968; assembly: GCF_055589025.1. NCBI lineage: Bacteria > Bacillati > Actinomycetota > Actinomycetes > Kitasatosporales > Streptomycetaceae > Streptomyces > Streptomyces sp. NPDC041968. The sequence goes on along the minus strand of NZ_JBVJCB010000001.1, from coordinate 905,402 downwards.
AGCCCTGGAAGTCGAACGTCAGCACGGCGAGGGTACGGCCGACGGTGTACAGGTCGGACGCCACCGAGGGGCCGGCGTCGGCGACCTCGGGCGACTGGTAGCCGACCGTGCCGTAGATGGCCGACTCCTCGTCGTCCATCCGGCGGACCGCGCCCATGTCGATCAGCTTGAGCTGGTCCTCGGTCTGGATGGCGTTGTCGACCTTGAAGTCGCAGTAGAGCAGGTTGCGGCTGTGCAGGTGGCCGAGCGCCTCCAGCGCCTCGATGCCGTACGCGCAGGCCTGCTCCACCGGCAGCGGATCGCGCCGCCCCTCCGGGGTGCGCCGGCCGTTGGCGATCTCCTTCAGCGACTTGCCGCCGACGTACTCCATGACGATGTAGCCGTCCAGCGAACCCGTCCGCTGGTCGAGGTGCTCGACGAAGTTGTAGATCCGCACGATGTTGGCGTGCTCGATCTCCGCGAGGAACCGCCGTTCGGAGATGGCCGCCGCCATCGCGTCCTGGTCGCCGGTGTCCAGCAGGCCCTTGAGGACCACCCACCGGTCGGAGACCGCCCGGTCGACGGCGAGGTAGACCCAGCCGAGCCCGCCGTGCGCGAGGCAGCCCACCACCTCGTACTGGCCGTGCACCACGTCCCCGGCCTTCAGCTTGGGCACGAACGAGTACGGGTGGCCGCACTTGGTGCAGAAGCCCTCCGTGCGCCCCGGCCGCTCCCCGCGCGCCCGTCCGACCGGCGCCCCGCAGTCCGAGCGCGAGCAGAACCGCTTGCGCTCGGGCACCTCGGCCTTGTCCAGGACCATCGCGCGCGGGTCGGGCCGCGGGATCAGCGGAACCTCGACCAGGCCGGCGCCGAGGCGCCCGCGCGTGGCGGAACCGGCACCCGAACCCGAACTGCGCACCGACACCGAGCGGCCCGTGGACCGGCCCGACACGGAGCGCGAGAGCCGCCCCGAGACCGAACGCCGGGACCGCGACGACTGCGAGGACGTACGGGCGCTGCGGCCGCTCGAACGCGCGCTGCCGCTGCCCGCCGAACCGCGCGAGCCGCGTCCGCCGCCCCCGGTGACGCCCGTCGGCGGGGAGCCCACCATGCCGTCGGGGGCGACGACGGGCGCCAGACCGCACGTGTCGCAGTACAGCTCGCCGCCGCCCACGTCCTCGTAGGCCCCGCCGCAGCCGGGACGCTGACACGTCCGCTGTGCCTCGCTCATGCCGTCCCCTCCCCGTCGCCGCTCATGCGCCGGGCCCCGTCCGGTCCACCGGCCCGCCCTGACCGGGCACGCGCGGGGCGGAGCCGAGCAGTTCGGCCGCCGCGTGCTGGTAGCGCAGCACGGCCTGCCCGGCGACGCGCAGGTCGCAGGGCGCGCTCCACAGCATGCGGCGGGCCTTCTCGTACTTCTCCGCCAGCTCGGGGTCCTCGGCGAAACCGAGCCGGGCCACCTTCGCCTTGTACGCGTCGAGCCGGCCGCGCAGCTCCGCGCGGACCGCGAGCGGAGCGGTGACCGCCGTCAGCGACTCCCGGGCGCGCAGCAGCTCGTCCTCCGCCTTCTCCTCCAGGGACTCCAGGAGCGGGGACAGGCGGTGCCACTGGGCGTGCCGACGGTACTCGGCGGCCGCCGCGAGCTGCTCCTGCAGCGCCGTCGGCGGCCCGCTGACGACCGGCACCTCCGTCGCGGCGATCTTCGCCAGTACCTCGCCGCGCGCGGTGCGGGCCTCGGCGAGCGTGCGGTCCGCCCGGGAGAGCAGGTCCCGCAACCGCACGATCCGCTGCTCCGCGTCCTGGCGCACGGCCAGCACGGCGTCGATCTCGCGGCGCACGTCCTCCAGGGCACGCGCCTGACGGTCGTAGACCGTGGTGTCCGGGCGGCCGCCCCCGGGCGCCGAACTGCCCTCGGCCGGGGTCCAGTAGGCCAGCGGGTCGGAGACCACCTGCTCGCGCAGCCGCGTCAGGGTGCGGGTGATCCGCTCCAGGTCGTCGCCGGCCGGGTGCTCGCCGGGGCGGACGCCCACGGAGTGCGCGAGTTCGCGGGTGCGCCGGAGTTCCGCGGCGAGGAGGTCGATCCGCGCGGGCAGCGCCGACCACACCGCGTCGGCGGCGACCACCATGTCCAGGGAGCCGGCGTACAGCTGGTTCATCCGGTCCACGAGGGCCGCCAGCGAGTACCGCTCGCTCAGCCGGCCCGGACCGCCGTGCGCCGCTGGCGCGCCCGCGGCGGCGCCCCCGGCCATCGTGACGGCCTCGCCGCGCAGTAGCTCGGTCAGCTCGGCCAGGTCCTCGCGGCTCGACCAGCGGCGCCGGGAGCGGATCTCCCGGGCGGTGCGCAGCGCACCCGTGTACGCGTCGAAGCAGTTCCACAGGAGCGTGATCGACGCCTCGGCGGCGGTCCAGCGCTCGGCGGTCACTCCGGTCAGGGAGGCGCCTTCGAGGAGTCTGCGGCCCGCGTGGTCCTGGAGGGCGAGGAGCGAGGTCTCGATCGCCTCGTGCTCCGCGCCGAGCCGCGCCAGCGCACGGTCCACCTCGTCCCGGTCCATCACCGGCCCGGTGGGATCCGTGTCGCCCATCGATCACCCCTCGCTGTCGCGGACTTGTGCGTGCTCTTCCCTGCGCTGCGCCGGGCGGTCAGCTCGTGCGCAGATACTCCGGGGCCGGTGGTTCCGACTTCGCCGGGTCGTCCCCCATCGTCGGCTTCAGCCACGCCTCGTACGAGTCCTGCCAGCCCCCGGCCCTGTCCGCGCGCCACTCCCGGAGGACGTGGTTGACCCGGCGTACCAGATCGTCGGCGTCCTTCTTCATCGCCACGCCGTAGTACTCCGTGGTGAAGGCGTCGCCCTTGAGCTGGACCGTCGGGTCCTGCGCGGCCTGGCTGGCGGCGAGCGCGCCGTCGGTGACCACCGCGTCGACCTCGCCGAGCTGGAGCCTGACCAGGCAGTCGAGTTGGTTGGGGACGGTGGTGCCCAGGTCGGTGTCGGCGGCCAGCCTGCCGTCCTTCCGGTCCTGCTCCAGCGTGCTGAGCGCGGTGGAACCGGCCGCCGTGCAGATCCTCTTGCCGGCGAGCGAGCCGTCGTAGCCGGTGATCGCCGAGGACTTGGGGGCCAGCAGCTGCTGTCCGGTGCGGAAGTACGGTGCCGAGAAGGCGACCTTCTCCAGGCGCGCGCAGTTGATGGTCATGGTGCGGACCACCATGTCGACCCGGCCGTTCTCGATGGCGGGCTCGCGCTGGTTGGTGGGGATCGCCTTGAACTGCACGGCGTCCGGGTCGCCGAGGACGTCCTGCGCTATGCGGTGCGCCAGATCGATGTCGAAGCCCTCCAGCTCGGCGTCACCGCCGCTGTTCGGGTCGCGGTAGCCCCAGCGGTAGCTGTTCTGGTCGACGCCGACGATCAGCTTGCGCTTCTCACCTCGCCGGTTCTGGATCGCGTCGATGGTGGGGCCGTCGGCGTCGGAGGGTGCCAGGGTCTGCTTCTCGGGGTCCGCGCACTCCTGCGCGGCGCGCGCCTGACCGCCCCGGGTGCCGCCGTGGGCGCTCGCACCGGTCTCCCCGCCCGTGCCGGTGTGCCCGACCGTGTCGTGCGAGCGGAGCACCGGCAGGAGGAGGGCGGACAGCACCGCGAGGGTGCAGGCGAAGGCCATCGCCCCCACCCCGCCCCAGCCCTTCAGTCCCGTCCGGAGCCGTTGTGCGCGCATCCTCACGCCCCCTTTCACGGGCATCCTCGCCCCCTGGCCCGCGGGCCCGAGCGCCGCTTCACCGGTACTCCGACAGCCTGCGGCCGATGCCCAGGAGCGCTCCGGCCACGCCCACCGCGGCGAGGACGCCGGCCGCGACCGGCAGGGGCCGCATCGCGTCCAGACCGGCGCCCGCCGCCCGCTCGAACTCGGCCTCCTCGTGCCCGAGCGCCGTGTCGAGCGAGTCGTCCACGCCGTCGAAGCACTCTGCCGTGGCGCCCTTGCCGCCGATCACGAGGTCCAGCGCCTGCTGGTAGTTGCCGTTCTCGTCCTGCTCGCGGGCCGAGGCGTGCCGCTTCTTCCACTCGGCCATGTTGCCGTTCGCCCGGTCGACCGGCTGCTCGCCCGCCTTGTCGTCGGCGAGCCGCCGCGCCTCGGCCAGGCCCTCGCCGAGGCTCTTCATGTTCTTCTCGAAGTCGAGGTCGTAGGCGTCGTACGTCCGGTCGCCGACCTTCCTCGTCTCCGCGCCGCGCGCCACCAGGGTGAGGTTCTCGTTGCCCCGGGCCTTCAGGGAGGCGATACGGGCCCCGTTCAGCGCGTTCAGGGAGCGCACCCCGTGCTCCTGGGAGTCGTTCAGGCTGGACCGGGCGACGCCGTGGCCGGCGACCAGCCAGAGCAGGACGACCGCGGAGGCGGCCGTGGCGGCGACCAGGCCGTGGTTCAGGACGCGGTGGGTGCGCCGGTAGTGGCGGCGCTGCGCCCAGCCCAGGGCCGCGAGGGCGAGGACACCGAGGGCGATCGCGGCCCAGGGGTAGGGCTTCGCGTCGGCGTAGTCGGCGCCGAGCCGCCGGTTCTCGCTCGTGTAGAGGTCCTCCGCCGCGGGGAGCATCTGCTTCTGCATCTTCTCGTTGGCGTAGCGCAGGTAGGCGCCGCCGACCGGGAAGCCCTGCCGGTTGTAGGTGCGGGCCCGCTCGACCAGGCCCTTGTACTCGGGCAGGAGGCGGTTGAGTTCGGTGATGGTCGCCTCGGCGGGGGAGCCCGCCTCGGAGTCCGCGGCGGCCTTCACGAGCCCCTCCGCGGCCGCCCGGACCGCGCTCTCGTACTCCTCGCGGGCGGCCTTCGTCTCCTGGCCGCCGGCGAGGAAACCGCTGGACGCGGCGGTGTTGGCCTCGGCTAGCGAGCGGTAGACGCCGGCCGCGGCCGAACTCAGTGGCTGGCTGCGGTGCAGCACGTCGTCGGCGGCGGCGGACCGCTCGCTCATCTGCCAGGCGGTGACGGCGCCGAAGGCGACGACGAGGGCGGCCAGCAGCGCGCCGATGATCCGCAGCCGCCCCGGCTCGGTCACGGCCGCCGCGCGCAGCCGGTCCACGCCCTCGGCGAAGGCGGTGCGCCGGGCCACCGGCGGCGGGGGGACGGCGGGGGCGTTGCCGCCCGAGCGCTGCTCCGGAAGCGGCCGGGGCCGCGGGGGAGCGGCGGGCGGCGTGGGCGCGCCGGTGCCGGGCGGTGGCGCCGCGCCGCCCCTCTGCGGTCGAGTCACTGCCGACCTCCCCCGTGGTCTTCCGTCGCCGCAAGTATCGCTGCCCGCGACGACATTCGCACCGGCCTTCGTACGATCTTGCTCCGATCCGGGAGCAACGCACCTCCCCTGCCCATGAATACGCCGCCGGAAGCGGGTCGGTTCCACGGGGCGCGGGCCGGGTCCGGGTTCCGGGCCCGCTCAGGCGTCGAAGTGCGCCCGCAGTCGCGCCCGGGCCCCGGGGGCGGCCCCCACGCGGTCCAGGCCCAGCAGCGCCGCGCCCAGGACGGGGCGCGCCGTCACCACCCGCGGGACGGCCTTCGGGGCGCGGGCCGCCAGCAGCTCCCGTACCCGGCCGTCGAGTTGCGGGTGCCGTGCCGCCAGGACGCTGCCGCCGAGCACGACCGGCGTCTCCTCGGCCAGCAGGTCGAGCCGGGTCAGCGCGACCGTGGCCATGGCCACCACCTCGTCGGCCTGCCGGTCGACGATCCCCCGGGCGAGCGGGTCACCGTCGGCCGCCGTGGCGAACAGCACGGGGGTCAGCTCGTGCCGCCGGACGGGTTCGACGCGCCGCAGGTGCAGGGCCTCGATGAGGGCGTACATCGAGCCGAGCCCGAAGTGCGCGGGCAGGGTCCGGGCCAGCTCCGTGGGCCCGCCGCGGCCGTCCTCCGCCCGCGCCGCGTGCCACAGCGCCTCCTCGGCCAGCCCCCAGCCGCCGCCCCAGTCGCCGGACAGCCGCCCGATGGCCGGGAAGCGGGCGGTGCGGCCGTCGGGGCGCATGCCGACGCAGTTGACGCCGGCCCCGCACACGACCGCGACGCCGCGCGGCTCGTCGACACCGGCGCGCAGGACCGCGAACGTGTCGTTGCGCACGTCCACGTCCGTGCCCCACCCGCGCGCGCCCAGCGCGGCGGCCAACTGCTCCTCCTCCACGGGCAGGTCCGCGTTGGCCAGGCACGCCGACACCTGGTCGACTGAGGTGACGCCGGCCGCGGCGAAGACCCGCGCCACCGCCTTCCCGAGGGCGTCCACGGCCCGCTCGACACCCACGGCGGGCGGCCGGAAGGGGCCGCCGCGGGCCGTGGCGAGGACCTCCCCGCCGGCCGTCACCACGGCCACGTCGGTCTTGCTGTTCCCCGCGTCGACGGCGAGGACGCTCGCGGTCAGGCCCACGCCAGGTGCTCCCGGTTGTGCGCGATCAGCCGGTCGGTGAGCCGCTCGGCATGCCCGTACTGACCCACGAGGGGATGGGCGAGCAGCGCCCGGAACACCCGGTCCCGGCCGCCGCGCAGGGCCGCGTCCAGGGCCAGGTCCTCGTACGCCGTCACGCTCGCCGTCAGCCCCGCGTACAGCGGGTCCACGGCCGCCACCGGCAGCGGGACCGCGCCCTCGGCGCCCACCGCCGCCGGTACCTCGATCACCGCGTCGTCGGGGAGGAAGGGCAGCGTGCCCCGGTTGAGAGTGTTCACCACCTGGTACGGGGAGCCGGCGCCGCCGAGCAGGGCGGCGGCCAGGTCGACGGCCGCCTCCGAGTAGTAGGCCCCGCCCCGCTCGGCCAGCAGGGCGGGCTTCTCGTCCAGGGCCGGGTCGCCGTACATCTCCAGCAGCCGCCGTTCCATCTCGGCCACCTCGGCGGCCCGGGACGGTTTGGTGCGCAGTTCGTCCACGACCTCGTCGTGCGCGTAGTAGTAGCGCAGGTAGTAGGAGGGGACGACGCCGAGGCGGTCCAGGAGCGGGCGGGGCAGGCGCAGGTCGGCGGCGACGGCGTCCCCGTGCTCCGCCAGCAGCCGGGGCAGGACGTCCTCGCCGCCGGGGCCGCCGAGCCGGACGGCGGTCTCCCAGGTGAGGTGGTTGAGGCCGACGTGGTCGAGGTGGACGTCGGCGGGCGCCACCCCGAGCAGCGCCGCGAACTTGCGCTGGAGGCCGATCGCCACGTTGCACAGGCCGACCGCCCGGTGCCCGGCCCGCAGCAGGGCGCGGGTCACGATGCCGACCGGGTTGGTGAAGTCGATGATCCACGCGTCCGGGTTGGCCCGCCGGACCCGCTCGGCGATGTCCAGCACCACCGGCACGGTGCGCAGCGCCTTGGCGAGGCCGCCGGCGCCGGTCGTCTCCTGGCCGGCGCAGCCGCACTCCAGGGGCCAGGTCTCGTCCTGCTGCCGGGCGGCCTGGCCGCCGACGCGCAGCTGGAGCAGGACCGCGTCGGCGCCGTCCACGGCCGCGTCCAGGTCGGAGGTGGTGACGACGCGGCCGTCGTGCCCCTGCCGGGAGAAGATGCGGCGGGCGAGGCCGCCCACCAGCTCCAGCCGGTCCGCGGCCGGATCGACGAGGACCAGCTCCTCGACGGGCAGCGTGTCCCGCAACCGGGCGAAACCGTCGATCAGTTCGGGCGTGTAGGTCGAGCCGCCGCCGACCACGGTGAGCTTCATGCAGTCATCAATCCTTTCCGGGCAGGGACGGTGACGCGGAGCGCCGGGGTCGGCGCGCGGTGTCGAAGACCTCGTCGCGGGTGGTCGCGAGCGCGCTGACGAGCGCGCCGCGCAGGACGGGGTCGTCGGTCACGTCACCGACGACCAGGCGCGGCCGGGGCGCGGCCAGTTCTTCCAGCTCGGCCTGGACCAGGGCGCGCAGCGGCTCGCCGCCGGCGGCGAGGGCCGCACCGCTGAGGACCACCAGCTCGGGGTCGAGGACGGAGACGAGAGAGGCGAGACCGGTGGCGAGGCGGGTGGCGTAGGTCTGGAGCAGGCGGTGGTGCCGTGCGTCGCCGGGGTGGGCGGCGGCCGTGGCGAGCAGTGCGGCCGCCGACTCGGTGTACGGGCCGGGCGGCACCGGGTCGATGCCCAGCTCGCGGGCGAGCCGGGGGACGGCCTGCGCCCCGGCCAGCTCCTGGAAGCCGCCGCTGCCGGTGCGGCCGACCTTGCGGACCAGCGGGGCGCCCGGCACCGGCAGGAACCCGACCTCGCCGGCGCCGCCGGTCCAGCCGCGGTGCAGGCGGCCGCCGAGGACCAGGGCGGCGCCGAGGCCCTCCTGGTTCCACAGCAGGACGAAGTCCTCGTGGCCCCGGGCGGCACCGAGCCGCTGTTCGGCCACCGCGGCGAGGTTCACGTCGTTCTCGTACTCGACCGGCACGGGCAGGGCGGCGGCGAGTTCGTCCAGGAGGGCGGGGGAGTGCCAGCCGGGCAGGTGGGAGGCGTAGCGCAGCCGGCCGGTGCCCGGGTCGAAGGCGCCCGGGGTGCCGATGACCAGGCGGTGCACGTCGGCGCGGACGAGCCCGGCCGCCTTCACCGCGCCGTCCAGGGCGTCCGTGACCTGCCGGACGACCGGGCCGGCGGCGCGCCGGCCGGGGGTGGGCAGCTCGTACCGGCCGACCGTGCGACCGGTGAGGTCGGCGACCGCGGCGAGGATGCGGTCCGGGGTGACGTCGAGTCCGGCGGCGTGGGCGGCGGCCGGATTGATCTCGTAGAGCTGGGCGCCGGGGCCGGGGCGCCCCTCCGTCGTGCCGCCGGCCAGGACCAGCCCGGCCGCCTCCAGGCGGGCCAGCAGCTGGGAGGCGGTCGGCTTCGACAGGCCGGTGAGCCTGCCGAGCCGGGCACGGGACAGGGGGCCGTGCTCCAGCAGGAGGTCGAGCGCGGCCCGGTCGTTCATGGCGCGCAGGACGCGTGGGGTGCCCGGCGTGCCGGCGGTTCCTGCCATGCGTGTCCACACCTGCCTCTCGACCGGTCAGCAGCCCCGCTGCGACTGTCAGGAAACTTTCCTGTCGGCTGAGAAAACGTAGGACGCCCGGGAGGGGACGTCAAGAGACCGCCCCCGGACCGACGAGGGCGTCGGTCCGGGGGCGGGGAGGTGGTGCCGTGCCGCTACTTGGTGGTGTTCGGCGGGGTGATCGGGGACGCCGCGACGGACTGCGGCGACACGGTGCTCGCGTACGCCGACGGGGCCGCCATGCCCGCGGTCGGGTCGGCCGCCTCGGTCGCCTGGACCGGCAGTTCGGGGCCGCCGACGATCCGGATGTCGGCCGCGTCGAAGGCCCGCTTGATGCGCCAGCGCAGCTCGCGCTCGACGGTGAGGGACTTGCCGGGCATGGTCTTCGCGGAGACCCGCACCACCATGGAGTCGAGCAGCACGGAGTCCAGGCCGAGCACCTCGATAGGGCCCCAGAGCATCTCGTTCCAGGGCTCCTCCTTGCCCATCCGCTCGCCGACCGCGGCGATGGCCTCCTTCACCTTGTCCAGGTCCTCGTCGGAGCGGACCGTCACGTCGACGCCGGCCGTGGACCAGCCCTGGGAGAGGTTGCCGATCCGCTTGACCTCGCCGTTGCGGACGTACCAGATCTCCCCGTTGTCGCCGCGCAGCTTGGTCACCCGCAGCCCGACCTCGACGACCTCGCCGGCGGCCACACCCGCGTCGATGCTGTCGCCGACGCCGTACTGGTCCTCCAGGATCATGAAGACGCCGGACAGGAAGTCGGTGACCAGGTTGCGGGCGCCGAAGCCGATCGCGACGCCCGCCACACCGGCGGAGGCCAGCAGCGGGGCCAGGTTGATCTGGAAGGTGCCGAGGACCATCAGGGCGGCGGTGCCGAGGATGACGAAGCTGGCCATGGAGCGCAGGACCGAGCCGATGGCCTGCGAGCGCTGGCGGCGCCGCTCGGCGTTGACCAGCAGGCCGCCCAGCGCCGTGCCGTCCATCGTGCCGGCCGTGCGGTTCATGCGGTCTATGAGCTTGGTGATCGCCCGCCGGACCACCGCTCTGAGCACCGCGGCTATCACCACGATCAGCAGCACCCGCAGGCCGATCGCGAGCCACGTCGACCAGTTCTCCTCGACCCACCCGGCGGCGTTCGTCGCGCTCTCGTGGGCGTCCCGGAGGGAGGGCACCGACGGGGCCGTCGGGGACGGAGAGGGCGACGGCGACGAGCCGGCGGCCGACAGGACGGCGGCGGACAGGGACACGGTGGGCACCTCCAGATGCGGCGGCCCGTCCTCCGAGGTCCGGTCGAGGTCACGGAAAGGTCACCGGACGGGCAGATGGACCACACTAACGGGGCACCGGGCACGATCCGTCCCGAAACGGTCGGGAGAGACAGCGCTCACGCGCGCTTGAACTGGTCAGGCTCCGGGGGATGCATGAGATGTGGTCGAAAACACTCCCAGCCCGTTACCGGGACATGGTGGCGCTTCCCGCGGCCATGAGGAGAGACTGACTACGGATCGTCCCGGCGCGAGCCACGCGCCGCCGGCGTACAAGGAGGCATCCGTGCCGCACGTCCTGGTCCTCAACGCGTCGTACGAGCCACTCGGCGTCGTACCGCTCCGCCGCGCGCTCGTCCTCGTCCTCGAGAACAAGGCCGTCTGCCTCGAGGAGTCCGGCGCCTACCTGCACAGCTCGACCGTCACCGTGCCCGCACCCAGCGTGGTCCGGCTCAAGCGGTTCGTGCGGGTCCCCTACCGGGGACCCGTCCCGCTCACCCGCCGGGCGCTCTTCGCCCGTGACGGAGGCCGGTGCATGTACTGCGGTGGCGTCGCCACCAGCGTCGACCACGTCATCCCGCGCAGCCGCGGTGGCCTGCACGCCTGGGACAACGTGGTGGCGTCCTGCCGCCGCTGCAACCACGTCAAGGCCGACCGCCACCTCGGGGAGATCGGCTGGCGCCTGCGCCACAAACCGGCCCCGCCCACCGGCCTGGCCTGGCGCATCATCGGCACGGGCCACCGGGACCCGCGCTGGCTGCCGTACTTGCAGCCCTACGGCGCGGAGGACGCCATGGCCCGGATCGACGGCATCTCCGCCTGACGGTCCGGGCCTTCGCCTGCGCGGCCGGGCGGGTCAGCGCACCCAGTTCTTCAGCGGCTCGGTGTCCAGAACGATCCCGACCGGCTCGGGCAGGGCGACCTGCTTGCCGAAGGGCAGCGTCTGCACGGTCTCGTAGCGCCCGCCGTCCGGCCGGCTGTGCACCTTGACCTCACAGGTGTCCCGGTCGATCAGCAGGTACACCGGGATGCCGGTCTCGGCGTAGGCGCGCGGCTTCTCGACACGGTCGCGCCGGTCGGTGTCGGAGTCGTAGGACGTGACCGCGACGACCATGAGGACGGGGGTGGGATCGGCCCATTCGCGGGCGCCGGCGAAGGCGTGGCTTGGGGTCAGGGAGCCGTCGGGGCGCGCGCGACCCTCGCGGTAGGTCTCAACGGTCAGACCCTGGTGAGAGTCGAGCCACAGCTCCGGACGCTGCTGCATGCAGACGCGTGTGAGCCATTCGATGATGCTGCCGTGGTCGCCGTCAGGCACGGCCTTCCCCCCAAGGTGTCCGTTGATGAACTCGAGCCGTGCGCCTTCTATGCTCCGGGCGGCATGGACAGCGAGTTCCTCGAACTCCTGGACGGTCATCTGGGGCCGGTCGGCGGTCACGGTCACAGGGCTCCTCCGATTGTGCAGGGGTCCACTTCTGCCCAGCGTAGGGGACATTCGGCGCTCCCCGCGGCTCTACGCGTACCGCAGCTCCCCCGGCCGCACCGACCGCCCCAGCAGGGGCAGGGCCGTCGCCGCCGACAGCAGGCAGGACGTGTACACCGCGGGAGCGACCAGCAGCGCCGTCCACGGCAGCGAGCCGGTCCCGGTGAGGGACGAGTACCAGGCGCCCGCCGCCATGCCCCCGGCGCCGGCCAGCAGGAGGGCGGGGGCGAGCGGGAGGGCCGTCTCCAGGAGCAGCGCCCGGTTCAGGACCGCGCGCGGCACTCCCGCGGCGACCTGGACGGCCAGCGTCCGGCGCCGGGAGGTGAGGGACTCGGCGGTGCCCACGGCGAGTCCGGACAGGGCGATCGCCAGGCCGAGGAGGACGGCGGCGCCGGCCAGGTCCAGGCCGGTCGTGTAGTACTCCAGGTCGGCGCCGAGGTGGTACTCCCGGGTGCGCAGCTCGGTGAGCATCGTGTGCCGGACGCACAGGAAGACCGTTCCGGCGACCGTCACCAGCATCACCGCCGCGTGGCTGCGGGCCGGCGCCCACGGGTCGTCGCGCAGGCGTCCGGCCGCGATGAGCGGTGCCGCCGTCCGGACCCGCCCGGCGAGCAGCCGCCCGGTGAGCCGCGCCGCGGCCCCGGACAGCCACACCGAGCCGGCGCCGAACGCGACGACGAGGGCGAACACGGTCAGGGGAGCCCGCCAGCGGTCCCCTCCGCCCGGACCGGAGCCGCTGGTGGCCGCCGTGAGCAGGGCCGCCACCGCCACCAGCAGCAGCGCACCCAGGAACAGCAGCGCGGGCCCGCGCCCCGTACCCGGGCCGGCCCGGCGCACCAGGCCCAGCGGCGAGGCCACCACCCGGCGCAGTGCCAGCGCCCCCACCACCGCGCCCAGCACCGGCACACCGACCGCGACCAGGGTGATCCCCACCCAGGTCTGCGCGGTCGTCGCGCTCCACAGGCGGAGCAGCAGCAGGACGCCGAAGACGGTCACCACCGACGAGCCCACCAGGCACGCCAACCCCGTCTCCAGCGCGGCGATCCGCCGCACCTGCCACGGCGTCGCCCCGGCCAGCCGGAGCCCCGCCAGCCGCCGGTCGCGGTGCACGGCGCCGATGCGGGCGCACTGACCCAGGAAGGCCAGCACCGGCACCAGCAACAGCAGCAGACCGGTGATCACCCCGGCACGGGTCCCCACGCCGCTCAGCAGGCCGTGGAAGGCGGAGACCGTGTGACCGGCGGGGACCGACGCGAGCGTGACCGCCGCCAGCGCGCACCCCGTCGCGAGCGCGGCGCCCGCCGCCGTGAGCGAGATCCGCCACCACTCCCGCCGGTCCGACCCGCGCACGAGCTGCCGGGCCAGCCGGACGTCCGTCACCACCGTGTCCCACGCGCTCACGCCGCCACCCCCAGCGGTGCCACGGTGCCGTCCCGCAGCTGGACCTCGCGGTCCGCGTACGCCGCCACCTGGGCGTCGTGCGTGACGAGCAGCACCGCCGTGCCCGTCTCCCGGACGGTGTGCGTCAGCGTCGTCATCACCTGCTCGCTCGCCAGCGAGTCCAGCGCCCCGGTCGGCTCGTCCGCGAAGACCGCCTTCGGACCGGTGACCAGCGCGCGGGCCAGCGCCGCCCGCTGCGCCTGTCCTCCGCTCATCTCGCCGGGCCGCGACTCCCGCTGCCCGCGCACCCCGAACCGCTCCAGCCACTCCCCGGCCCGCGCCCGCGCCTCGGCGCGGCCGGTGCCGGCCAGCATCAGCGGCAGCGCCACGTTGTCCAGCGCCGTCAGCTCCGGGATCAGCTGCCCGAACTGGAAGACGACGCCGAAGTCGGTGCGGCGCAGCGTGCTCAGCCGTTTCTCCGGCAGCTCCTGCAACCGTTCACCGCCGTACGTCACCGACCCGGCGTCCGGCCGGACGATCCCGGCCAGACAGTGCAGCAGCGTCGACTTCCCGCTGCCGCTGGCCCCGGTCACGGCGAGGATCTCGCCGGCCCGCAGGTCCACCGAGGCACCGCGCAGGGCCTCGGTCCTGCCGTGGACCTTCACCAGGTCGCGGGCCGCCAGCAGCGGCCCCGCCGTGGTCCCGTTCGTGTCCCCGCTCGTCATGCTGTGCGGACCTCCGCGGTCAGGGTGGTGAGCCGGGCCGCCGTGGTGGTCATCCAACGGAGGTCGGCGTCGAGGTGGTTGAGGCCGTAGTCGGCCGAGAGCACGGTCGCCAGGTCCGTGCCGGAGGCCGTCTTGACCGCCGTGAGCTCCCGCATCCGCTCCATGTGGGCGGCGCGCTGGGCCAGCAGGTAGGCGCCCGCGTCCGCGCCGGTGAGGATCGAGACGACGACCTTGGCGAAGATCTCGTTCGTCACGAAGGGGGCGGGCGGCGCGACCTCACCCGCCCACCGCGCCAGCTCGCGCGTGCCCTCGGCCGTCGCGCGGTACGCCGTCCGCTCCGGGCCGCCGTCGGACGCGGTGCCGTCGACCTCCGCGAGGCCGTCGCGGACCAGGCGCTGGAGGGTCGTGTAGACCTGCCCGTAGGCCAGCGGACGGGCCTGGGGGAAGCGTTCGTCGTGGCGTCGCTTCAGGTCGTAGCCATGGCTCGGCCCCGAGGCGAGCAGCCCCAGCAGGATGTGACGGGTGCTCATGGCCGCCAGTATTCACTGAGTACATGTACTGAGTGAATAGCTGAGCGGGATCTTTCTTCCGGGCCGGCGACGGCCGGAGTCCCCGTCCACTCCTCGACCGCGTACGCCTCCACCGACCGCGGCGAGTCAACGGCGCTCGCTCTCGTGACCGGTTTGGGTGGTCCCTGAAGGGGTTAGGTGGGTGATTTACACACATGCGAGAAGAATTCCTGGGGGTGTGATGTGACCAGGAGCACCTTGTCGGTACTGAGGCGTCTGTCCACGCGCGGACTGGGTAGGGCTGCCGTAACCCGCCGAAAGCGTGCTCGGCAGAGCCCGCCGAGGACCGACACCGCTCGACCGAAGGAGAACCCCGTGGCTGCACCGGCACCCCTGCTGCTCCCGGCCCCGTCCAAACCCGTGGCGGAGCCGTCCACCCCCTGGTCCGATCCCTCCGCCGCCTCCGACACCCCGCACTACTGCGTCTTCGGCGCCACCGGAAGCTGCGCCGAGGCCCCCCTCACCAGCGAACCGCCGCTACCGGACGCCGAGCCTCTGACCAGCGAGTCCCCGTTCGCCGATGCCGTGCCCCTGACCAGCGAGTCCTCGCCCGAGCTCACGGCGGACGTGCCGGAGCAGGGCGGCCCCTCCTTCGCCGTCCCGGAACCCACGAGGTCGTAGAGGTCATCGATGCCAGCAGCCCGGCCGGCCGAGCCCCCCGCCGAGGACCTTCCCGAGGATCTGACCCGGCTCGCCGCCCTGCACGGCGTCGCCACCTCCTACAGCCCGTCGCCGGACCGCACCGTCGCGGCCTCGGCCACCGCCGTCACCCTGGCGCTGGCCGCCCTGGGCGTGGACGCTGGCACCCCGGGGGCCGTCCGCGCCGCGCTGACCGCCCGTGAGACCGAGCTGCGCGAGCGCCTGCTGCCGCCCACCGTGGTCGCCTGGAGCGACGGCGGCACCCCGACCGCCCTGGCCGCGCTGCCCGCGGGCACCCGGCTGCGCGTCGAGACCGAGGGGGGCGAGACCGTCGAGACCGGCGGGGGCGAGACCCGCGTCGACGCCGACCGGCTCCCGCCCGGCGTCCACCGGCTGACCGCCACCGCGCCCGACGGCCGGACCGCCGGCGCCCACCTGATCGTCGCGCCCGCCCGGCTGCCCGTTCCCGCCGCGCGCTCCTACGGCCTCCTCGTCCAGCTCTACTCCCTGCTCTCCCGCCGCTCCTGGGGCATGGGCGACCTCGGCGACCTCGGCGAACTGGCCGCCTGGGCCGGACGCGCCCTCGGCGCCGGGTTCGTCCAGGTCAACCCGCTGCACGCGGCCGTACCCGGCGCACCCACCGACCCGTCCCCGTACCGGCCCTCCTCGCGCCGCTTCCCCGACCCCGTCCACCTGCGGATCGAGGACGTGCCCGAGTTCGCCTACGTCACCGACCCCGAGCGCGTCCGCGCCCTCCAGGAGCGGGCCGGACGGCTGCGCGAGGCCGTCCTGGAGCAGGGCGCCCTGATCGACCGGGACGCCGTCTGGGACCTCAAGCGCGAGGCCGCGGAGCTGCTCCTGGAGGTCCCCCTCGGCCCCGGCCGCCGGGCCGCCTACTGCGACTACCTCGCCGCACAGGGCACCGCGCTGGAGGACCACGCCACCTGGTGCGCGCTCGCCGAGATCCACGGCGCCGACTGGCACCGGTGGCCCGAGGGCCTGCGCGACCCCCGTTCGGCCGACACCGACCGGGCCCGCACCGAGCTGATGGACCGCGTCGACTTCCACTCCCGCCTCACCTGGCTCACCGACACCCAGCTCACCGCCGCCCAGCACGCGGCCCGCGAGGCCGGCATGCCGGTCGGGATCGTCCACGACCTCGCCGTGGGCGTGCACCCGCGCGGCGCCGACTCGTGGGCGCAGCAGGAGTACTACGCCGCCGGCATGTCGGTGGGCGCGCCGCCCGACGCCTTCAACGCCCGCGGCCAGGACTGGGGCCTGCCGCCCTGGCGCCCCGACCGCCTGGCCGCCTGTGGCTACGCGCCCTTCCGGAGCCTGCTGCGGGGGCTGTTCCGCTACGCCGGAGCCCTGCGCATCGACCACGTCATGGGCCTGTTCCGGCTCTGGTGGGTCCCCGAGGGCCACCCGCCCACCGAGGGCACCTACGTCCGCTACGACGCCGAGGCGATGCTCGCCGTCCTCGTCCTGGAGGCCGGCCGGGCCGGCGCCGTGGTCATCGGTGAGGACCTGGGCACCGTGGAGCCGGGTGTGCGTGAGGCGCTGCGCGAGCGCGGGGTGCTCGGCACCTCGGTGCTCTGGTTCGAGCGGGACTGGGCGGGCGACGGCCGTCCCCTGCCGCCCGAGCGGTGGCGTGCCGACTGCCTGGCCACCGCCACCACCCACGACCTGCCGTCCACCGCCGCCCGTCTCACCGGCGAGCACGTCGAACTCCGCGACCGCCTCGGCCTCCTCACCCGCCCGCTGGAGGAGGAGCGGGCCGAGGCGGCGGCGGACACGGCCGAGTGGCTGGAGGTGCTGGCCCGGCTCGGCCTGCTGCACGGCACCGGCGGTGACACCGGAGCCCCCTCCGAGGAGGCGGGCATCCAGGCCGTCCACCGCTTCCTGCTGCGCACCCCCGCCCGGATGGCCGGGATCTGGCTCCCGGACGCCGTCGGGGACCGCCGCCCGCAGAACCTGCCCGGCACCTGGGACCAATACCCGAACTGGCGGCTGCCCGTCGCCGACGCCGACGGCCGCCCCGTGACCTTGGAGGACCTGGCCGCCTCCCCCCGGCTGCACGCGCTGATCGAGGTGGTGCGGGACCGCGCGGGCGGCTGAACGGCGCGTCCCGCGGCCCCGTACGGGCACCCCGGGCGCGCGCCCCCGACGGCCGTTCGCTACCTTTGCACCGTGGACAAGAAGAACGCCCTGCGCGCCGGCGCCCTGGCAGCCGGTACGACGCTGATGATGCTGCTCATGTCGTCCCCCGCGCTCGCGCTGACCCGCGACGACGGCGACGACCCCGGCACCGGCCTGAGCGTCGTCGAGACGCTGGGTCTCTACGTCCTGGCCCCCATCGCGCTGTTCGTGATCATCGCGGGCCTGGTGGTGGTGCTGGACAAGTCCAAGGAGGAGCACCGCGTGACCTCCCGCAACATCAAGACCCGGCCCAAGGCCGACGCCAAGGCCTGACCGCCACCGCACCTTCTCCACCGAGGGCGCCGGTCCCACTGTTCGCACGCCGTGTGCGCGGGACCGGCGCCCTCGGCGTGCGCGGGGCCCGCTACCGCTCGGTGGCGGCCAGCAGATCGCGCAGCAGGTCGGCCAGTTGCCCGGTCCGTCCGGCGTCCAGGGCCGCGGACAGCGCCTCGGTCTGCACGGCGAGACCCGCGCCGACCGCCTCGTCCACCAGCCGCAGTCCCTCGTCGGAGAGGGTGACCCGCAGGGCCCGCCGGTCGTGCGGGTCGGGGGAGCGGTACAGCAGCCCGGCCCGCTCCAGCTTGTCGAGGCGGCCCGTCATGCCGCCGGTGGTGAGCATCAGGGTCGCCGAGAGCTGCCGGGGCGAGAGCGCGTACGGCTCCCCGGAGCGGCGCAGCGTCGCCAGGACGTCGAATTCGCCGCGGACGATGCCGAAGCGCGCGTAGGCCTTCTCCATCCGGTCGCCGATCGCGCGCGAGAGCCGGTTGATGCGGCCGAAGACCTCCATCGCCGCGGTGTCGAGGTCCGGTCGGACCTCCGCCCACTGGCCGATGATCGCGTCGACCGGGTCCCGGTGCCGCTCGGTCCGCTGCTGGGGGCGCTCACTCATGGACCGAGTATCGACGGTCGGCAGATCGCCCGCAAGAAAGTTGCTTCGCGATAAGTAGCTTAGCGGTAAGCTACTTATCGCCGACCGACTTGGAGAGGCTCCCCATGCCCGCGAACCGTCCCGTCCTCATCGCCCTGACCGCCCTCGCCCCCGTCTCCTGGGGCACCACCTATGCGGTGACCACCGAGTTCCTGCCACCCGACCGTCCCCTGTTCACCGCGCTGATGCGCGCCCTGCCCGCCGGGCTGCTGCTGCTCGCCCTCGCCCGGGTGCTGCCGCGCGGCGCGTGGTGGGGGAAGGCCGCGGTGCTGGGCGCGCTGAACATCGGGGCGTTCCTCCCGCTGCTGTTCCTCGCCGCGTACCGGCTGCCGGGCGGTACGGCCGCCGCGGTCGGTTCGGTCGGCCCGCTGTGCGTCGTCGCGCTCTCGGCGCTCCTGCTGGGGCAGCGGCCCGCCGCCCGGTCCGTGCTCGCCGGGGTCGTCGCCGCGTTCGGCGTCAGCCTCGTGGTGCTCCAGGCGGCCGGCACGCTGGACACGCTCGGCGTGCTGGCGGCGCTCGCGTCCACCGTCTCCATGTCGGCCGGCATCGTGCTGACCCAGCGGTGGGGCCGTCCCGAGGGCGTCGGCCCGCTCGCGCTGACCGGCTGGCAACTGACCGCGGGCGGCCTGCTCATCGCCCCGCTCGCCTTCCTGGCCGAGGGGTACCCGCCCGCGCTGGACGGCGCGGCGGTCGGCGGCTACCTCTACCTGGCGCTGGCCGGCACGGCGGTGGCGTACTGGCTCTGGTTCCGCGGCATCGGGCGGCTGACCGCCACCCAGGTCACCTTCCTCGGCCCGCTGTCCCCGCTGACCGCCGCCGTCGTCGGCTGGGCGGCGCTCGGGGAGGCCCTGACGCCGGTGCAGATGGCGGGCATGGCGCTGGCGTTCGGGGCGACGCTGGCGGGTCAGTTGGCGCCGGGCGCGAAGGCTGCGGCCGGACCGTTCAGTTCTGCTTCAGAGAACGGTCGAAAAGATTCGATGGACCTGATGGTTCCGGCGCTGCGACGGTAGGGCCGTCACCCACGCCACCGCCCGCCGAAAGGACCTCCGTGGCCGTAGCCGACCGCCGGACCACCACCGCCAGCCCCGCCCCCGCGCCCGCCCGTGTCTCCGCGCCGGCCGCTCCCGTCGCCCTGGGGATCGGACTCGCCGTACTCGCCACCGTCGTCTGGTCCGGCAGCTTCGTCACCTCCCGCGCCCTCGGTGACAGCGTCCCGCCCGTCCAGCACGCGTTCTGGCGCTGGGTGATCGCGCTCGCCGTCGTCGCCCCCTTCGGCGCCCGGCGGGCCTGTCGGCAGCGGGCGCTGATCCGGCGCCACCTCGGCTTCGTGCTCCTCGCCTCCCTGCTCGGTGTGGCCGTCTACAACACCCTCGTCAACCAGGCCGGAGTCACCACCCCCGCCGCCAACATGGGCATGATCATGGCGGCCTCCCCGGTGCTGATGGCGGTCTTCGAACGGGTGGGCGGCGTACGGCTCGGCGCCCGCCGCGTCGCCGGGCTCCTCGTCGCCTGCGCGGGCGTGCTGCTGCTGGTCGGCGGCGGGGCGTCCTTCTCGGCGGGCGACCTGTGGATGATCGTCGCCGCCTGCTGCTTCGGCTCGTACAGCGCGCTGCTGCGCCGCAGGCCCGCCGGTCTCGACGGCGCGGGGTTCCTCTTCACCACGTTCCTGTTCGGCACGGTCCTGCTGCTGCCCGCCCAGGGCGTCAGCCTCGCCGTCCAGGGCGGTTTCAGCCCGGCACCGGAGACCGTCCTGCCCCTCCTCTACGTCGGCGTCGCCTCCTCCGCGGTCGCCTTCTTCGCCTGGAACAAGGCGATCGCCCTGATCGGCCCGGCCCGCGCCGGGATCGTCTACTACCTCCAGCCGGTGTGCGTCGCCCTGCTGTCCTGGGCGCTGCTCGCCGAGCCGACCGGCTGGGCGCAGGCGGGCTGCATGGCCCTGATCCTCGGCGGTGTCGTCCTCGGCGCGGGGGCGCGCCGGTGACCGGAGCCGTACGCGGATAGGTTGGCCGCCATGGCCGACTGGGACATCCGCAAGCTGCAGATCCTGCGGACGCTGCGGGAACGGGGCACGGTGACCGCGACGGCCGAGGCGCTGCGCATGACACCGTCCGCCGTCTCCCAGCAGCTGACGAACCTCTCCCGGCAACTGGGCGTGGAGCTGCTCCGGGCCCAGGGCAGGCGGGTCCGGCTCACGGACGCGGCCCACCTGGTGCTGCGGCACGCCGACGCGGTGTTCGAGCGGCTGGAGAAGGCCGACGCGGAACTCGCGGCCCACCTGAGGGGCGAGGCGGGTGAGGTGCGGGTCGGCGCCTTCTCCACCGCCGTGCCCGCCCTGGTCGTGCCGTCCGTGACCGCGTTGCGGTCGACGCACCCCGACATCGCGGTGCGGGTGCGGGAGGCCGAGGCGCAGGAGGCGTACGAGCTGCTGGCCGCCAGGGACGTGGACCTCGCCCTGTCCCTGGCGGCCCACGCGCCCACCGCCGCCGACCCCCGCTTCACCCGCGTCCCGCTCCTCGCCGACCCGCTGGACGTCGCCCTGCCCGGCGACCACCCGCTGGCCCGCGCGCAGGGGCTGCGCCTGGCCGACCTCGCCACCGAGCCGTGGATCTTCGGCGGCAGCGGGCCCTGGTCCGACATCACGCGCGGAGCCTGCGAGGCGGCCGGGTTCCGGCCGGAGCAGGCCCACACGGCGGCCGGCTGGACGGCGATCCTCGCGATGGTGGAAGCGGGCATGGGGGTCGCCCTGGTACCGCGCATGGCCGCGGTGCCGCGGGAGGGGGTGGTCATGCGCGAGCTGCGCGCGGACCGTCCCGTCCGGCACGTCGTGGCAGCCGTGCGCAGAGGAGCGGAGGAGGGAACGGCGGTGGGCAGGGTGCTGGCCGCCCTCCGCACGGCCGCCGCGCCCCGCCCCGGCGGACCGCGGGCCCCCGCGGCCCCCGGGTAGGCGGTCGGCGCGGCCCCGGAGCAGCCCGACACCGCCGCCGACCGGTGACGGCTCGCAGGCTCACGTCCTCGGGACAGGCCCTCCCACCGCCCGACCGGAGGCCGCCCGCACACCGCTGGGACGGCGAAGGGGCGCCCGGTGCGACGAGGCACCGGACGCCCCTCGGGGGAGCGGGCGGCTACGCGTCGGCCGCCGCGGCGTCCGCCGCCTGCGCCCGCAGGGCGCGCTCGACGCCCGAACGGGACTCCGAGACCAGGCGGCGCAGGGCCGCGTTCGGCTCGGCGGAGGCCAGCCAGGCGTCCGTGCGGTCCAGGGTCTCCTGCGACACCTGCACCGCCGGGTACAGACCGACCGCGATCTGCTGCGCCATCTCGTGCGAACGGGACTCCCAGACGCCCTTCAGCGCCTCGAAGTACCGCTCCGTGTAGGCCGCCAGCAGCTCGCGCTGGTCGGTCTGGACGAAGCCGGCGATCACCGATTCCTGTACGGCGTTCGGCAGCTTGTCGGACTCCACGACCGACTCCCAGGCCTCCGCCTTGGCCGCCTCGGTCGGGCGGGCGGCCCGCGCGGTGGCCGCGTGGCGCTCACCGGCGGCGGTGCGGTCCCGCTCGTACTCGGCCGCGATCTCCGAACCGCCGAACCGGCCCACGGCCGCCAGCCGCTGCACGAACACCCAGCGCAGCTCGGTGTCGACGGCCAGTCCCTCGATCGTCGTCGTACCGTCCAGCAGCGCGTCCAGCAGGTCGAGCTGCTCCGGCGTCCTGGCCGTCGCCGCGAAGGCCCGCGCCCACGCCAGCTGGTGGTCGCTGCCCGCCTCGGCGGCCCGCAGGTGGGCCAGCGTGGCCTCGGTCCAGCGGGCGAGCAGCGTCTCGCGGGCGGCCGGGGCGGCGTACTGGTCGATGGCCAGCTTCACCTGGCGGTGCAGCGACTGCACCACGCCGATGTCGGACTCCTTGCCGATGCCGGAGAGGACCAGCGACAGGTAGTCCCGGGTCGCCAGCTCGGCGTCCCGGGTCATGTCCCAGGCCGACGCCCAGCACAGGGCGCGCGGCAGCGACTCGGTGAAGTCGCCGAGGTGCTCGGTGACGACGGCCAGCGACTGCTCGTCCAGGCGGACCTTGGCGTACGACAGGTCGTCGTCGTTGAGCAGCAGCACCGCCGGGCGGGCCTTGCCGACCAGCTGTGGTACGGCCGTCAGTTCGCCGTCCACGTCCAGCTCGACGCGGTCGCCGCGCACCAGCTTGCCGTTCGCGTCCAGGTCGTAGGCGCCGATCGCGATGCGGTGCGGGCGCAGCGTGGGCTCGCCCTTGGCGCCGGCCGGCAGCGCCGGGGCCTCCTGGCGGATCGCGAAGGAGGTGATGACCCCTTCGCCGTCCGTCTCGATCTCCGGGCGCAGCACGTTGATGCCGGCCGTCTCCAGCCACGCCTTCGACCAGGTCCTCAGGTCGCGGCCGGAGGTCTCCTCCAGTGCGCCCAGCAGGTCGGACAGGCGGGTGTTGCCGAACGCGTGCCGCTTGAAGTAGGCCTGCACCCCCTGGAAGAACGCGTCCTCACCGACGTACGCGACGAGCTGCTTGAGCACCGAGGCACCCTTGGCGTACGTGATGCCGTCGAAGTTGACGAGCACGTCGTCCAGGTCGCTGATGTCCGCCATGATCGGGTGCGTGGACGGCAGCTGGTCCTGCCGGTACGCCCAGGTCTTCATCTGGTTGGCGAACGTCGTCCAGGAGTGCGGCCACTTCGAGCCCGGCGCGTCGGCCTGGCAGGCGGCCTCGGCGTAGGTGGCGAACGACTCGTTCAGCCACAGGTCGTTCCACCACTCCATGGTGACCAGGTCGCCGAACCACATGTGCGCCAGCTCGTGCAGGATCGTCGCCGCCCGCACCTCGTACGCCGCGTCCGTCACCTTCGAACGGAAGACGTACTGGTCCCGGATGGTCACCGCGCCCGCGTTCTCCATCGCGCCCGCGTTGAACTCCGGCACGAAGAGCTGGTCGTACTTGGCGAAGGGGTACCGGTAGTCGAACTTCTCCTGGAACCACTCGAAGCCCTGCCGGGTCACCTCGAAGATGGCGTCCGCGTCGAGGTGCTCGGCCAGCGAGGGCCGGCAGTAGATGCCGAGCGGCACCGACTGGCCGTCCTTCTCGTACACGCTGTGCACGGAATGGTACGGGCCGACGATCAGCGCCGTGATGTACGTCGAGATGCGCGGGGTCGGCTCGAAGACCCAGACGTCGTCCTGCGGCTCCGGCGTCGGCGAGTTGGAGATGACCGTCCAGCCCTCGGGGGCCCGCACCGTGAACTGGAAGGTCGCCTTGAGGTCGGGCTGCTCGAAGGAGGCGAAGACCCGGCGCGCGTCCGGCACCTCGAACTGCGTGTAGAGGTAGGCCTGGTCGTCGACCGGGTCGACGAAGCGGTGCAGGCCCTCGCCGGTGTTGGTGTAGGCGCAGTCCGCGACCACGCGCAGGATGTTGCGGCCCGGCAGCAGCCCCGGCAGCGCGATGCGGGAGTCCTGGAACACCTCGGCGGGGTCGAGGGCGTCGCCGTTGAGCGTCACCTCGTGGACCGTCGGCGCGACCAGGTCGATGAAGGACTCGCCGCCGCCGTCGCCGGTCTCCGCGACGTCGAAGCGCACCGTGGTCACGGACCGGTAGGTCCCCTCCCCGCTCTGCGCGCCGGTGAGGTCGAGTTCGATCTCGTACGAGTCAACGGTCAGCAGCTCCGCCCGCTGCCGCGCTTCTTCGCGAGTCAGGTTTGTGCCAGGCACGCGGTCATCTCCTCGTTATGGGTGGGTTGCGCCATCCTTCCACGTGGCGCTCACCGAACGCGATGTCCATTTCCCGCCGGTGCGTGCCCCGGGCGCGCGCGAGCCTGGGGCCATGCAGCACTACACCGCACGGCCCGTCCCACCGGCCGCCCTGAAGGACCTGCGCACCACCGACGACGCGGGCCGCGTCCCCGCCCCGTTCACCGACGGCGAGGGCGGCGCCCCGCTGCGCTGCTGCCTGCGCCGCAGCCGCCCCGGGGAGAGGATCGCGCTCGTCTCGTACGCCCCGCTGCGCCGCTGGGCCACCCGGACCGGCGCCGACCCGGGCGCCTACGACGAGCAGGGCCCGGTCTTCGTCCACGCCGAGGAGTGCGCGCGGCCGGAGGCGGACGGCCTCCCCTTCACCGGCGCGCACCGGGTCCTGCGCCGCTACTCGGGCGACGGGCACATCCTCGGCGGGCGGCTGGTCGAGGACCCCGACGGGTTCGCGCCCGCCCTCCAAGAAGCGTTCGACGACCCGGCCGTGGCGTTCGTCCACGTCCGGGCCGTCGAGTACGGCTGCTTCCTCTACGAGGTGCGGCGGGACTAGCCCTTCAGCTCCGCCGCCACCAGCTCCGCGATCTGCACCGCGTTCAGGGCCGCGCCCTTGCGCAGGTTGTCGTTGGAGACGAACAGCGCGAGGCCGTTGTCGACGGTCTCGTCCTGGCGGATGCGGCCCACGTACGAGGGGTCCTGGCCGGCCGCCTCCAGCGGGGTCGGCACCTCGGTGAGCGCGACGCCGGGGGCACCGGCCAGCAGCTCCTTGGCGCGCTCGACGCTGATCGGGCGGGCGAAGCGGGCGTTGATCTGGAGGGAGTGGCCGCTGAAGACGGGCACGCGTACGCAGGTGCCGGAGACCTTCAGCTCCGGGATCTCCAGGATCTTGCGGGACTCGTTGCGGAGCTTCTGCTCCTCGTCGGTCTCGTGCAGGCCGTCGTCGACGATCGAGCCGGCCAGCGGCAGCACGTTGTACGCGATCGGCGCCACGTACTTGTCCGGCTTCGGGAACTCCACCGCCGAGCCGTCGTGGGTGAGCTTGGGAGCGTCCGCGCCGACCTTCTGGACCTGCTCGAACAGCTCGTCCACGCCGGCCAGGCCCGAGCCGGACACGGCCTGGTAGGTGGCGACGACCAGGGCCTCAAGGCCCGCCTCGGCGTGCAGCGGACGCAGCACCGGCATCGCGGCCATCGTGGTGCAGTTCGGGTTGGCGATGATGCCCTTGGGGCGGTCGGCGATCGCGTGCGGGTTCACCTCGGAGACCACCAGGGGGACCTCGGGGTCGCGGCGCCAGGCGGAGCTGTTGTCGATCACGACCGGGCCCTGGGCGGCGACCTTCTCGGCCAGCGCCTTGGAGGTGGCGCCGCCCGCGGAGAACAGCACGATGTCCAGGCCGGAGTAGTCGGCGGTGGCCGCGTCCTCCACCGTCACACCGTCCAGCTCCTTGCCGGCGCTGCGGGCCGAGGCGAACAGGCGCAGCTCGGTGACCGGGAAGTCGCGCTCCGCGAGGATCCTGCGCATGACCGTGCCGACCTGACCGGTGGCTCCGACGATTCCGACCCTCACAGTGACTCCTTCTCCGTTCGTGCCCGTGTCTCCACGTGCGTTGTGCTCGGCCGAGACTTTTCCATCATGGGGCTCAGTCCGGCCCGCCTGTCCACTTCTTTGCGCGGGGTGCCCGCACCGTGGGACGCGGCACCGCGGGCAGCGGTCACCGTCCTGCCCGGAAAACCCCCGCTGAGCTGCAGAAATTCCCCTCGGGCGGCCACCGCGCCGCAAGCTGTGCTGTTCCGTCCCTGCCCATCCCCTGCGGACCCACACGACGATGTGACGTACGCCTCCCACCAGAAAGCGGCCCGTACGGGCGAACGTTTCGGGCCCCGCCGGCGTCCTAGGGGAAACGCGGCGAGGGGAGGGGTGGCTGTGCTGCGCAGAAGGGCCCGCCGCGGCCAGGGGGACGCCGTGCTCGACGACCCCCTGGACGCGGCCCAGGAACGCCGGGTGCGCGCGGTGCTCGCGCTCGGCGGCGTGCCGCAGGCGGACCTGCCGGACGGGGTGCAGCAGGTCCGCCTGCGGCTGCTGGAGCGCACGGCGAGCGGACGGGAGGCGCCGCGCGACGTGTCCGCGTGGGCGGCGGTCGTCGCCTCCAACCTGGCCATGGACTGGCACCGGGCCAGGCGCCGCCAGGACCGGCTGGGCGAGCGCCTCGCCGCGCTGCGCCAGACGGAGCACCCCTCCGGGGAGGACACCAGCGTGCTCTCCCTCGCCGTCGCCCAGGGCCTGGACGAGTTGCCCGACGCCCAGCGCCAGGTCGTCGTCCTGCGCTTCTACGCCGATCTGCCGGTGCGCGGCATCGCCGAGGAGCTGGGGATACCCGAGGGCACGGTCAAGAGCAGGCTGCACACGGCGGTACGGGCACTGCGGGCCCGCCTGCACGAGGACGAGGTGGTGTGAGATGGCCGCCGGACAGCATCCCGCCGGGGACGACGCGCTGATGGCCGCGATCACGGGTGAGCCGCTGCCGCCCGGGGCGGACGCGGACGCGGAGGCCGCGTACCGGTCGGCGACGGCCGACGTGGCGCTGCTGCGCGAGCAGCTGGGCGTCCTCGGACGGTCGCTGGGCGGGCCGCCGCCCGCCCGCGGGGCCGCCCCGGTGACGCGGCCCGCCCGCCACCCCCGGCGCCGCCCCTTCGCCCTGGCCCTCGGCACCCTCGCGGTGGCCTGCGCCGGCGCGGTGATGACGGGGCTGGGGTGGCTGGTGGTGCAGGGCAGCGACGGCGCGGCCGACACGGGGGCCGAGAGCGCCGCCGCCGACGACAAGCGGGCCGGTTCCGCAGCGGGTGTCGCCTTCGGCAGCCCCCGCTACCTGGCCTGCGCGCGGGTGGTGGCCGAGGGCACGGTGACCGGCGCCGAACCCCTGCCGGGCACCGGAAGGCACCGGATCACCCTCGACGTGACCCGCTCCTACAAGCCGGAGGACCGGCCGGACCCGGCGGACGAGCCGATGACCTTCGTCCTGGACGACACCACGGCCCGCCTGTCGGCCGGGGACCACGCGCTGATCGGCGTCCCCCAGTACGGCGACACCCCGGACACCGTGATCACCGGCGAGGAGTCCCTCGCCGCCGAACGCGCCCGGATCACCGCGTCCCTGCCCGAGTCCCGCACCCTCACCTGCGACTGACCCCCGGGCATCCGGGACGCGCAAAGGGCGGGCGCCCCGCGGAGCGCCCGCCCTCCGGGGTGTCGCACCGGACTACGGCACGACCTTCCCGATCCGCACACTGCCGAGGCCCGCGGCCGTGCCGTGGGCGTTCACCAGCTGGACCCGGCCGAAGAACTCACGGCCCTCGGGGGCCGCGGCCAGCGCCGTGACGCTGCCGGTGACCGTCGCCGAGGCGCCCGTGCCGAGCTTCACCGGCGCCGAGCCGTCCACCGCGACCGAGCCGAGGGAGGCGGCGAAGTACACGTCCCGGTAGTCGTACTCCGTGGTGCCCGACGGCACCGCGTAGCCGACGACCTCGACGGTGTAGGCGCCGGCGGCCGGCTTCGGCAGGGAGACCGTCTCCTCCGAGTCGCCGTCGGCGGACTGGCCGACGACGTTCCCGTCCTCGTCGTAGACCGTCAGGTCCAGGTCGGCGGCCGCGTCGGAGACGCCGCCGATGGCCACGTCCAGCGACTCGGCGCCCTCGGGCACCTGGACCGTGGAGGTCCGCTTCTCACCCTGCCGGATCGCCGGACGGGTCGTCTCGGCCGAGCCCAGCGGCCCGCCGGTGAGCCTGCCCTCGATCGGGGCGAAGCGGTTCGTCACCTTCCAGGAGGCGTCGGCCGGGATGCCGGCCTTCGCCTCGGGCACGGTCACGACCTCCGGGTCGAAGCCGGCGCCGAGGACGGCGACGTCCAGCTCGTACGCGTTGTCCAGCAGCGGCGAGGTGCGCCGCGACTCCACCTCGATCTCCCAGACGCCGGGCTGCGGGTCGGCGTACGCGCGTACGTCGGGCCGGCAGCCGTTGCCGTCGAGGTAGTTGTTGTAGCAGTACGGCGTGGAGGTGCTGTCGACCGGGACGCCGTAGGGGTGGATGGCGATGAACCGGGTCTGGCTGCCGCTCTTCAGCCCGCTCATGGCCACCTCCAGCGCCTGCGCGCCCTCGGGGACGGTCACGAAGTACGACTCGGTGCTGTTGCGCTGCACGGAGTCCCGCGCGGAGAAGTCGTAGGCGAGCGGGGCCGAGGCGACGACCGTGGTCAGGACCAGCTTGTCGGTGCCCTCGGTGCGCGGGTCGTCGACCTCCAGGACCGCGCTCTTGATCCCCTCCGAGCGGGGACCGGCCTCCACCCGGACGGTCACCGGTTCGTTCAGCGGCAGCTTCACCACGTCCGAGCCGACGATCCGGAAGGTGCGCCCGGCGTTGTTCTCGAAGTGCAGCTCGTGCCGGATCGCCTTGTCGGCGCCGGAGGTACGGGTGAGCGTGATGTCGTACGTCTTCTTCCCGCCGGCCTTCAGGCCGCCCTCGCGGTCGTAGAGGCCGGTGCCGCGGCCGGGGGTCTTCAGGAACTGGTCGATCGCGGTGTCGACCGGCGCCTGGACCGTGTACTCGTGGGCGGTGGCGCCCGCCCGGATCGCGCGCCAGGCGTCGGGGACGTTGATCAGACCCGCGCCCTGCTCGTAGGCCTGCGCGCCCGCGATGCGGTCGGCGGTGGAGGTCAGCGCGGTGCGCAGCTTCGCCGGGGTGAGGTCGATGCCCGCCTGCTTCGCGGCCGACAGGAGCAGCGCGGAGGCGCCGGCGGCCTGCGGGGACGCCATCGAGGTGCCCTGGAGCATGCCGTAGCCGGCGGGCAGGTCGTAGCCCGCCTCGGGGACCGGGGCACCGGGCATCCAGGTCTGGATGGTGTTCACCGCGGCGCCGGGCGCGGTCAGCGTCGGCGTGAAGCCGCCGTCCTCACGCGGGCCGCGCGAGGAGAACGGCATCATCGCGTACTTCTTGCTCACCACGGAGCCGTAGTTGGCGGCCCAGGTCTCGCGGGAGACGGAGGCGCCGACGGAGATCACCTTGTCGGCGAGGGACGGGTCGCCGATGGTGTTGGCGCCGGGGCCGGAGTTGCCCGCGGAGATCACCAGTTGGACGCCGTAGGTGTCGATGAGGCGCGTGTACAGCGTGGCGCGCGCGTTGTTGCCGTCGTTGAGGGCGGGCAGGCCGCCGATCGACATGTTGACGATGTCGACGCCCCGGTTGACGACGAGGTCGATCATGCCCTCGGTGAGCGCGACGTTGGTGCAGCCGCCGCTCCAGGTGCAGGCGCGCGAGGAGACGATCTTCGCGCCGGGGGCCGCGCCGTTCATCCGCCCGCCGAAGAGGCCGTTGGCGGCGGTGAGGCCGGCCACGTGGGAGCCGTGCGAGCCCTCGATGACGCCGATGTTGACGAAGTCGGCCTTGTCCCCGGCCGCGTTGCGGACGACGTCCTCGCGGATCTCGACGACGAAGGGCTGGCGTTCGGCCACGTCCGTCGCCGGGTCGTCGGTGCCGAAGTACCCCACCTGGAAGCCGTCCTTGTACGGCTTCATGGGGGCGTCGTCGGCGAAGTCGTGGTTGTCGTTCAGGTCGACGCGGACGGTGCCGGCCGCCTTGTCGTACAGCACGCCCCAGGAGTCGGTGGTGTCGCCGTCCCGGTTGGCGTCGCCCGCCGCGTCACCGCCGGTGGTGTACGACTCCAGGAAGGTGCTGACCCGGTACGAGCCCGCCGGGGCCGTCCAGGTCTCCCCGCCGTAGGTGAAGGTCGGGCCGGAGACGGGGGTGTCCATCGGGCGCCAGGTCCGGTCGCCGTCGACGACCGGGTCGGTCGCGGTGACCCAGTCGACGATCTTGCGCTCGCCGGTGGTGGTCCGCTGGAGCGCCGGGTGGCCGAGGTCGACGCCCGAGTCGAGGACGCCGATGGTGATGCCGCGCCCGTCCGCCTTCGGGTTCTTCTTCACGAAGTCGACGGCGCCCGTCTCGAAGGACGGGTTGTACGGGTTCTCGGCGGGCGTCCTGCGGTCCGGCGCGGGGTAGGAGCGGCCCTGGTGCGGGGCGCCCTTCGCCGTGTCCGCGCTCGGCGTCGGGTCGTCCAGCGGGATCTCGTCGCGCAGGTCGATGCCCTGCACGGAGGAGAGCTTCGCGGCGGCGGCGATGGCCGCGTCCGCCTTCCCGGTGGGCACGGTGGCGCGGACGTAGCCCAGCGCGTCGTAGGTGCGGCCGACGGAGCCGCCGCCGACCGCGTCGAGCTGCTGCGCCACCTGCTCGGTCCGGCCCGGTGCGGTGGCCACCATCATGGTGACGTTCTTCGTGCCCTCGGCCTTCGCCTCGGCGAGCAGGTCCGCGTCGGCGGAACCGAGCTTGTCGTGCGCCGACTTGACGGAGGCGTCGACCGGCGGGGCGGTGCCCGGGCCGTCGGCGGCGAGGGCCACGGGTATCGGTCCGACGGCACAGAGCGCGGCGACGAGGCCCGTGGCCACGGTCAGGCGGGCCGCGCGTCTCGCGCCCGTTATCGGTGCGCGCTGGGGGGTGTGGGTCATCGGCATCCCTTGTAGGTAAAGGAACGTGCGTGGACGACCGGGGCCGATCGGTGCTGGCCGCGGGCAGTCCGGAATACGATCCCGGACGACCGCTCAGCTTTACGCAAGGGATCACTCTTTGGGGAGAGTTGTCCGGGACGAGGCGAAGTCATGGCGTACTTCCGCCATGCGCCACCGGGGACGTAAGGGGTGACCTGTGACATTCCCGTGGGTCGGGGTCACCGTGCGGCGCGCGCCCCGGGCCGCGTTCACGAGGAGGGGCCGCCGGAATCCCGGCGGCCCCTCCCCTCCCCTCCTGGCGACCGCCCCGGTCCGTCACTACCGGGGCAGCACCACGACGTACGCGGCGGGTTCCCTGTCCGCGGCCGCCATCAACGCGGTACGTACGACGGTCGCCTGGTGCTCCGGGCTGTCCCGCAGCTTGCGCGGCGTCAGGTGCACGACCGTGACGCCCAGTCGTTCCAGGTGCTCGCGCTTGCGGGCGTGTTCGGCCCACTCGGCGTCGTCGTTCCGCTGCCGGTGGGCGCGGGTGTCCAGCTCCAGCGCCACCGAGTGCTCGGGCCAGTAGGCGTCCACCCCGCCGAGGTGAGGGCCGCCGGGCAGCCGCAGGTCGGCGTTCCACACCGGTTCCGGCAGACCGTGCTCGCGCACCATCCGGTACAGGCGCTGCTCCGCGAGGGCCCGCCCCTCGGCGACCAGCGAGTCGACGGCGTCCACCACGTGCGGACGGCTCAGCAGCCGGGCCCGGTTCAGTTCCCGTACCACCGCCGCCGGTTCGCAGTGCCCGCCGCGCACCGCCTCCGTCAGCAGCAGGCGGACGACGCCCGCGTCCGACAGTCCCGCCACCGCGTCGGCCAGCGCCCGCGCCACCGGCGCCACCGGCACCCCGGTGACCTGCTCGGCGGTGGGCAGCGCCGTGGTCCGGACGATGCGGGCGCAGCCCGTCGTACGCAGTCGGCGCAGCCTCGGCACCAGGACGTCGATGGCGTCCAGGGACGGCAGCGGGGGAGCGGCGCGGAAGCCGTGCAGCGTCAGCGCGGCCAGACCCGTGATCATCGCCTCCGCGTAGCCCGGGACGGGCCGCCCGCTCCCGCCCGGTTGCACCGGCACGGAGGCCGGGACGCCGGCGGGGGAGCCGGCGGCCGCCGCGGTGCGCTCCCGCGCCGCGTACATCAGCACCGCGTGCAGGCGCTCCTCGCTGGTCGGCGGGCCCGGGTGGAGCAGGACGACGTGGGGGAGGAGCTGCTGCCACGGCCCGCCGGGACGGCACTGCTCGTCGGTCTCGGCGGCGGAGACACCGTGCGCCCGCAACTGAGTGACCGTCATCAGGCGGCGCCGGCCTTCGGCGAGGTGGTGGAGCGGGCGGGGGGAGAGCGGGGTGTTGTGCGTCATGACCGGGACCTTCCCGCACCCGATCCGGCCCTTAACCGCTGTTACAAGCCCATCGCACAATCCGGACAAGGCCGCCCTAAAGGACGGGTGTTCGGATGCCGAGAACCCCTGGTCCGTCGCCGTGCGGACCAGGGGTTACGGCTGCTGGTGACCGAATTCCGTAACGATGACGGAGCGCCCAATCGTTGGCCAAAGATAGGCCCGGGTTCATCGGTTCCGGTTCATCGGTCCGGTATCAGCGGTTCAGCGGTTCAGCGGCCCGCTGCCGCGTCGCACGCCTGGCCCCGCAGTGCCCGCGCCAGGTCGTCCCGCGCCTCCAGCACCAGCCGGCGCAGCGCGGGCGCGGCGTCCTCGTGCGCGGACAGCCACGCGTCCGTCGCGTCGAGGGTGTCTTGGGAGTCCCGCAGGGACGGGAACAGCCCCCGCACCACGTCCATCCCGATCTGGATGGACCGCTCGGCCCAGACCCGCTCGATCGCCGCGAAGTACTTCTCGGCGTACGGCGCGACCAGCTCCCGCTGCGAGGGCTGCGCGAAGCCCGCGATGGTCGCCTCCACCAGCGCGTTCGACAGCGCGTCCGACTCCACCACCTGCGCCCAGGCCTGCGCCTTCACCGCCGCCGACGGCCGGGCCGCCAGGCAGCGCACCTGGTGCCGCTTGCCGGAGGCGGTGTCGTCCCGGGCCAGCTCGGCGGCGAGCACGCCCTCGTCGGCGTGTCCGTGCGCGGCGAGCGGCTGGAGGAACGCCCAGCGCAGCTCCTGGTCCACGTCCAGACCGTCGACCTTCTCGGTCCCGTCCAACAGGCCGCGCAGCAACCGCAGTCCGGCCTCGTCGCCGGCCACCGCCGCGAAGAACCGCGCCCACGCCAGCTGCTGCTCGCCGCCCGGCGCGGCCTCCCGCAGCTCCCGCAGCGCGCCCTCGCCGAGCAGCCGCCCGCCGGTCTCCCGCCACTCGGGGGCCGCGTAGTGCACGAGCGCCGAGTGCGCCCAGGCGTGCAGCATCTGGAGGACCCCGATGTCCGACTCGCGCCCCGCGAAGCGCAGCACCAGGCCGGTGAAGTCCCGCGCCGGCAGCAGCGCGTCCCGCGTCATGTTCCACAGCGCCGACCAGCACAGGGCGCGGGCCAGCGGGTCGGTCAGCGCGCCCAGGTGCTCGCGCAGCGTGGCCAGCGAGGTCTCGTCGAAGCGGGTCTTGCAGTACGTCAGGTCGTCGTCGTTGACCAGGACCAGCTCGGGCGCCTCGGCCCCGGCCAGCTCCGCCACCACCGTGCGCGGCCCGTCGACGTCCACCTCGGCGCGGGCGTACCGCTCCAGGGCGCCCTCGCCGGTGCGCCGGTACAGGCCCACCGCCACCCGGTGCGGGCGCAGTTCGGGATGCGTCTCGGCAGCCTCCTGCACCACCGCCAGCTCGGCCACCCGCCCCTCGGGGCTCAGCAGCACCTGCGGGGTCATCGCGTTGACGCCCGCCGTCTGGAGCCAGGACCGCGCCCAGGCGCTCATGTCCCGCCCGCTGGTCTCCTCCAGCACCGACAGCAGGTCGCCGAGGCGCGTGTTGCCGTACGCGTGCCGCTTGAAGTAGCGCCGGGCGCCCTCCAGGAAGGCGTCCTGCCCGACGTACGCCACCAGCTGCTTGAGCACGGAGGCGCCCTTGGCGTACGTGATGCCGTCGAAGTTCAGCTTGGCGTCCTCCAGGTCACGGATGTCGGCCGTGATCGGGTGGGTGGAGGGGAGCTGGTCCGCCCGGTAGGCCCACGCCTTGCGGCGGTTGGCGAAGGTGATCCAGGCGTCCTTGAAACGGGTCGCGCCGACGTTCGCGAAGGTGCCCATGAAGTCGGCGAAGGACTCCTTGAGCCACAGGTCGTCCCACCACTCCATGGTGACCAGGTCGCCGAACCACATGTGCGCCATCTCGTGCAGGATCACGTTGGCGCGGCCCTCGTAGGACGCCCGGGTGACCTTGCCCCGGAAGATGAACTCCTCGCGGAAGGTCACCAGCCCCGGGTTCTCCATCGCGCCGAGGTTGTACTCGGGCACGAAGGCCTGGTCGTACTTGCCGAAGGGGTACGGGTAGTCGAAGTGGTCGTGGAAGAAGTCCAGGCCCTGCTTGGTGACCAGGAAGACGTCGTCCGCGTCGAAGTGCGGCGCCAGCCCCTTGCGGCACAGGGCGCCGAGCGGGATCTCCAGCCGGGTGCCGTCCTCGAAGGTCCGCTCGTAGCGGTCCGTGACGTAGTGGTACGGGCCCGCGACGACACAGGTGATGTACGTCGAGATCGGCTTCGTCTCCGCGAACCGCCACACCCCGTCGGCGCGTTCCCCGGTGCCGTTGCTCCACACCGTCCACTCCTCGGGCGCCCGCACCTCGAAGCGGAAGGGTGCCTTCAGGTCCGGCTGCTCGAAGTTGGCGAAGACCCGGCGGGAGTCGGCCGGCTCGTACTGGGTGTAGAGGTAGACCTCGCCGTCCTCGGGGTCGACGAAGCGGTGCAGGCCCTCGCCGGTCCGGGAGTACGCGCACCGCGCGTCGACGACCAGCTCGTTGTCGGCGGCCAGGTCCTCCAGGGCGATCCGGGTGCCGTCGAAGACCTCGCTCGGGTCGAGGTCGCGGCCGTTGAGGGACACGGCGGTCACGCTCGGCGCGATCAGGTCGGCGAAGCTGCTCGCGCCCGGCTCGTTGCAGCGGAAGCGGATCGTCGTCACGGAACGGAAGGTGCGCGGACCGTCACCCTCCGCGTCGCCGGTGGCCGAACGCACGTCGAGGGACACGTCGTACCCGTCGACGGAGAGCAGGGCGGCCCGCTCCCGGGCCTCGTCGCGGGACAGATTCTCACCGGGCACGGGCGGCACTCCCTCGGGTGGTGTTCAGTATGCGGACAGCGCCGATCCTGCCATGTGGCCCTGACGGGCGGCAGCCGGGAATGGCGGGAGTGACCGGTGGGTTGCCAGGAGAAAGGCTCGGTTGCGCCACCTCCTGAGGAGAGACATGTCGGAGAAGACTCCCGTCGACTTCTGGTTCGACCCGCTGTGCCCGTGGGCCTGGATGACCTCCCGCTGGGTGCTGGAGGTGGAGAAGGTCAGGGACATCCAGGTGCGCTGGCACCTGATGAGCCTCGCCGTCCTGAACGAGGACAAGCTCGACGAGCTGCCCGAGGAGTACCGCGAGATGCTCGAGACCAAGGCCTGGGGCCCGGTCCGCGTGGTCGTCGCCGCCCAGGAGGAGCACGGCCCCGAGATCCTCGGTGATCTCTACACCGCGCTCGGCACCCGCTTCCACAACCAGGGCGAGGGTCCGGAGAAGGAGACGGTCGCCGCCGCCCTGAAGGACGTCGGCCTGCCCGAGTCCCTCCTGGACCACTGGGACTCCACCCCGTACGAGCCGCAGCTGCGCGCGTCCCACCAGGAGGGCATCGACAAGGTCGGCCAGGAGGTCGGCACCCCGGTCATCGCCGTCCCCGGCGCCGACGGCGAACAGGTCGCCTTCTTCGGCCCGGTCGTCACCCCCGCGCCCCGGGGCGAGGACGCCGCCCGGCTCTGGGACGGCACCCTGGCCGTCGCCTCCGTCCCCGGCTTCTACGAGATCAAGCGCACCCGCACCAAGGGGCCGGACTTCAGCAACCTGTAGGCCGGAAGGAGTCCGGCAGATCGAAGCCGGACCGCCAGTTGAAGTAGGACTGCACGCGTACGCATCCCGCACGGGCGCAGCGCCGGTAGGTGCCCAGGTCGGCCCGGGGCACCTGCCCCAGGGCGTACGCCCGCTCCGCGTCGTCGAGCGGCCGGAACGCCTGGTCCGTGTCCCCGCAGTTGGGACACCGCCTGATCGGAAGACCCATGCGGGCCACTGTGGCCCGGAACCCCTCCCACCGGGAAGCCTCCGCGCGCGGGCGGTCATCTGTTCCCGCCGGTACGGCGGGCTCGCCCGCAGGCCCCGACCGCCTCCCGGCGGCCCCTGCGCGCACAGGAAGCCCCCGCGAGTCACGTCCTCGCGGGGGCTTCCCTCATTCCGCCTGCCGTCGTGAAGGGTGAGAAGACGATCACGAGGCAGGACGATCAGGGGGGGCGGACGGCTCAGGGAGCCAGCAGCAGCACGTCGGCGCGGGACTTGGCGGCCTCGTAGCGCTTCGCCACGTCCTGCCAGTTGACGACCGCCCACATGGCGTCGATGAAGTCGACCTTCTGGTTCCTGTACTGGAGGTAGAAGGCGTGCTCCCAGGCGTCGAAGACCAGGATCGGGACGGAGCCCTGGCCGACGTTGCCCTGGTGGTCGTAGACCTGCTCGACGATCAGGCGGCCGCTCAGCGGCTCGTAGGCCAGCACGCCCCAGCCGGAGCCCTGGGTGGTCGCGGCGGCCTTGGTGAGCTGCGCCTTGAAGCCGGCGAAGGACCCGAACGACTCGGCGATCGCGTCGGCCAGCTCGCCCACGCCGTCCTTGTCCAGCGGTTCGCCGCCGCCGTCCCCGGTCATGTTGTGCCAGTAGATCGAGTGCAGGATGTGGCCGGAGAGGTGGAAGGCCAGGTTCTTCTCCAGGCCGTTGATCGAGCCCCAGGTCTCCTTGTCCCGCGCCTCCGCGAGCTGCTCCAGCGTGTCGTTGGCGCCCTTGACGTACGCCGCGTGGTGCTTGTCGTGGTGCAGCTCGATGATCTCGGGGCTGATCACGGGGGCCAGCGCGGAGTAGTCGTACGGCAGTTCAGGAAGCGTGTAGACGGGCATGGCGGATCCCCTCAGACCTCTTATTGCACAAAGCTTGCAAGTGCACGCTAGCAGCAAGAGGGTGCGGGCGGTGGGCCGCGGGGGCGCGCGGGCGTGCCGTGGCGCGCGAGAAGGGCCCCCGCCCGGATCGTCTCCGTGCGAGGGCCCCCGAGTGCTCCGGGCGGCGGCTAGGCGCGCGCCCGCCGTCGCTGCCAGGCGTAGCCGGCGGCCGCCAGGACCAGCGTCATCGCGCCGGTCGAGTACAGCTGCACCCGCGTGTCCGGCTCGCGGGCCATCAGCACGAACACCGCGACCATGGCCGCCAGCGCCACCCACGTCAGCCACGGGAAGCCCCACATGCGCACGACCAGCTTCTCGGGCTCCTCCCGCTCCAGACGGCGGCGCAGCCGGAGCTGGGAGACGGCGATGAAGATCCAGACGACCAGGATGACCGCGCCGATCATGTTCAGCAGCCAGGCGAACACGTCGTCGGGCCGCCAGTAGCTGAGCAGCACGCACCCGAAGCCGAAGAGCGACGAGACGAGCACCGCGACCCGCGGCACCCCGCCCGAGACCCGGCCCAGCGCCTTCGGGCCCTGGCCGCGCTCGACCAGCGAGTAGCCGATGCGCGAGGCGCCGTAGATGTTGGCGTTCATCGCGCTCAGCAGCGCGACCAGCACGACGACGTTCATGAGCTGACCGGCGCCCGGGATGCCCAGTTCGTCGAGGGCGGCGACGTACGGGCCCTTCTCCACGACCTCCGCGGAGTCCCAGGGCACCAGGGTGACGATGACCGCCATCGAGCCGATGTAGAACAGCGCGATCCGCCACATCGCGGTCCGCACGGCGCTCGCCACGCCCTTCACCGGGTTCTCCGACTCGGCCGCCGCGATGGTCACCGTCTCCAGGCCGCCGTAGGCGAACACCGAGGCGAGCAGGCCGATGATCAGACCGTTGCCGCCGTTGGGCAGGAAGTCGCTCAGGTGCGAGGTACCGGGGGAGTCGGTGCCCGGCAGGACGCCGGCGATCGCCAGCACGCCGAGGACGAGGAACAGCGAGATCGCGCCGACCTTGAGGGCGGCGAACCAGAACTCGAACTCGCCGAAGTTCTTCACCGCGGCCAGGTTCGTCCCGCAGAACACCACCATGAACAGGGCCACCCAGGCCCACTCGGGCGTGCCCGGCAGCCAGCCGTGGACGATCTGGGCGGCGCCGATGCCCTCCAGGCCCACGGCCGTGCACAGCAGCACCCAGAACGCCCAGCCGGCGGTGAAGCCGGCCCACGGCCCGATCGCGCGCTCGGCGTGCGCGGAGAAGGAGCCCGAGGACGGATACGCGGCCGACATCTCGCCCAGCATCCGCATCACCAGCATCACGAGGAGACCGGAGAGGGTGTAGGCGACGACGATCGACGGCCCGGCGGCGGCGATGCCGGCCCCGGAGCCGACGAACAGCCCGGCACCGATCACGCCGCCGAGGGCGATCATCGACAGGTGGCGCTGCTTGAGGCCGTGGGAGAGCGAGGCGTCGTCGGACCGCGCCGGCGCCTCGGTGGTGCTGTTGGACATGGAGCGGCTCGTCCAATGCGTGGGGGGCAGGGAAAAAACGCCCACAGTCTCCGGCGTCGAGCCGGTCGGCGACACCGGCTGCCCACGATGCGGACGATCCCGATACGGAACGTGAGCGTCCGAATGCGAGATTCCGGTTCTGTGTGACGCGCGTGACGCTCACCTCCCCTTCACGGTGACCGGTGTCACCCCGGACCAGGTGTAGCCCGCGCCCTTTGTCGAGAGCCCACCAAGCGCGCGACCAGGCCTTTGTCGAGCACTGCTGGTGATCGGCCCGACCACGCTGGGATAGCGTCGCGGAGTCCCGACATGTCCACACCACCGCGGAGTCCCCATGAGCACCGCTGCCGTCCCCGCCCCCTCCCGGCAGGTCCTCGCCGACCTCGTCCCCTCCTCCCGAGTCCGCGACGTCGCGCTCGTGGCCGGCGGTGCCGTGCTCACCGGCCTCGCGGCCCAGATCGCGGTGCCCGTGCCGGGCTCCCCGGTCCCGGTGACCGGCCAGACCTTCGCCGCGCTGCTCGTCGGCACCTCGCTCGGCGCACGCCGCGGCCTGCTCTCGCTCGCGCTGTACGCGCTGGTCGGCATGGCGGGCGTGCCGTGGTTCGCGGAGGGCGGCTCCGGCACCGGCGCCCCGTCCCTCGGCTACGTCCTCGGCATGCTGCTCGCCGCCACCGTCGTCGGAGCGCTGGCCCGCCGCGGCGCCGACCGCTCGATGCTGCGCATGGCCGGCACGATGCTGGTCGGCGAGGCGATCATCTACGCCGTCGGCGTCCCGTACCTGGCCCTCGCCGCGGACCTGTCCCTGAGCGCCGCGATCGCGGCCGGCCTCACCCCCTTCCTGCTCGGCGACGCCCTGAAGGCGGCCCTGGCGATGGGTCTGGTGCCCACCGCCTGGAAGCTGGTCGGCAAGCGTTAGGACGCGGCGACCGCACGGAAAGAGGGGCCGGCCGGATCGCACCGCGATCCGGCCGGCCCCTCTCGGCGTTCCGCCGGCGGTCAGCTCCCGTCGGCGACGGCCTTGCGCGCGCCCAGCTTCTGCTTGACGACGGCGACGGCGAGCACGAGCGCCGCGACGAGCAGCGACAGCAGCACGGTCGTGCGCCCGTTGTTCTCGGTGTCGGTGAGCATGTAGCCGAGCACGAAGACGATGACGGCGGCGGCCACCCAGGTCAGGTACGGGAACAGCCACATCCGCACCACCAGCTTCTCCGGCGCCTCCGCCTGGATGATCTTCCGCATCCGCAGCTGCGAGAAGCAGATCACCAGCCACACGAAGAGCGCCACGGCCCCCGAGGAGTTGACGAGGAAGAGGAAGACGGAGTCCGGGAACTCGTAGTTGAAGAACACGGCGACGAAACCGAACACCACGGACACGAGGATCGCCGTCCGCGGCACACCACTGCGCGTGGTCCGGGCGAAGGCCTTCGGGGCGTCACCCCGCTGACCGAGCGAGAAGGCCATGCGGGAGGCCGTGTAGAGCCCGGAGTTCAGGCAGGACAGCACGGACGTCAGCACGATGAAGTTCATGATCTGACCGGCGTTGGCGATGCCGAGCGAGTCCAGTGCGGCCACGTACGAACCCTTGTCGATGATCGACTGCGAGTCCCAGGGCAGCAGGGCGACCACGACGAAGATGGAGCCCAGGTAGAAGACGGCGATACGCCAGATGATGCTGTTGGTCGCCTTGGTGACGGCCCGCTGCGGGTCCTCGGACTCGCCGGCGGCCAGGGTGGGGATCTCGCTGCCCATGAAGGAGAAGACCACGAGCAGCACACCGGTCAGGATCGCCCCCGCCCCGTTGGGCAGGAACCCGCCGTGTTCCGTCAGATTGGCCAGCCCCGCCTGCTCGCTGTCGACGCCCGGCAGCAGACCGAAGACGGCCAGCCCGCCGACCACGATGAACGCGGCGATCGCGACGACCTTGATCCCGGCGAACCAGAACTCGAACTCGCCGTAGGAGCCGACCGAGACGAGGTTGGTGGCGGTCAGCACCACCATCACGATCAGGGCCCAGCCCCACTGGGGCACGGCCGGTATCCAGCCTTCGAGGATCTTGGCGCCGGCGGTCGCCTCCACCGCCAGCACGACGACCCAGAAGAACCAGTAGAGCCAGCCGATGGAGAACCCGGCCCAGGGCCCGAGCGCCCGGTCGGCGTGCGCGGAGAAGGAACCCGAGGTCGGGTTGGCGGCGGACATCTCGCCGAGCATCCGCATCACCAGCACCACGAGGGCGCCGACGAGCGCGTACGAAAGAAGAATGCCGGGCCCGGCGGTGGCGATACCGGTACTGGAACCCACGAACAGCCCGGCCCCGATGACACCGCCAATGGCGATCATCGAAAGGTGGCGGTTCTTGAGTCCGGCCTGGAGCCCGGTCCCGGGGTCTCCGGGGCTGCCGGGGTCTTCCTCGGCCTTGGTCAGGGTCGGCTGCGAAGTCATGGGGTGGTCTTCCTTTGCGCCGGTCGAGCAGTTTCCCGTACGAGCGGTGTACGAGCCGGACCAGTGAAACGGAGGTGAACGAATTCGGGAACCTTTGATTCCGGATCGTTACTTGAGCTTTCCCTGAGCTTCCATTGTTTCACCTGGTCTTTTCCGACCCGACACCCGACGCTGCTGCCCCGTGGGGCGCGTGTCACACTCGTGGCATGCGCGTGTATCTCGGCTCCGACCATGCGGGCTACGAACTCAAGAACCACCTCGTCGACTGGCTCCGGGCGGCGGGCCACGACCCCGTCGACTGCGGTCCGCACCTCTACGACGCCCAGGACGACTACCCGCCCTTCTGCCTCCGCGCCGCGGAGCGGACGGCCGCGGACCCGGGCGCCCTCGGCATCGTGATCGGCGGCTCCGGAAACGGCGAGCAGATCGCGGCGAACAAGGTGAAGGGCGTGCGCGCGTCGCTGGCCTGGAGCGAGGAGACCGCGGCCCTGGGCCGTCAGCACAACGACGCCAACGTCGTGGCCGTCGGCGCCCGCATGCACTCCCAGGAGGAGGCGACGAAGTTCGTCGAGACCTTCCTCGCCACGCCGTTCTCCGGCGACGAACGCCACATCCGCCGCATCGACATGCTCAGCTCCTACGAGACGACCGGCGACCTCCCGCCCATCCCGGCCCACCACCCGCAGCAGTAACCCCGGGTTCCGGCGTCTCCGGCGTCTCCCTCCGGCGCACGAGCACCGGGGGAGCGCCCTGGACCCGGCGGGACGGAGGGGCCCACGCTCACGACGGGCGCAGGGCCCGAGGGCCGCTGCACCGACGCCCGGGCCCCTGACGCGCGCGGATACCGTCCGGTGATCGTCGGCTCGCCCGCGCGACGGCGGCCCGGGGGAGCGCCTGGACAGACGCAGGAAGGACGACCCCGTGCCGGAAGGCCACACGATCCACCGGCTGGCGCAGGACTACGCCGCCGCCTTCGCGGGCAGGACCGTGCGTGTCACCAGCCCCCAGGGCAAGTTCTCCGACGCCGCCTCGCTGCTCACCGGCACCGTGCTCACCCGCACCGAGGCCCACGGCAAGCACCTCTTCCTGGGCTTCCGGGACGAGGAGTGGATCCACATCCACCTCGGCCTCTTCGGCAAGGTCACCTTCGGAGGCGCCCCCGCGCCCCCGCCCACGGACACCGTCCGCCTGCGCCTCGCCGACGACACCGCGTACGTCGACCTGCGCGGCCCCACCACCTGTGCCCTGATCACCGACCCGGAGAAGCAGGCGATACACGACCGCCTCGGCCCCGACCCCCTGCGTCCGGACGCCGACCCCCGCGCCGCGTACCGCCGCGTGTCCCGCAGCCGTACCACCGTCGCCGCCCTGCTCATGGACCAGAAGGTCATCGCCGGCGTCGGCAACGTGTACCGCGCCGAGGTCCTCTTCCGCCACGGCATCGACCCCTACCGCCCGGGCCGGGACATCACCCCCGCCGAGTGGGACGCGCTCTGGCACGACCTGACCGGCCTCATGCGGGAGGGCGTCCGGAACAACCGCATCGACACCGTCCGCCCCGAGCACACGCCCGAGGCCATGGGCCGCCCGCCCCGCGTCGACGACCACGGCGGCGAGGTCTACGTCTACCGCCGGGCACAGCAGCCCTGCCACCTCTGCGGCGACCCCGTCCGCACCGCGGACCTCGCCGCCCGCAACCTCTTCTGGTGCCCGACCTGCCAGCGGCGACCGAGCCGGGCGCCCGAGCGGCGGACGTGACGCCCCGACCCTGGACCTGACGGGGCGCCCCGCCGCCGGACGGAGCGCCCGACACCGGACGGCCCCGTCAGACGGGGCGCCCCGCCGTCAGAACCCGTGCGGCAGCCATGGCGCCACGTCCGACCCGAACCCCACCGACGCCTCCGCCAGCGCGCCCGGCCGCACCTCCCGCACGCGGCCGGCCGCGGCCAGCGAGCCCAGACTCACGCCGCCGAGGTAGGCCGCCCCCAACTCCCGTGCGGACAGGGCGAGTTCCGGCGCGTCGGACGTACGCTCGCAGGTCGCCCCCTTCGCGTCCCCGCTGAGCCGCCAACGCCCCGCGTTCCAGGGGCAGAAGGCGTCCTCGACCTCCAGCACGACGTCCACCGGCGCCAGGTAGGTCCGCGCCGTCAGTGCCGCCGCCACGTCCACCAGCCGTACGTACAACGCGTCCCGCACCGCCGGGCGGCACCGCCTGATGTCCGACACCTGGTACTGCCACTCCTCGTCGACCGGCCGTCCCCGCACGGCCAGCGTGGAGGTCAGGTCGATGCCGAACAGGAAGCGCCACAGCGCCGCCCTGGTCGCCGGGTCCAGCCCGGCCAGCTCGCTCAGGGCCACCGTGCCCCTGGGTCCCTCGTCGCCCCAGGCCGGCCGCACCCGGAACCGCGCGTACCCCGTGACCTCGCCGTCCCGCCGGGCCACCACGCACTGGAGCGGAGAGGCCCCCTCCCGCTTGCTCTCCGGGTCCAGCAGCCCCACCCGTTCCCAGCCGGGCCGGCGCGCCAGCATCCCCGGCCGCCCGGGGACCAGCCGCGCGTACACCGCCTCGCACGCGTCGAGCACCTCCGCGGGCGCCGCGTACTCCAGCCGTACGTCATCCGTGCCGTCGGGCACGGACAGCCGGACCCGGTCCGTGTCGATCTCCGCGTTGATCTGGTAGGTCGCGGCGCCGTACCCGAACCGGCCGTAGATCCCCGGTTCGGAGGCCGTCAGCACGGCCAGCGGTTCGCCCCAGGACCGTACGTCGTCCAGCTGCCGCCGCATCATCGCCGTCAGCAGGCCCCGGCGCCGGTGCGTGGCGGCGACACTCACCATCGTCACGCCCGCCGCGGGCACCTCGGCCCCGCCCGGCACGGTCATCCGGAAGCCGAACGCCCCCGCAGTCCCGACGCACTGCTCGCGCTCCCAGAGGCCGATGGAGCGGTCGGCCTGCGTCAGGGAGTCGTAGAGCGCCATCTCCTCCGCCGACTCCGGCACCCCGCTGAAGGCCCGGATCAGCGTCTCGTACCACTGGCTCCACTCGTCCTGCCGCAGCACGCGCAGCTCGGTCATC
Source organism: Streptomyces sp. NPDC041968 (assembly GCF_055589025.1). Taxonomy (NCBI): domain Bacteria; kingdom Bacillati; phylum Actinomycetota; class Actinomycetes; order Kitasatosporales; family Streptomycetaceae; genus Streptomyces; species Streptomyces sp. NPDC041968. The sequence goes on along the minus strand of NZ_JBVJCB010000001.1, from coordinate 861,885 downwards.
ACATCGCGGTCCTCGCCCATGGCTCATGCGTACCAGGGCCGTCCAAGGACGGTCGAACCAATTTCTGCCAGGTTGCGGCGCGACGGCCGTACGTGAAGTTCACTGTGAAGTCAGGCCTCGGACGGGGGACAAGTGGGGCCTCCCGTGCCAAGCGGCCGGTCCGATGGATAGGGTCCCGAACTAATGGCAGCAGGACGACAGCGGCGCGCGGAGGCCGAGACGTTCACGGCCCGGTGGAAGAAGCAGTGGCACCGGGCCCGCGTCGGCATGCGCCGGTCCGCCGTCGACTACTTCCGCGGCGACGGCTCGGACTGGATCGCCCTGGCCGGGCTGCTGCTGATGATCCCCGTGATCGCGGCCACCACGATGATGAACAGCGTCTGGTGCGCACCGGCCGCGCTGGTCCTGCCGATCGTCGCGGGCGGCCTGCTGCTGCGCCCGGCGAGCCTGCTCGGCCTGTACGCGGCGGCGGCCACCGCGCTGATCGTGGAGTCGGTCCAACTGGGCCCGTACACCGAGGGCCCCTCCCGGGTCACCCCCGGCGTCGTCCTGGTCGTCGCGGCCTGCGGCTTCTTCGGACTGCTGGTCGCCCAGTTCCGCAGCCGGGTCGGCGTGCCCTGGCGGCGCGGCGGCACCATGCTCTTCGACCTGCGCGAACGCATCAGGGTCCAGAGCAAGCTGCCGGGCCTGCCGCCGGGCTGGCACCGCGAGATGGCGCTGCGTCCGGCCGGCGGCCAGTCCTTCTCCGGCGACTTCGTCGTCGCGGCCCGCACGAACGGCGGCCGGACCCTCGAGGTGGTCCTCACGGACGTCTCCGGCAAGGGCATGGACGCGGGCTCCCGGGCCCTGCTGCTGTCGGGCGCGTTCGGCGGCCTGCTGGGCAGCCTCCCGCCGCACGCCTTCCTGCCGGCCGCCAACGGCTACCTGCTCCGCCAGGACTGGGACGAGGGCTTCGCCACCTCCATCCACCTCGTCCTCGACCTCGACTCCGGCGACTACGAGCTGTACTCCGCCGGACATCCGCCGGGCATCCAGCTCAGCGCGGGCACCGGCCGCTGGGAGGAGAAGTCCGCCGAGGGACCGCTGCTCGGGGTGTACGACGGGGCGCAGTTCGACCCCGTGAAGGGCTCGCTGCGCCCCGGGGACGTGTTGATGCTGTTCACGGACGGACTGGTGGAGACCTCCGACCGCGACATCGCCGAGGGCATCGACCGCCTCACCGGCGAGGCCGACCGCTATGTGGCGGGCGGCTTCCACGGCGCCGCATGGCACCTGATCGAGGCGGTCGCCAAGGACGTCAACGACGACCGGGCGCTCCTGCTGATCTGCCGGGAGGGCGCGACGTCCCCCAGCCCGGCGACGCCCGCCTCGACGGCTGCGGCCCCGGCGACGGCCGACTGACACACTGGACGGCGTGCCCCTCACTCCCTCACCCACCGGCGAACCCTCCCCGGCCCTCTCCGCGGCCGAGGTCGAGACCATCGCCCGCGCCGCCCACGCCGGACAGACCGACAAGGCGGGACGGCCGTACACCGACCACCTGCGGGCCGTGGCCGAGGGCGTCCGGCGGCGCGGCGGCGACGAGGAGCAGATCGCGGCGGCCTGGCTGCACGACGCCGTCGAGGACGACGCGCTGTCCGAGGAGTGGCTGCGCGAGGCCGCGTTGAGCCGCCGTACCAAGGACATCGTGCTCGCCCTCACCAAGCGCGCGGGGGAGCCGCCCGAGGAGTACGCCGCGCGCATCCTCGCCACGCCCGGCGCGCGCCTGGTCAAGGAGGCCGACCTGGCGCACAACGCCGACCCGGCGCGGCTCGCGGTCCTCGACGAGGCCACCCGCGCCCGGCTGACCGAGAAGTACACGCGGATGCGCGCACTCCTCGGTCCGGACGGCGGCCCGACGGCCCGGAGTTAGACGGAGACCTTCTCGCCGGCCCTGCCGGGCACGTGCGCCTCGCGCACCTCGGGTGCCTCGGCAGCCTCGCGTGCCGCGCGCGCCTCGGGCTTCTCCCGCCGCTCGCGGTCGCGGGCGGCCTCACCCGGGTCCCGCCGGAAGGCCCATTCCATCCTCGGCTCCACCACGCACCTGAAGACCCGCTGGACGGGCCTGGTGCACAGCACGGTGATGACGGCGGCGCCGAGGACGGTCAGCCCGATCTCGCCGAGCGGCCGGTCGAGCGCGGGGTGGGAGAACCAGCCGGCGTACGTGCCCTCCTTCACCAGGAAGCCGTGCAGCAGGTAGCCGAAGATCGTGCCCGCGCCGAGGGCCGTGAACCACATGCGGCGACCGGGCACCCAGGCGAAGAAGCACGCGGAGAGCACCACCGAGCAGCCGAAGAGCGCGAGCGTCACGACGGGCCCGGTCCACCAGGGGGCGCCCGTGTCCTGCACCGGGGCGTTGCGGTAGAACCAGCCGGTCTCCATGCGCGGCACCGACCACCAGGCGACGACCACCGCCGCCGCGACCACCGGCACGGACATGATCCGCACCGAGCGGCGCCGCACCAGCCGGAAGTGCTCGGGGCGCAGCAGCAGGCCCAGCACGAAGCACGGCAGGAACTGCAGCACCCGCTGCATGTTCAGGTCGTTGCCGATCGTCGGTGTCACGGAGGCCAGCGCGGCGATGGCCAGGGCGATCGGCAGCGGCCTACGAACCGTCCTCCAGAGGGGGGTGGTCAGCCGCCAGACGAACAGCGCGCACAGGAACCACAGCAGGTAGGTGGGGTCCAACAGGCTGATGTCGGCGCCCGGGTCCTCACTGAGGCGGCGGTGCAGAGCGTAGGCGACCTCGAAGACGACGTAGGGGACGGCGACACCGGTGACCAGTCGCCTGACACGCTTGGGGCTCAGATCGAAACTGCGCGAGAAGTAGCCGGAGATGATGATGAACGCCGGCATGTGGAACGTGTACAGGACCCGGTACAGGGTCTCCACGGTCCGGTTGCCGTCCAGGATCTGGCCCCACGCGTGACCGACACCGACCAGCACGATCGCCAGGTACTTGGCGTTGTCGAAGAACGCGTCGCGCGCACGGTCCGGCTGCGTCTGCCGGTTCGACGGGAGCGGAGTCGTCCGGCCGTCGCGCGATCGCAGCGAGCTCGTCATGCGACCCCCCGCCGGAAAATCGGCGAGTCGTCACAGGACCTCGCTGCTCTGGTGGGGGACGGGGCAGCGTAGAACATCTGAGGCACCCTAGCGTTCTCCGCGGGAATCCGTAAAACCTCCGACGTCATTCCCGTATTCGCGTGCACGAGTGCCTCGTGGGCCCTGTGTATTTCGGCGAACGCGAACGCCGCGACCCCGTGGCGCCGGTGCGCCCCCGAGCAGCGCCGCGCCGGAAGCCGGGCCCGGGACCACCCCACTTGTCATGACTCGTCATGACTAAACAGTGCATAAGTCCGGCGGGTGACTCCACTGGAATGTCCGCTTCAATGCGCTTACGGGGGCCGCTGGGGCCTGCGAGATCTCCCTGTGATGTGCCCCTCGATGTGCGTCCCGCGACAATTCGAAATATCTGCGAACGCGTTGTGTGGGCATCGAAACGAAGTGGCCGGAATTCCCCGCGCGGGTGCCCTGTCGAATTCGTGTGCGGGGTGCGACGGTTGAGTACGTCTGTGTGGACGGGGAACCGCGACACCCCAGAAGCCGGCCGGACGATGTGTCACCTGCCGCATAGCGGGGCCCGGTTGGTGGCACGATGGTTCTGGCGGGGGTGTGCGCGGCCGCACCCCCGGGCCGGGAGAGGGACCGACCTAGGGTGTGATCAGTTGTGGCCATTTCACTGTCAGTGGTGCTGCTGTTGGCGATCATCCTGGTGGTGTTGCTGCGAGGGGGCTCCATCAAGGCGGGCCCGGCGATCGTCGCGGTCCTGTTCGGCTTCTTCCTGGCGTCCACCGGCATGGCCGACGACATCCAGCGGTTCCTGAACTCGATAGCGGACACGATCAACTCGATCCAGTTCTGACCGGCCCGCCGCCTCCGGCCCGCACGGAGGCGCCCGGTCGGCCCGAAGGCCCCGGACGGCGCAAAGGTCTCCGGACAGCACGAAGGCCTCCGGCCCGGTCCCTTCGAAGGGACCGGGCCGGAGGCCTCTCGGAGCGGGCGACGGGAATCGAACCCGCGTAGCTAGTTTGGAAGACTAGGGCTCTACCATTGAGCTACGCCCGCACAGCGCACCGCAGGTCGGCGACCGCGGCACTGCAGGCATCCTAGCGGGTCGCCCCGCCTCACCGCACACCCCTTCCGGTCCGCGCCGGACCGTCCGCGGCGCGCGGGAAACCGGAAGGCCGCGACGCCTGGCGGCATGTACCCTACGTGTCGCACCAGACGGGGTGTGGCGCAGCTTGGTAGCGCGTCCGCTTTGGGAGCGGAAGGCCGTGGGTTCAAATCCCGCCACCCCGACCACCTCGGTCGATCGTCCCGGACGAGTGCGAGTGATCGCCTTTTGGGCCGTGTAGTCGCTGCCGTTACTATGCAAGCTGCACGCCCGTGTGTCTCAGCGTCTGAAGTCTCCCGGGCGGCGAAATTTGCCGGATGCCGCTCTGGCTCCGGCAGAACCCAAGAAGTCAGCCACCAAGGAGACCGAACCGTGAAGAGCGCCGTGGAGACCCTGAACCCGACCCGGGTTCGGCTCACTGTCGAGGTGCCCTTCGAGGAGCTCAAGGACAGCCTCGACGCGGCGTACAAGAAGATCAACCAGCAGGTCACGGTGAAGGGCTTCCGCAAGGGCAAGATCCCGGCCCGGGTCATCGACCAGCGGTTCGGCCGCGGTGCGGTTCTGGAGGAGGCGGTCAACGACGCGCTTCCCAAGTTCTACACCGACGCGGTCAACGAGGCCGAGCTGAACCCGCTCGGCCAGCCCGAGGTCGACATCACGGAGCTGAAGGACGGCGAGACGCTGAACTTCACCGCCGAGGTCGACATCCGCCCGACCGTCGAGATCCCGGACTACTCCGGCATCGAGGTCGAGGTCGACGCGGTCGAGGTCAGCGACGAGGACGTCGAGAAGTCGGTCGAGCAGCTGCGCGAGCGCTTCGCCTCCACCGCCCCGGTCGAGCGCGCCGCCGAGGACGGTGACGTGGTCACCCTCGACCTGCGGGCCAAGGTCGACGGGGAGGTCCTCGAGGACGGCGTCGCCGACGGCGTCTCCTACACCATCGGCTCCGGCGAGCTGCTGGAAGGCATCGACGACGCCGTGACGGGCCTGGAGGCCGGTGGCGAGACCACCTTCACCTCCGAGCTCAAGGGCGGCTCGGCGGCCGGCAAGGAGGCCGAGGTCACCGTCAAGGTCACCCAGGTCGCCAAGCGCGAGCTGCCCGAGCTGGACGACGACTTCGCGCAGCTCGCGTCGGAGTTCGACACGCTGGAGGAGCTGCGCGCCGACAGCCGCAAGCGCCTCGCCAACATGAAGCAGTACGACCAGGCGACGCAGGCCCAGGAGCGCGTCCTGGACAAGCTGCTCGAGCTGGTCGAGGTCCCGATCCCCGAGAAGCTCCTCGAGGACGAGATCAACACCCGTAAGCACAACCTCGAGCACCACCAGCTCGGCCAGATGGGTCTCGACCTCGAGAAGTACCTCGAGCTCCAGGGCAAGACCGCCGAGGAGTTCGACACCGAGACCCGCGAGGCCGCGGTCAAGGGCATCAAGACCCAGTTCGTCCTCGACGAGCTGGTCAAGCAGGAGAACCTCAACGTCAGCCAGGAGGAGCTCACCGAGCACCTCATGCGCCGCGCGGCCTCCTCCGGCATGTCCCCCGACCAGTTCGCCCAGGCCGTCGTCGAGCAGGGCCAGGTCCCGCTCCTCGTCGGCGAGGTCGCCCGCGGCAAGGCCCTGGCCGTCGTGGTCGAGAAGGCCACGGTCAAGGACACCAACGGCGAGCTCGTCGACCTGGACGACGAGGACGACGAGGGGGAGGAGACGGAGGCCGCCGAGGCCGCCGCCGAGTCCACCGAGTCCGGTGACGACAAGGCCGAGGAGAAGACCGAGGGCTGACCCTCGCGTCTCCGCCGACGGACGTGAAAAGGGCCCCGGACGATCAGTTCCGGGGCCCTTTCGCCGTACGGCCGGACAGCCCCCTCGGGGGCGCGGGGAACTGTGCGAGCAACCACGACGGACCCGTACCCGGCGACCAGCAGGACCTGCCACGGCGCTACGCCCCCGGCGAACACCCGCAGAACCGGGATGGCGCCGCAGGCCCACCGCGTTAGGGTCCATGAATACGAGGGCAGGGGAGTCCCCGAAAGCGGCTCCAGCCCCGCAGGGAAACGTGAGACGGCCCGGCGCCGTCGTAAGACGAGCAGGTGGATACGTGACGAATCTGATGCCCTCAGCCGCCGGCGAGCCCTCCATCGGTGGCGGCCTCGGCGACCAGGTCTACAACCGACTGCTCGGCGAGCGGATCATCTTCCTCGGCCAGCCGGTCGACGACGACATTGCCAACAAGATCACCGCACAGCTGCTGCTCCTTGCCGCCGACCCGGACAAGGACATTTTCCTGTACATCAACAGCCCGGGCGGTTCGATCACGGCCGGCATGGCGATCTACGACACCATGCAGTTCATCAAGAACGACGTGGTGACGATCGCCATGGGCCTCGCCGCCTCCATGGGGCAGTTCCTGCTCAGCGCGGGCACCCCGGGCAAGCGCTTCGCCCTGCCGAACGCCGAGATCCTGATCCACCAGCCCTCCGCGGGCCTGGCCGGTTCGGCCTCGGACATCAAGATCCACGCCGAGCGGCTGCTGCACACCAAGCGGCGCATGGCCGAGCTCACGGCCCAGCACACCGGCCAGACGATCGAGCAGATCACCCGCGACTCGGACCGCGACCGCTGGTTCGACGCCTTCGAGGCCAAGGAGTACGGCCTCATCGACGACGTGATCCCCACGGCCGCCGGCATGCCGGGCGGCGGCGGTACCGGCGCCTGAGCCCTCTGCGGGCCCCAGCGGGGGCCCCAGCGCGCCCCAGCCGGCCTCAGCCGACCGCCTCAGCCCCTTTCCAGGAGACACTGTGAACGACTTTCCCGGCAGCGGCCTGTACGACCGCGCCCGCGCCGAGTACACCGGCCCCTCGGCCGAGTCCCGCTACGTGATCCCCCGCTTCGTCGAGCGCACCTCCCAGGGCGTCCGCGAGTACGACCCGTACGCGAAGCTCTTCGAGGAGCGCGTGATCTTCCTCGGCGTCCAGATCGACGACGCCTCCGCCAACGACGTCATGGCGCAGCTGCTGTGCCTGGAGTCGATGGACCCCGACCGGGACATCTCGGTCTACATCAACAGCCCCGGCGGCTCCTTCACGGCGCTCACGGCCATCTACGACACGATGCAGTACGTGAAGCCGGACGTCCAGACGGTCTGCATGGGCCAGGCCGCCTCCGCCGCCGCCGTCCTGCTGGCCGCGGGCACCCCGGGCAAGCGCATGGCGCTGCCGAACGCCCGCGTCCTGATCCACCAGCCCTACAGCGAGACGGGCCGCGGTCAGGTCTCCGACCTGGAGATCGCCGCCAACGAGATCCTGCGGATGCGCTCGCAGCTGGAGGAGATGCTGGCCAAGCACTCCACCACGCCGGTCGAGAAGATCCGTGAGGACATCGAGCGCGACAAGATCCTCACGGCCGAGGACGCGCTGAGCTACGGCCTGATCGACCAGATCATCACCACCCGGAAGATGGACAACTCCTCTCTCCGCTAGGCGGGAGGCTGTATCGTCTGCCGCTCCTTGGCACGGTTTGACGCGATTCACGTCAAAGGGAACCGTGCCAAGGGGGGCCCGGACGGGGGGCCCGGCAAGGTACCGTCGGACATAAGGCAGCACCAGGAGTCCGCTGGACGGCGACGCGACGTCGACGTCCGGGAGTCTCCCAGGCGAAGGGGAAGCACACCGTGGCACGCATCGGTGACGGCGGCGATCTGCTCAAGTGCTCGTTCTGCGGGAAGAGCCAGAAGCAGGTCAAGAAGCTCATCGCAGGGCCCGGTGTCTACATCTGCGACGAGTGCATCGATCTCTGCAACGAGATCATCGAGGAAGAGCTCGCGGAGACCAGCGAGGTGCGCTGGGAGGAACTCCCGAAGCCCCGCGAGATCTACGAGTTCCTCGAGGGCTACGTGGTCGGCCAGGAGGCGGCCAAGAAGGCCCTTTCCGTCGCGGTGTACAACCACTACAAGCGGGTCCAGGCAGGCGAGAACGGCGGTGCCCAAGGCCGCGAGGACGCCATCGAGTTGGCGAAGTCCAACATCCTCCTGCTGGGTCCCACGGGCTCCGGCAAGACCCTCCTCGCCCAGACCCTCGCGCGCATGCTGAACGTCCCGTTCGCGATCGCCGACGCCACGGCGCTCACCGAGGCGGGGTACGTCGGTGAGGACGTCGAGAACATCCTGCTGAAGCTGATCCAGGCCGCGGACTACGACGTCAAGAAGGCCGAGACCGGGATCATCTACATCGACGAGATCGACAAGGTCGCGCGGAAGAGTGAAAACCCCTCCATCACGCGCGACGTGTCGGGCGAGGGCGTCCAGCAGGCCCTGCTGAAGATCCTGGAGGGCACCACGGCCTCCGTCCCGCCGCAGGGCGGCCGCAAGCACCCTCACCAGGAGTTCATCCAGATCGACACGACGAACGTCCTGTTCATCGTGGGCGGTGCGTTCTCGGGCCTGGAGAAGATCATCGAGGGCCGGGCCGGAGCCAAGGGCATCGGCTTCGGCGCGACGATCCGCTCCAAGCGGGAGATCGAGTCCAAGGACCAGTTCGAGCAGGTCATGCCGGAGGACCTGGTCAAGTTCGGCATGATCCCCGAGTTCATCGGCCGGCTCCCGGTCATCACCTCGGTCCACAACCTCGACCGCGAGGCCCTGCTCCAGATCCTGGTCGAGCCGCGCAACGCGCTCGTCAAGCAGTACGAGCGCCTCTTCGAACTCGACGGCGTGGAGCTGGACTTCGAGCGCGAGGCGCTGGAGGCCATCGCCGACCAGGCCATCCTCCGCCAGACCGGCGCCCGCGGCCTGCGCGCCATCATGGAGGAGGTCCTCCAGGGCGTGATGTACGAGGTCCCGTCCCGCAAGGACGTGGCCCGCGTCGTCATCACGGCCGACGTGGTCCTCTCCAACGTCAACCCGACGCTCATCCCCCGCGATTCGCGGGGGCGGGGCCCGGGCGAGCAGAAGACGGCGTAGCCGCACGGTACGCACGCACGCGGAAGGGGCCCGGTCGCTCGACCGGGCCCCTTCCGCGTTGCCGTACTCCGGCGTCAGGCCTTGACGCGGACTTCCTTGCGGAACTTGGCGGTGAGGTCCGCCGCCTTCTCCGGGTCGCCGCTCTTGCCCGCCGCGAGGTCGAGGAGGTCCATCGGCATGACCCAGCCGAGCGTGCTGTGGTCGCCCCAGATGCAGTAGGTCATGTTCATCTTCTTGGGCTCGTTCGCGCCGCCGTCGGAGTTGTTGAACTCGGCCTGCTGGCACTTGATGATCGCGCCCTCCAGCGAGTCCGGCTTGTACTCCTTCGGGTCCCCCTGCAGCGTGACGTCCTCGTCGCTGCCGCCCTTCTCGCTCTCCTTCTTCATGTGCGCGAACATCGCGTCGACGGTCTTCTCCGGGTCGTCGATGGTGCCGTAGACGCCGGCGAACATGAGCTGCTTGGTGGCGAGCGGGTTCTCCTCGTTCTTCGCCTCGTAGGCGGCGCTGGCGTCGTTGGCGTCCTTCACGCCCCAGGACTCGGCGTCCTTGAGGTCGCTCTCGTCCATGGTGCTGCCGCCGCCCTCGGACTTCGTGTAGTCCGTGAGCACCGTCGCCGGCGTCGTCAGCTTGTGCGGGCCGTCGTCGGCGATGTCCGAGCCACCGCCACCGCTGGAGCCGAGGACGAAGTACGCCCCGACGCCGATCGCCGCCACGACGGCGACCGCGCCGATGATCAGGCCCATCTTCTTCTTGCCGCCGCCCGGGGCCGGGGGCTGGGGCATGCCGTAGGGCTGCTGGCCGTAGGGAGGCTGCTGGCCGTACGGGGGCTGCTGGCCGTAGGGCGGGGCCTGCGGGGGGACGCCGCCCTGCTGGGGCTGCTGCGGGTAGCCGTAGCCCGGCTGCGGGGGAGGTGTCTGCTGGGGGTAGCCATAGCCGGGCTGGGGGGCCTGCGGCGGCTGCTGGCCGTACGGCCCCTGCTGGCCGTACGGTCCGGGCTGCTGAGGCTGCCCGCCGTACGGGCCCGGCTGGTTGTGACTCATTGCTGGGTTCCCCTCCAGATGTTTACGTGGTGCTGACATCCTGACGCAGCCAGGGCCGACCGCAGCCACCGGGGGCCGCACCGTTACAAACGAAACGCGTTTCGGGACACGGTCGTGACGCCCGTAAACTGACCCCCGTGACCGAGAACACTCAGCAGCCGCAAGCAGCGCCCACGACCGAACTGCCGACCCAGTACACGCCGGCCGAGGTAGAGGGGAAGCTGTACGAGCGCTGGGTAGAACGGGGTTACTTCGAGGCGGACGCCCAGAGCGAGAAGCCTCCGTACACCGTCGTCATCCCGCCGCCGAACGTCACGGGCAGCCTGCACCTCGGGCACGCCTTCGAGCACACGCTCATCGACGCCCTGACCCGCCGCAAGCGCATGCAGGGCTACGAGACGCTGTGGCAGCCCGGCATGGACCACGCCGGCATCGCCACGCAGAACGTCGTCGAGCGGGAGCTGGCCAAGGAGGGCAAGTCCCGGCACGACCTCGGCCGGGAGACGTTCGTCGAGCGTGTCTGGCAGTGGAAGGGCGAGTCCGGCGGGCAGATCAGCGGGCAGATGCGCCGTCTCGGCGACGGTGTCGCGTGGTCGCGTGAGCGCTTCACCATGGACGAGGGCCTGTCCCAGGCCGTCCAGACCATCTTCAAGCGGCTCTACGACGACGAGCTGATCTACCGCGCCGAGCGCATCATCAACTGGTGTCCGCGCTGCCTGACGGCCATCTCCGACATCGAGGTCGAGTACCAGGACGACGACGGCGAGCTGGTTTCGATGAAGTACGGGGACGGGGACGAGACCATCGTCGTCGCCACCACCCGTGCCGAGACGATGCTCGGTGACACCGCCGTCGCCGTCCACCCGGAGGACGAGCGGTACAAGCACCTGGTCGGCAAGCTGATCAAGCTGCCGCTGACCGACCGCTCCATCCCGGTCGTCGCCGACGAGCACGTCGACCCCGAGTTCGGCACCGGTGCCGTCAAGGTGACGCCCGCCCACGACCCGAACGACTTCGAGATCGGCCAGCGCCACGACCTGCCCGCCATCGCGGTCATGGACGAGCACGCCGTCATCACCGTCCACGGCCCCTTCCAGGGCCTGGACCGGCTGGAGGCCCGCTCCGCCATCGTCGCCGCGCTGCGCGCCGAGGGCCGGATCGTCGCCGAGAAGCGGCCCTACGTCCACTCCGTCGGCCACTGCTCGCGCTGCAAGACCACCATCGAGCCGCGCCTGTCCATGCAGTGGTGGGTCAAGGTCGGCCCGCTGGCCAAGGCGGCCGGTGACGCCGTCCGCGACGGCAAGGTCAAGATCCACCCGCAGGAGATGGAGAAGCGGTACTTCGACTGGGTCGACAACCTCCACGACTGGTGCATCTCGCGCCAGCTGTGGTGGGGCCACCGCATCCCGGTCTGGTACGGGCCGAACGGCGAGATCGTCTGCGTCGGCCCCGACGAGCAGCCGCCGAGCGGCGAGGGCTGGCACCAGGACTCCGACGTCCTGGACACCTGGTTCTCCTCCGGCCTGTGGCCGTTCTCCACCCTCGGCTGGCCCGAGCAGACCGACTCGCTCGCGAAGTTCTACCCGAACTCCGTCCTGGTCACCGGCTACGACATCCTCTTCTTCTGGGTCGCCCGGATGATGATGTTCGGGCTCTACGCGATGGACGGCACCCCGCCGTTCCACACCATCGCCCTGCACGGCATGGTCCGTGACCAGAACGGCAAGAAGATGTCCAAGTCCTTCGGGAACGTGGTCAACCCGCTGGACTGGATGGACAAGTACGGCTCCGACGCCCTGCGCTTCACCCTCGCGCGCGGCGCCAACCCGGGCGTCGACGTCCCGATCGGCGAGGACTGGGTCCAGGGCTCCCGGAACTTCGCCAACAAGATCTGGAACGCCACCCGCTTCGCGCTGATGAACGGCGCGACGGTCGAGGGCCCGCTGCCGGACGCGTCGAGGATGTCCTCGACCGACCGGTGGATCCTCTCCCGGCTCAACTCGGTGGTCGCCGAGGTCGACGCGTTCTACGAGGACTACCAGTTCGCGAAGCTCTCCGACGCCCTGTTCCACTTCGCGTGGGACGAGGTCTTCGACTGGTACGTCGAACTGTCCAAGACCACCTTCCAGGCGGGCGGCGAGGCCGCCGAGGTCAGCAAGCGCGTCCTCGGCGAGGTCCTCGACGTCACGCTGCGGCTGCTGCACCCGGTCGTCCCCTTCGTCACGGAGACCCTGTGGACCACCCTCACGGGCGGTGAGTCCGTCGTGATCGCCGAGTGGCCGACCGACTCCGGTTTCCGGGACGCCGACGCCGAGCGCGAGATCGGGACCGTCCAGTCGGTGATCACCGAGGTCCGCCGGTTCCGCGCCGACCAGGGCCTCCAGCCCGGCCAGCGGGTCCCGGCCCGGCTGACGCTCGCGGGCAGCGCGCTCGCGGCGCACGAGGCGGCCGTCCGCCAGCTGCTCCGCCTCCAGCCGGAGGGCGACGCCTTCACGGCGACGGCGACCCTGCCGGTGGCGGGCGTCGAGGTCGCCCTCGACCTCTCCGGGGTCATCGACTTCGCCGCGGAGCGCAAGCGGCTGGCCAAGGACCTCGCCGCCGCGGAGAAGGAGAAGGCGCAGGCCAACGGGAAGCTCGGCAACGAGGCGTTCCTCGCCAAGGCGCCGGACCACGTCGTGGACAAGATCCGGGGCCGGCTGGCCAAGGCGGACGAGGACATCGCCCGCATCGAGGCCCAGCTGGAGAAGCTGCCGCAGGCGTAGCCGCCGAAACGTCCGCGGAGGCTCCCGGTGCCGTCACGGCACCGGGAGCCTCCGCGTCCCCAGGGGCGCGGGGCTGTTTCGACGTGCGGCTCCGCCGCGCGGGCGCGACCAGCCACGACGACGCCGCACTCGCCGCGAGACCCGGGCCACCCCACTCCGTGGGCGCCCTGTCGGCAGGCCTCCGTAGACTGTCCCCGTGAGCGACATCCCCGGCGAGAACGACCAGCCCGACCCCGCTGACCCCACCGAGTCCTTCGACGAGATCATCGCGGCGGAGACCACCCGCGACCCCGACCTCGCCGTCATCGAGGCCGGCAGCCGCACCCTGCGCACCCAGGGCGGGCCCCCGCAGGCCGACGTGCCCGCGCGCCCCGAGGACCCCGAGGTGGACAGGGCGCTGCGCGAGGTGGAGACGGAGCTGGCCACCCGCTGGGGCGAGACCAAGCTGGAGCCGTCCGTCGCCCGCATCGCCGCCCTGATGGACGTGCTGGGGGAGCCGCAGCGCTCGTACCCGTCCATCCACATCACGGGGACCAACGGCAAGACCTCTACCGCCCGCATGATCGAGGCCCTGCTCGGCGCCTTCGAGCTGCGCACCGGGCGGTACACCTCGCCGCACGTGCAGTCGATCACCGAGCGGATCAGCCTGGACGGCGCCGCGATCGCCGCCGAGCGGTTCATCGAGACGTACCAGGACATCAAGCCGTACGTCGAGATGGTCGACGCGCAGCAGGAGTACCGGCTGTCGTTCTTCGAGGTGCTGACCGGCATGGCGTACGCCGCCTTCGCCGACGCGCCCGTGGACGTGGCCGTCGTCGAGGTCGGCATGGGCGGCTCCTGGGACGCCACCAACGTCATCGACGGTGACGTCGCCGTCGTCACCCCCATCGACCTGGACCACACCGACCGGCTCGGCGAGACGCCCGGCGCGATCGCCACCGAGAAGGCCGGCATCGTCAAGCAGGACGCCACCGTGATCCTCGCCCAGCAGCCGGTGGACGCGGCGCAGGTCATGCTGAAGAAGGCGGTCGACGTCAACGCCACCGTGGCCCGCGAGGGGCTGGAGTTCGGCGTCGTCGCCCGGGAGGTCGCCGTCGGCGGACAGCTGCTGACCCTGCGCGGGCTCGGCGGCGAGTACACCGACGTCTACCTGCCGCTGCACGGCGCCCACCAGGCCCACAACGCGGCGGTCGCGCTGGCCGCCGTCGAGGCGTTCTTCGGCGTCGGCGCGCAGCGCCCCGAGCCGCTGGACGTCGACACCGTGCGCAAGGCCTTCGCCGCCGTCGCCTCACCGGGACGGATGGAGGTGGTGCGGCGCTCGCCCACCGTGGTGCTCGACGCGGCGCACAACCCGGCCGGGGCCCGCGTCACCGCCGAGGCGATCGGGGAGGCCTTCCAGTTCAGCCGCCTCATCGGCGTGGTCGGCGCCAGCGGCGACAAGAACGTGCGCGGCCTCCTGGAGGCTTTCGAGCCGGTCTTCGCCGAGGTCGTCGTCACCCAGAACTCCAGCCACCGCGCGATGGACGCCGACGAGCTGGCCGGGATCGCCGTCGAGGTGTTCGGCGAGGACCGCGTCCAGGTCGAGCCGCGACTGCCGGACGCCCTGGAGGCCGCGATCACGCTGGCCGAGGAGGAGGGCGAGTTCGCGGGCGGCGGTGTGCTCGTCACCGGTTCCGTCATCACCGTCGGCGAGGCCCGGCTGCTGCTGGGGAAGGGCTGAGATCCACGTGCGTACGCTCTGTGCTTCGACCTTGATCGGCGAGTTCTTCGTCATCGGCTTCGCCGGTCTGGTCGCCATGAAGGACCCGGACCTGGCCGTGGGGACGGTGTGGACGGTCAGCGGCATCGCGATGTTCCTGTGCGTGGCGCTGTGCGGCGTGGTGACCCGGCCGGGCGGCATCGCCTTCGGCTGGGCCCTGCAGATCGCCCTGATCGCCTCCGGCTTCGTCGTGCCGTCCATGTTCTTCCTCGGCGCCCTCTTCGCGGCCCTGTGGTGGGCCTCCGTGCACTACGGGCGGAAGATCGACGAGGCGAAGGCGAGATTCGCCGCCCAGGCCGAGGGCTCCGCCCCGGACGCCGCCTGAGCGGTCCTGGCCGGACGCCGTCGGCGGCGGGCTGGGCGGTCCTCGCCGGGTGCCGTCGGCGGTGGGTGGCTGGGCGGTCCCGGCCGGGTGCCGTCGGCCTGCCCGGGGGTCCTCGCCGGACGCCGGACGTCCGGCCGTCGCGGGCGCTGCCCGGTGGCCGGCTGACGCTGCGTGACAGGCGCCGCGACACGCCCGGTAACCTCAGTCATCACGTCGCACCACCGCACACCCAAGGGAGCCCGTCGTGACCCAGCGCAGCCTCGTCCTCCTCAAGCCCGACGCCGTCCGTCGTGGCCTGACCGGCGAGATCATCAGCCGTATCGAGCGCAAGGCCGGCTGGCAGATCACCGCGCTGGAACTGCGCACCCTGGACGCCGAGACGCTGGAGCAGCACTACGGCGAGCACAAGGGCAAGCCCTTCTACGAGCCGCTGGTCGAGTTCATGGCGTCCGGTCCGGTCGTCGCCCTGGTCGTCGAGGGCGAGCGGGTCATCGAGGGCGTGCGGGCGCTGGCCGGTCCGACCGACCCCATCGCCGCCGCCCCCGGCTCCATCCGCGGTGACTTCGGCGTGATCGTCCGGGAGAACCTGATCCACGCCTCCGACTCCGAGGAGTCCGCCGAGCGCGAGCTGAAGATCTTCTTCCCGGGCCGGGTCTGAGCCTCCCGCCGGACACGCCGGACACATCTTTTTTCTGACGCCGCGTCAGCCGAATGGCCCGCAGCGCACCGGGGCGGTCGCGTAAAAGCGACCGCCCTGTGGCATATGCGCGCCTGATCGGGGGAACGGATGCCCCCGTTGGCCCGTCTCCACAAGCGAGGCGAGGCGCCATCTGCTGACAATGGCGAAGACCCTCGCGCAGTGTTCGCGAAAGCGCGTCTACGATGGAAGCCTCCACGCGTCACTGCACCCACTTCGCCTACCTGAAAAGCCCTCAAAAGCTCCTGGGAAGGCCAGTCGAATCCTGATGGGGAACTCAATGTCGTTCATCGGCCGTGACATGGCTGTCGACCTCGGGACCGCCAACACGCTGGTGTACGTCAGGGGTCGCGGGATCGTACTCAACGAGCCGTCCGTCGTCGCGATCAACACCAACACCGGTGGCATCCTCGCGGTCGGCGCCGAAGCGAAGAAGATGATCGGGCGCACGCCGGGCAACATCGTTGCCGTGCGCCCGCTGAAGGACGGCGTCATCGCCGACTTCGAGATCACCGAGCGGATGCTCCGCTACTTCATCCTGAAGATCCACAAGCGGCGTTATCTGGCTCGTCCGCGGGTCGTCGTCTGTGTGCCCTCGGGCATCACCGGCGTCGAGCGCCGCGCCGTCATCGAGGCGTCGTCCCAGGCCGGCGCCCGTCAGGTGCACATCATCGAGGAGCCCATGGCCGCGGCCATCGGCTCCGGCCTGCCGGTCCACGAGGCCACGGGCAACATGGTGGTCGACATCGGCGGCGGCACCACGGAGGTCGCGGTCATCTCGCTCGGCGGCATCGTCACCGCCCAGTCCATCCGCGTCGCGGGTGACGAGCTGGACAACGCGATCATCCAGCACGTCAAGAAGGAGTACAGCCTTCTGCTGGGTGAGCGCACGGCCGAACAGATCAAGATCACGATCGGTTCGGCGTACGACCTCGACTCCGACGAGCACACCGAAATCCGCGGCCGGGACCTCGTCTCCGGGCTGCCCAAGACCGTCGTCATCTCCGCCGCCGAAGTGCGCAAGGCGATCGAGGAGCCGGTCAACGCGATCGTCGACGCCGTCAAGACCACCCTCGACAAGTGTCCGCCGGAGCTGTCCGGCGACATCATGGACCGGGGCATCGTCCTGACCGGCGGTGGCGCGCTGCTGCGCGGGCTCGACGAGCGGCTGCGCCGGGAGACCGGGATGCCGATCCACATCGCCGAGGACCCGCTGGACAGCGTGGCGCTCGGCTCCGGCAAGTGCGTCGAGGAGTTCGAGGCGCTTCAGCAGGTGCTGGACGCCCAGCCCCGCAGATGACGTAACGCTTCGGTTCCGCCGTACGAGACGATCTCCTCTCGTGCGGCGGATCGTTGATATAGAGGCTTCAGTACGCAAGCACGGCGAGTGCGGCGCGACCGCCCCGAGCACCGCACCCACCGAGACATCTGAATTCCTGAACACCGCCACGTAAATTCCGAGATTCCCGAATTTCGACGAGGAAGGCACGGCCGCCGCACGTGAGGGACACGAAAGAGAGCCGGCTGCTCCTGGTGCTGCTGATCGCCATCGCGTTCGCACTGATCACGGTGGACATCCGCGGCGGGGAGGACTCACCGGTCGACGGTGCCCGGCAGGCCGCGGCCTCGGTCTTCGGCCCGATCGAGAACGGGGTCTCCTCCGCCGTCGACCCGGTCGGCAACGCGGTCTCCGCGGTCCGCGACTCCGGCGACCGCCACGACCGGCTCGCCGCGCTGGAGACGCAGAACGCGGCCCTGAAGGCGAAACTCGGCAGCGACGAGCGCGGCCGCAGCCGCCTGAAGCAGTTCGACAAGATGCTCGGACTCGCCGGCGCCGGCCAGTACGGCATCAAGGGCGCCCAGGTCATCGCCATAGGAGCCGCCCAGGGCTTCTCCTGGACCGTCACCATCGACGTCGGCGCGAACGACGGCATCAAGCGCGACATGACCGTCCTCAACGGCGACGGTCTGGTGGGGCGGGTGACCACCGTCGGACCCAACAGCGCCACCGTGCTGCTCGCCAACGACCCCGACTTCACCGTCGGCACCCGCATGGAGGCCGGCGACGAACTCGGCTTCGCCTCGGGCCAGGGCGGCCGTCCGCTGCGCGTCGAACTCCTCAACGGCAAGGCCGACGTCAAGAAGGGAGACCGGCTGGTGACCTTCGGGTCCCAGGCCGACAAGCCGTTCGTGCCGGGCGTCCCCGTCGGCATCGTCTCCCGCGTCGACCCCTCCGGCGGCGACCTGACCCGCATCCTCGACGTCACGCCGTTCGTCAGCTTCACCAAGCTCGACATCGTCGGCGTCGTCGTCCAGGCCCCGCAGAAGGACCCGCGCGACACGGTGCTCCCGGAGAAGAAGCAGCCGAAGCCCACGCCGACCGTCACGGTGACCGTGACCCCCGGAGCCGACCCCGAAGGCCAGGCCCAGGACGGTCAGGCCCCAGACGGCCAGACGCAGGACGGCCAGGCCCAGGACGGCGGGACCGGGCAGAACCAGCAGTCCGAGCAGACCGAGCAGTAGGAGCTTTCACCCCATGCGCGTCAACCGGATCCTGCTGTCCGCCACCCTGGTCGTCGTCGCCCTGGTGCTCCAGGTGAGCGTCCTCGCCCGCCTGCACCTGCCCGGCGCCGTCCCCGACCTGCTCCTGCTCACCGTCCTCGGCCTCGCCCTGGTCTACGGCCACGTCGGCGGCGCCCTCGTCGGCTTCGGCGCCGGACTCCTCGCCGACCTCGCCCCGCCCGCCGACCACGCCGCCGGCCGCTACGCCCTGGTGCTCTGCGTCATCGGCTACCTCGCCGGCCTCGCCAAGCCGGAGAACGGCCGGCTCAGGTCCGCCACCGGCCCCATGGTCGTCGTGGTCGTCGCCGCCCTCGGCACCACCCTGCTCTACGCCGGAGTCGGCGCCCTCGTCGGCGACACCGCCGCCCGCCACGTCGGCCTGCCCAGCCTGCTGTTCACGGCGGCCCTCTACGACCTGCTGCTCGCGCCCTTCGTCGTCCCCGGCATCATGGCCCTCGCCAGACGCGCCGAGAACGACCCGCTGGCCGACGCCGGCTCCGCCGGCCAGAAGCCCGACATCTCCTCCGGCTGGCTCTCCGGAGGCACCGGGCTGCGCATCGGCAACCAGCGCAACGGACTGCGGGTGAAGGCGGCCCGGGCCCGGGTGGCCCGCGCCGGACGCATCAAGGGGGTCAAGCGACTGTGAGGACGCGGCAGCACACCACCAGCACACGGGGCCAGGGGGAGGCGGCAGCAGTGACGAACGCCCACCCGTCGCCCACCGCCACCCCGAACGGAACGGGCCGCGCCCATGACTAACATCCCCGAGACCGGCCGCAGCACCCGCGTCCAGATCCGGCTCGTCGTCATCCAGGTCCTGGTCCTCTCCCTCCTCGGCACCCTCGGCGGCCGGCTCTGGTACCTCCAGATCCGCCAGGGCGACGAGTACGCCAAGGAGGCCTCCGGCAACCACGTCCAGCAGGTCGTCCAGCCCGCGCCCCGCGGCTCCATCCTGGACGCGCGCGGCGTGGCGCTCGCCGACAACGAGACCCGGCTCGTGGTCTCCGCCTCCCGCACCGACCTGCTGAAGATGAAGGACGACGGCGAGGCCGTCCTCACCAAGCTCGCCGGCGTCCTCGGCATGAAGCCCAAGGACGTCATGGACAAGGTCCGGCTCTGCGACGCCGAGACCCCCCAGCCCTGCTGGAACGGCTCGCCCTACCAGCCCATCCCCGTCACCGACGAGGCCACCGCCAAGCAGGCCCTCCAGATCCGCGAGCGCGCCGAGGACTTCCCCGGCATCACCGCCGAACCCATGGCCGTACGCCGCTACGCGAGCCCCGGCAAGGCCAACACCGGGCAGGTCCTCGGCTACCTCTCCCCGGTCACCGACGAGGAGATCGAGAAGGCCAAGGACACCGACTCGCCCTTCCTCCGCTCCGACCAGGTCGGCCGCTCCGGCATCGAGCGCCAGTACGACAAGGCGCTGCGCGGCAAGGCCGGCGTCACCCGCTACGAGGTCGACAACCTCGGCCGCGTCATCGGCGAGGCCGAGTCCGACCCCGGTGTGCCCGGCTCCAACCTCGTCACCAGCATCGACGCCCGCGTCCAGCGCGTCGCCGAGTACGAGCTGAACGAGGCGATGAAGGCCGCGCGCAAGGAGATGGACCGCAACACCAACCGGCTCTACGAGGCCGACGCCGGCGCCGTCGTGGTGATGGAGGCCAAGACCGGCCGCGTCGTCGCCATGGCCTCCAACCCGACGTACGACCCCAACGCCTGGGTCGGCGGCATCTCCGCCAAGGACTACAAGAAGCTCACCGGCAAGGAGTCCAACTACCCGCTGCTCAACCGGGCCACCCAGGGCCAGGCGGCCCCCGGCTCGATCTTCAAGGTGGTCTCCTCGTCCGCCGCCGTGGAGGCCGGCTACGACTTCGACGGCGGCTACGACTGCTCCAGCTCGTACTCCGTCGGCGGCCAGGTCTTCAAGAACTTCGAGTCCGCCAGCTACGGCTCCATCAGCATCGGCCGCGCCCTGGAACTCTCCTGCGACACCGTCTACTACCGCCTCGCCCACGAGGAGTGGAAGAAGGACGGCGGCACCAACCCCAAGAAGCCGAACGACTACTTCTACAAGGCCGCCCACCAGTTCGGCCTCGGCAAGGAGACCGGCATCGACCTCCCCAACGAGGTCACCGGCCGCGTCCCCGACCGCCAGTGGAAGCAGGACTACTGGGAGGCCAACAAGGACGCCTGGTGCAAGACGGGCAAGAAGGACGGCTCCTACGTCGAGAAGCTCGCCTACGAAGGCTGCCTCGAAGGCAACAAGATGCGCGCCGGTGACGCCATCAACTACTCCATCGGCCAGGGCGACACCCTCGTCACCCCCATCCAGATGGCCACCATCTACGGAGCCATCGCCAACGGCGGCACGCTGTACGACCCCACCATCGGCAAGGCGGTCATCAGCCCCGACGGCAAGCACGTCGACGAGATCAAGCCCAAGGCGCACGGCAAGCTGCCCATAAGCAAGACCACGCTCGCCAAGATGGACGACGCCCTCGAAGGCGTCGCCACCCGCGGCACCGCTGCCTGGCGGTTCGGCGGCTGGCCGCAGGACAAGATCCCGATGCACGCCAAGACCGGCACCGCCGAGGTCCACGGCAAGCAGACCACCTCCTGGTTCGCCACCTACACCGACGACTACGCGATCGTCATGACGATCTCCCAGGGCGGCACCGGCTCCGGCGCCTCGGGACCCGCCGTCCGCAACATCTACGACGCGCTCTACGGCGTCTCGGACGAGGGCGACATCGACCAGAAGAAGGCGCTGCTGCCCCGGCCGCAGGCGAAGCTGCCGACGATCAAGGCGGACGGCACCATCCCCGCCCCCAAGATGTCCAAGGACGCCGTCAAGGACCTGCTGCCGGAGAAGAAGGCATCCCCCGAGGACGAGTACGCCCCCGTCGAGGAACAGCAGCAGGGAACGACCCCGCCGACACAGACCGGCGACAACCGCGCCACCCGCCGCCACCGGCGGCGCGGCGGCGGTGGCCGGCGCGGCGGGACGGGCGCGAGCGGAAGCCGGAGGACGCGCGCATGACCGGAGCCAACAGCTTCCAGGTCTCCGGGTACGGACCCGAGAAGGCCGGATGGACCCGGCTCTTCGCCCGGGACTCCCTCGCCCGGCGACTCGACTGGCCGATACTGCTGGCCGCCGTCGCCCTCTCCCTGATGGGCTCCCTGCTCGTCTACTCGGCCACCCGCAACCGCACCGAGCTGAACCAGGGCGACCCGTACTACTTCCTCACCCGGCACCTGCTGAACACCGGCATCGGCCTCGCCCTGATGGTCGGCGTCGTCTGGATCGGACACCGCGCCCTGCGCACCGCCGTACCGCTGCTGTACGGCGCGTCCGTCTTCCTGATCCTGCTGGTGCTCACCCCGCTCGGCTCCACGATCAACGGCGCCCACTCCTGGATCAAGCTCCCCGGCGGCTTCTCCCTCCAGCCCTCGGAGTTCGTGAAGATCACGATCATCCTGGGCATGGCGATGCTGCTGGCCGCCCGCGTCGACGCGGGGGACCGGCCGCACCCGGACCACCGGACCGTGCTCCAGGCCCTGGGCCTCGCCACCGTGCCGATGCTGATCGTGATGCTCATGCCGGACCTCGGGTCGGTCATGGTCATGGTCATCATCGTGCTGGGCGTGCTGCTCGCCTCCGGAGCCAGCAACCGGTGGATCTTCGGCCTGCTCGGCGCCGGAACCGCCGGCGCGCTCGCGGTCTGGCAGCTCGGCATCCTGGACGACTACCAGATCGCCCGCTTCGCCGCCTTCGCCAACCCGGAACTCGACCCCGCCGGCGTCGGCTACAACACCAACCAGGCGCGCATCGCCATCGGCTCCGGCGGCCTGACCGGCTCCGGCCTCTTCCACGGCTCGCAGACCACCGGTCAGTTCGTACCGGAACAGCAGACCGACTTCGTCTTCACCGTCGCCGGTGAGGAACTGGGCTTCCTCGGCGCCGGGCTCATCGTCGTCCTGCTCGGCGTGGTGCTCTGGCGCGCCTGCCGGATCGCCCGCGACACCACCGACCTGTACGGGACGGTCGTCGCCGCCGGGATCGTCGCCTGGTTCGCCTTCCAGACCTTCGAGAACATCGGCATGACACTCGGCATCATGCCGGTCACCGGCCTGCCCCTGCCCTTCGTCTCCTACGGCGGCTCCTCCATGTTCGCCGTGTGGATAGCGGTGGGGCTCCTCCAGTCGATCACCGTGCAGAGACCCATGTCCGCCTAGCCGGGCAGACCCGGGGGACGGGCGGTACGGGGACGAGCGGTAAGGGGGACCATCCGGGCCGGGTTAGGCTGGATGGTCCCCCTTGTCAGCACACGAAGGTTCCGTGAGATGCCTGCCGAAGCCGCCGAGTCTGTGTCTTCCGTGTTTCCGCAGCTCGAAGCTCTGCTCCCGCATGTGCAGAAGCCGATCCAGTACGTCGGCGGAGAGCTCAACTCCACGGTCAAGGACTGGGAATCCTGCGACGTCCGCTGGGCTCTGATGTACCCGGACGCGTACGAGGTCGGTCTGCCCAACCAGGGCGTCATGATCCTCTACGAGGTCCTCAACGAACAGCAGGGCGTCCTCGCCGAGCGCACCTACAGCGTGTGGCCGGACCTCGAGGCGCTGATGCGGGAGCACTCCGTCCCGCAGTTCACCGTGGACGGCCACCGCCCCGTGGGCGCCTTCGACGTGTTCGGCCTCTCCTTCTCCACGGAGCTGGGCTACACGAACATGCTGACCGCCCTCGACCTGGCCGGCATCCCGCTGGAGGCCAAGGACCGCGGCATCGACGACCCGGTCGTCCTGGCCGGCGGCCACGCGGCCTTCAACCCCGAGCCGATCGCCGACTTCATCGACTGCGCGGTCATCGGCGACGGCGAGCAGGCCGTCCTGGAGATCACCGCCATCATCCGCGCCTGGAAGGCCGAGGGCCGCCCCGGCGGCCGCGAGGAGCTCCTCCTGCGCCTGGCGAGGACGGGCGGGGTGTACGTCCCCGGCTTCTACGACGTCGAGTACCTCCCCGACGGCCGTATCGCCCGCGTCGTCCCCAACCGCTCGGGCGTGCCGTGGCGTGTGTCCAAGCACACCGTCATGGACCTCGACGAGTGGCCCTACCCCAAGCAGCCCCTCGTGCCGCTGGCCGAGACGGTCCATGAGCGCATGTCGGTGGAGATCTTCCGCGGCTGCACCCGCGGCTGCCGCTTCTGTCAGGCCGGCATGATCACCCGTCCGGTGCGCGAGCGCTCCATCACCGGCATCGGCGACATGGTCGAGAAGGGCCTGAAGGCCACCGGCTTCGAAGAGGTCGGCCTCCTCTCCCTCTCCTCCGCGGACCACTCGGAGATCGCCGACGTCGCCAAGGGCCTCGCGGACCGGTACGAGGAGGACAAGATCGGCCTGTCCCTCCCCTCCACCCGCGTCGACGCCTTCAACATCGACCTGGCCAACGAGCTGACCCGCAACGGCCGCCGCTCGGGCCTCACCTTCGCCCCCGAGGGCGGCTCCGAGCGCATCCGCAAGGTCATCAACAAGATGGTCTCGGAGGAGGACCTGATCCGCACCGTCGCCACCGCCTACGGCAACGGCTGGCGCCAGGTGAAGCTGTACTTCATGTGCGGCCTGCCGACCGAGACCGACGACGACGTCCTCCAGATCGCCGACATGGCCACCCGCGTGATCCAGAAGGGCCGCGAGGTCTCCGGCTCCAACGACATCCGCTGCACCGTCTCGATCGGCGGCTTCGTCCCCAAGCCCCACACCCCCTTCCAGTGGGCCCCGCAGCTCTCCTCCGAGGAGACCGACGCCCGCCTGCAGAAGCTCCGCGACAAGATCCGCGGCGACAAGAAGTACGGCCGCTCCATCGGCTTCCGCTACCACGACGGCAAGCCCGGCATCATCGAGGGCCTCCTCTCCCGCGGCGACCGCCGCATGAGCGCCGTCATCCGCGCCGTCTACGAGGACGGCGGCCGCTTCGACGGCTGGCGCGAGCACTTCTCCTACGACCGCTGGACGGCCTGCGCCGACAAGGCCCTGGAGCCCTTCGGCGTCGACGTCGACTGGTACACCACCCGCGAGCGCGGCTACGAGGAGGTCCTGCCCTGGGACCACCTCGACTCCGGCCTCGACAAGGAGTGGCTCTGGGAGGACTGGCAGGACGCCCTCGACGAGACCGAGGTCGACGACTGCCGCTGGACCCCGTGCTTCGACTGCGGGGTGTGCCCCGCGATGGACACGGAGATCCAGATCGGCCCGACCGGCAAGAAGCTGCTGCCGTTGACGGTCAAGTAACGGCGGGTGGCACGCAGGTGACGTACGTCATGCCTCGGGTGGTTCGTCCCGTGGACGGATCATGGAGCACGGTCTTAGATGGCCGCGGGGGCGGGTATCGGGTGTTCTTCGCCGACGGGGCGCGAAGAGCACGGCCCGGCATGTGAAGAGCACTCGGCGTACCGCAACCTTCGAGCCAGTTCCCGAGACCGACTCCTAGGATCGCCATGAACGTACGCACGACCGCTTCACGCCCGCGCCGGCTCAGACGGGCAGCCGTGCTGCTCGGCGCGGTGCCGCTGTTCCTGAGCGTCACGCCCGCGGAGGCTCTGGTCGGCCGGCCCTCGACCGACGCCGACCTGGGATTCACCGCCCGGCTCGTGGTCGGTGACCACCAGCGGGGCTGCTCGGGCTCGCTGGTCTCGCCCGAGTGGGTGCTCACGACCGCCAGTTGCTTCGCCGAGAACCCGGCCGCCGACCTCTCCGTCCCGGCCGGTGCGCCCCGGCTGAAGACCGTCGCGACCGTGGGCGGGGTGCAGAGGGCCGTCCTGGAGCTCCGCCCGCACGGCGAGCGCGATCTGGTGCTGGCCCGCCTGGCGCAGCCCGTGCGCGGGGTGGCCCCCGTCGCCCTCGCCACCGCGGCGCCCGTCGCCGGGCAGGACCTCACCGTCGCCGGTCACGGTCGCACCGCGACCGAGTGGGTGCCGCTCGACCGGCACACCGGCACCTTCGCCGTCACCGCCGTCGACGGCGCCGACCTGACCCTGAGCGGCAAGGACGGCGCCTCGGTCTGCCAGGGCGACGCGGGCGGTCCCGTCCTGCGGACCGTCGACGGCCGCCCCGCGCTCGTCGCGGTCAGCAGCCGTTCGAACCAGGTGGGCTGCTTCGGTGTCGACTCCGCGGAGGGCGCCTCCGCCGGCGCGGTCGCCGCCCGCGTCGACGACGTCCGCGACTGGGTCGCCCGGAACGCCGTGAGGACCCCCGCCGCCGACTTCGACGGAGACGGTCGGGGAGACGTGGGTGTGCTGTACGACTACGGTCAGGGCACCGACGGGACCAACCGCACCGCCCTGTGGACGCTGACCAGCAACGGCACCGGCTTCGGCAGCCCCGTGCGCGTGTGGGACAGCGCCACGGGAGGCAGCTGGAACTGGAGCCGGTCCAAGGCGTTCAGCGGCGACTTCGACGGTGACGGCGACGGCGACGTCGGCGTGCTCTACGACTACGGCCGCCAGAGCGACGGGACCAACCGCACCGCCCTGTGGACGCTGACCAGCAGCGGCACCGGCTTCGGCAAGCCCGTGAAGGTCTGGGACAGCGCGGGGTCGATCAGCTGGGAGTGGAGCCGGTCCAAGGTGGTCACCGGCGACTTCGACGCTGACGGCCGGGACGACGTGGGCGTGCTGTACGGCAACGGCGCGGGGAACGACGGGACCAACCGCACCGCGCTGTGGACGCTGACCAGCAGCGGCACCGGCTTCGGCAAGCCCGAGAAGGTCTGGGACAGCGCCGGCACCATCAGCTGGGACTGGGAGCGGTCCAAGGTGACGTCGGGTGACTTCGACGGTGACGGTCGCACCGATGTGGGCGTGCTGTACGGCAACGGTCAGGGC